>CAMJMR010000017.1 GCA_946407095.1 uncultured Selenomonadales bacterium | reverse complement strand
TTTTTGCTGCTATTCTTCTCTGGTTAAAATGAATTGTCCACAGTCCCTAGGGACTAGGGACTAGTTGATACGTTGCGCATTGCCAGCCCGATTTTTTCAGTGATAGTGAACGTCGACGGGCGTCACGCGGGCCTTAAAGACTTTGTACGTCCACGCCTGGTAGCAAAGGACAATCGGCACGAAAATCGCCGCCGCTATCGTCATGAGCGTCAAGGTGTGCGGCGTCGACGCGGCATTATAAATGTTTAGGCTCCAATCGGGCAGAATACTCGACACCATCAGGCGCGGGAACAGTGCGTTGAAAAAGCCTATGGTCAAGAACGCTATGCCCAACGTCGACGATATGAACGCCTTGCAACCGCAACCCGTATACGCGCCCGCACAACTTGCTATCAGCGCGGCAACCGTGAAGCCCAAGAAAAATACCGTGCTCAACTTCGCAAGGATGTCCGTTTCAGCGAAGGCGAAGCCCGCGAACAGCGCGAACGCTATCAACGCCGACACGCCGAGGCAAACGCTTTTCTTGCGGATGTCTTCGACGAGTCCCTTGTCTGCGATTTTTATCAGCAAGAAATTCGCTCCGTGGAACGCGAACAGCAACACGAAGAATATTCCGCCGAGCAGCGCGCACGGGTTCAGCAAGTCGAAGAAATGCCCCGTGAAGTGCATTTGATAATCTATCGGCAGACCGCGCAAGAGGTTGACGACCGCCACGCCCCAAAGCAACGCCGGCACGAAGCTCCCGAACATTATCCCGAAGTCCCAAAAGTTTACCCAATCGGAATGCGGAAACTTCCCGCGCAGTTCAAACGCCACGCCGCGCATTATCAGCGCAAGCAACATCAGGAACAGCGCAAGGTAAAACGTGCTGAACATCGTCGCGTAGACGTGCGGGAAGGCCGCGAACGTTGCGCCGCCCGCCGTTATCATCCAGACTTCATTGCCGTCCCACACGGGGCCTATCGCGCGGACGAATTGCCCCCGTTCATTTTGCGGACGACCCGCCATCATCATGCCGACGCCGTAATCGAAGCCCTCAAGGATAAAAAAGCCCGTGAACAGCACCGTTATCAAGATAAACCAAACGATATTTAAATCCACAATCCTCACCCCTTCAGCGCGAAAAAACCGAATACATGACGGTAACGGCAATCGCTCCGATGCCTATGACCGCCGTGCCCATGCCGACCATTGCGGCAACCGTCAAATTTTGGACGTGCTTGCCTATGCCGTCAATTTTTGCGTCAAGGTTGGCTTGCATGGTTTTCATATCTTGTCGAAGCTCGCGAATCTCCGCCGCCCGCTGATTGTCACGGTCGCGCATTTCGGTTTTGAAGTCGCGCATTTCTTCCATAAACGTATTAAACTTTGCATCTTGCATTGCCAACTGTTTTTGAGTTTCTGCGTTAATTTTTTCTTGCTCTGTCATGACAATCACTCCTCTTCGGTGATTTTGGTACGACGAATGAACATGACCGCCGCAAAGACCGCAAGCACCGCAAGGAACAGATAAATCGCCGTGAAGCCGACCAAAGTTATCCAGACTTCGCCCGCCGACAAGTTGGGGCTGACCGCGACCGCCGTTTTCTGCAGGCCGACGACTATCCACGGCTGCCGACCCGCCTCCGCTATGTACCAGCCCGCCGAGTTCGCGATAAACGGTATCGGCAATAACAGCGGCATGAACTTCAAGCAACAACGGTGCTCCCGAAGAGTATCGCGGCAGAAAAAGACTAAGACGCCCGTCACGAAGACGATAAACAAAAGCGCGCCGCCCGCTCCGACCATGGCGCGGAAGCTCCAAAACATGCCGCGCACGTCATTGGGGATGTAGTAGCCGCTGCCGTATTTTTCGACCGCCTCGCGTTGCAAGTCGTTAATGCCTTTGACTTCGCCCTTGAATGAGTTATGAACCATGAACGTAAACATTTTCGGGATAAGAATTTCTGAATCGTTGCGGCGCGCCTCCTGATTGATATCGGCGACGACCGCGAACGGCGCAGGGTTTTCCGTCTCCCACAAGGCCTCGAACGACGCCAATTTCATCGGGTTTGCCTCCGCCAAGTACTGCGCGTGCATGTGTCCCGAACCCATGACTCCCAAAGTGCCAAGCATCGTGTAGAGCACTGCGCGGCGCAACGTCCGAACGAACATTTCGCGCGACACTTCGTCTGTAGCGATTTTCCACGCGCTCACGACGATAACCAGGAAACCGCCCGTCGTTATGCCGGCAAAGAACGTGTGCGAAAATTCTCCGAAGACGTAGGGATTTGTGACGAGTTCAAAAAAATCCGTCATGACGGCGCGCCCGTCCTCAATCGCGTAGCCGACAGGGTGTTGCATGAAGGAATTGGCGACCAGAATCCAAAACGCCGACAGGTTGCTGCCGAAAGCGACAATCCAAATGCACAGGCAATGAAATTTTTCGCTGAGCTTGTCCCAACCGAAAATCCACAGCCCAATGAACGTCGACTCAATGAAGAAGGCGGTCAAAGCCTCAAGCGCGAGCGGCGCGCCGAAAATATCACCCATGAAGCGCGCGTACTCCGACCAGTTCATGCCGAAATGAAATTCTTGCACAATGCCGGTCACGACGCCCATCGCGAAGTTTATCAGGAAGATTGTCCCGAAAAACTTCACGAGCTTTTTGAGCTTGATTCGCTCCTCGTAGCTGCCGCTGTTGACGTACCACATTTCAAGCAACGCCACGAAGATTGAAAGCCCCAGCGTCACGGGCACGAAAAGGAAATGGTAAATCGTAGTAATTGCGAACTGCAGGCGCGATAAAATCAGCGCGTCCATAAAATCACTTCCTGTCCTTGAAAATTTTTGTACGGTTATTAAATCATAAATCGCGCCCGTTGACAACGAAATCTGCAACAAAAAAGCAACGTGACGTTGCATCCAATGGACGCGCCGCGCCGCTTCATTATTCGTAATTGGTCGCCGCGCCGGAACGAAATGCCTGCGCATTTCTAGCCCGACAACCGGCAACGTGACGTTTCAGCCGTTGTGGCCGAGTTCCTTAGCCTTCGCGAAGTCGGCTTGCGCTTTTGCCTCCTCGCCGAGTGCTTGATAGGCTTTGCCGCGCTCACGATATGCGATACCGAGGTATATGTTGACATTAACAGCGACGTTATCCCCTGTTTGCGAGGTTGTGAGAAATTTAATAGCTTTGTTACAATCTTTAATCGCAAGTTCATAATTTTTCAAGTCATTGCTATAAAATCTTGCACGATTAAGATAGCTCAAAACATTCGGCTCAATCTCAATGGCTTTATTCAAATCAACAAGTGCAAGGTCATAATTTTTTAACTCTGAATAAATATTAGCGCGCCGGGTATAATTTGAAAAAGTCGGTGCAAGTTCAATGATTTTGTTGCAGTCGGCAAGCGCAAGCTCATATTTTTTCATTCTTTTATAAACCCAAGCACGCCAAGAGTAGTTCATTAGGGTTGGTTCAATTTCAATCGCTTTGTTCAAGTCGGCAATAAAGAGCTCCTCATTTTGCAATTCTTTATAAAAGAAGGCACGCGCAGTGTAACTTGAAAATTTTGGTTCAATTTCAATAGCCTTATTGTAATCGGTAAGCGCAAGGTCATTGTCTTTCAGGACTTCTCTGTAAAATCCGGCACGTTTAATGTAGCTGTCAGCAGATGGCTCAATTTCAATAGCCTTATTGTAATCGGCAAACTCAAGGTCATTATCTTTTAGGACTTCTTTGTAAAATTCGGCACGACGAATGTAATTTTTGGCAGAGGGTTCCAGTTCAATTATCTTGTTCAAATCATTAAGAGCAAGTTCGTATTTTGAGTGCCCTTTATAAGATTCTGAACGATAAATGTAACTCTCAACAGAAGGCTCCAGTTCAATCGCCTTGGTATAATCGGCAAGAGCAAGCTCGTATGTCGAGCTATGAAAATTAGCGCGGTAAATGTAATTCTTGGCAGAAGGCTCAAGTTCTATTGCTTTGTTAAAATCAGCAAGAGCAAGTTCAGGACTTTCTTCACCAAACCGGGCACGATAGATGTAATTTTTGGCAGTAGGCTCAAGTTCTATTGCTTTGTTAAAATCAGCAAGAGCAAGTTCAGGACTTTCTTCACCAAGCCGGGCACGATAGATGTAATTCTTGGCGACGGGTTCAAGTTCTATTGCTTTGTTACAGTTGGCAAGAGCAAGCTCATGTTGCCCCAAGAAAGAATATACTCTGGCGAGAGATACATGGGCTTCGGCATAATCGGGTTTAAGAGCTAGTGCTTCTTTGTAGAGATTAATCGCACGCTTATAATCTCCTCCGCCGCCATCGTAATCAATTTTGTTTCCCTCTTCGAGTTTCTCGTTAGCCAAAAAGTCGCGGTCGGCGTCGTTTAGTTGCTTGCGGATTCTGTCACGTTCGGCTTGAGAGGTGGCGCGCTTGTATTGCTCCTTCAAGTCCTCGAATTCTTTGTCGTTTTTGGCGATGGCGTCCTGCAAGCCGGTGTTCTGCTGAACGATTGTAAATTTTTCCTTTTCGTCGCGCTTTATGAAGGCGTAAATGCCTTCGGGGTCAATCTTCGCCTTCAGCGTGGCAACAACGACAACCGCCGTTGTTTGGTCGGTCAGCTGAAAGGTTTTGTTTTCGTACTGCACTGCGCCGACAAGTTCAATGATGTTGGTCGTGACGGCAGAGACTTCGTCGTCAGTCAGTTCGCTGTTTACGGAGCGCGAAAAAGTTTTCAGGTAGACGCCCGCCTTTTTTTGCGCGTCGAGTTGAGCGCGTTGCTTGGCGCGGTCGCGAGCCGTCTTGATTGGCGCGAAGTCGCCCATTTCGCATTCGCCGCGCCCGTCGAAGATTTGAACAGCCGCGCCGACAAGAGCCGCCGTCATCACGCTTGCAACGATAAGCAAAGCCGCCGCCGTTCGTCGAAAGATTTTCCCCATAACAATCCCTCCTTGCGAAGGTTTTTCGGTATGTGAAAAATTTTTCCTGCGCGTCACGTGTCGGCGTCGTTGTATTCGGCGATAAAATTTTTAAGCGCATCCTTAAGTTCTTGCCCGCGTAAATTGTGTTCAACGATGGCGAAGTTAATTTGGTCGGCAAGTATGAATTCGTTGCGGAAGATTATTTTATTCGCCGCGATGTCATCTTTGGACATGAGCGACAGGCAAACTTTTGCTGTTCGCATGTTTTGAAGGAGGCGGCTTATGAAAGTTTTTTCGTCCGTTTCGCCGCTGAAAAATTTCTTCAACAGTTCCGGCAGAAACGCGACAGGGCTGTTCGTCATCTTGTGCGATTCAAACAGTTTGTCGACAGCTTTTTGTTCGTGCATAATTTTCCCTCGATTAGTTACGTCTCGTCGTTAAGGGAGGCGGTCTTTCGTTGCCCGCTCAAGCATGGCGGCAAGCTCGTCCGTGTCAATTTTCGCCGTCACGAACGCTTTAACCCGCAAGCCCTCCGCGTCGTCCTCTATCTGAAATTTCGTGTCCGTCACTCGCAAAATCCCCGCGCCTATCGTGATTATCTCGGCCTCGTCAAGCTCGTGGTCTGTCATTGAAGCTTGCTCTTTGACGTAGACGCTGACCTGTTCCAAGATGTATTGCTCCGCCGCAAGTTCCGCCTCGTGTTTCGCGAAGTCAACCGTCTCCGTCGTCATGAAGTATTCCCCAACGCCCGAATACGTTTGAATCGCTGCGCTTGCCGTCGTTGCCATAAAGCCCAAAACGATTATCAACACCTCAACCAATCGTCTAATCATTCTGCCCGCCTCCTAAAACAAAGCCGTCGTGTCCAAAATCGGCAGCATGACCGCGAAAACCAACGTCGCCACAATCAGCCCCGCCAACAGCGTCCCGAAAATTTCTGCCTTCGCGGGAAGCGTCCGCAAAATTTCTTCGACTTCAAAGTCCGCCATCGATTCGCACTGCCGCAACATGCCGACAAGCTCGCCGCCCGCCTCGCCCGTCACGATTAAGCCGACGTACAGAGGCGGGAATTTTTCTTTCGCGACCATTGCACCCAAACTCGCGCCGCGTTCGACCGAAAATTTTATATCCGACAAAATTTTCCGCACGACCAGATTTTTGCTCGCCGCCACGCAGAGTCTTATCGCCTCGTCCAATGTCACGCCGCTCTCAAGCAGGAAACTCAATCGCCCGAAAAAATTTCGCAATTCGACTTCGCGCAACAGTTTCGTCCGAAGTTTCAGCTTGTCGATAAAAAATCTTATCGCCTCGACTTTGCCGACGACCGCCGCGCCGCCCGCCACGCCGCCCGCCAACGCCACCACGATTAAAAGCCAATGTTCTGCTAAAAATTTTCCGCCGCGCAGAAGTATCAGCGTCACGAGCGGCAGGTTTGCTCCTTGCTGAGCGAAAAAGCTTTCAAAGACCGGCAACGTCACGTTGACAAGGACGACCGCCGCTATGAACGCCGCCAACAGCACGAACGCGGGATAATACATTGCGCCGCGCACTTTCTTTTCCGTTGAGTAGTTGCGCTCCAGTTGCGCCGCCAAGCTTGCCGTTACGTCTTGCAGGTTGCCGCTTGCCTCGCCTATTTCGATTGATTGAATCGCGTCGCCGCCGAAGATTATTTCGTAGCGCGTCAAGGCCGTCGCGAAACTTTGACCCTCGCCGACTGCCGCCGCAAGCTCCGACAAAATTTTTTCCGACGGATGATTTTTATTCGCGCCCGCCAATGTCCTAAGCGAATCGTGCAAAGTCATCACGCCGAGCATTACGCCGAGTTCGCGGAAGAAAACCGACCGCCATTGCCCGCCGAGTTTCAGCTTGAGCAAAAAATTTTCGGCGATTTGTCCAAAGCTTGCCTGCGCGGGTTCAAGCTTGACGACCGTGACGCCTTGATAGCTTAGCGCGGCATAAGCCTCCGAATAATTTTCCGCCTCCAGCGTGCCGGTTTGTTCGACGGCTTGAGAGTCGTAGCCACGATACTTAAACTTTTTCATAGCCGACCGCCTTCAATGCCGCGTCCATCGTCTGCATACCTTGCGCCCGCCCGCTCAGCATGACGTTGGGCAGCTGGACGTATTTGCCTTGCCGAATCAGCGAACGCGCCGCCGGATTGGCGATTAGAACTTCAGCCGCGCACCGTCGTCCGCTTGATGTCTTGACAAGTTGTTGAGAGATTATCGCGCTGAATTCGTCGGCGAACAGGTCGCGTATGGCGTCGCGCTGAACGAGCGGGAACATTGTTTCGACGCGCATGGCAGTTTCCGCCGCCGAACGCGTGTGCAACGTCGCCAAAACCAAAACGCCCGCCGCCGAGGCCTCCAATGCCGCGTGCATGGTCGCCGCGTCGCGAATTTCGCCGATAAGCAACACGTCGGGCATTTCGCGCATTGCCGTCCTTACCGCGTCCGCGAAGTTCAAAAAATCCTGTCCGAGTTCCCGCTGACTTACGAATGCATTTTCCGCCGCGTATTCAAATTCAATCGGGTCTTCGAGCGTCAACAGGTGACACGGCCGCTTTCGGCAGAGTTCGTTGAGGAAGGCGGCGAGCGTCGTCGATTTGCCCGAACCCGTCCTGCCTGTCACGAGGATTAAACCCTGCGCGGCGTCGAAGAACTTTTTCAAGGCGGGCGGCGCACCCAAGGCGTCGAGCGTCGGAATTTCCTTTGCGATGAGGCGGAAGGCAAGCGCGGGCACTTTCCGCTGATAATAGACGTTGACGCGGAAGCGGCGGGCAATATTTTCGTCGACGTATGAAAAATCGACCGACAAATTTTTTTCAATCTCTTCACGCAGGCGCGGCGTCAACAGTTCCGCCAAAAAGCCTTCGACCTCCCGCGCAGATAACGTCGCGCCCGATTGAAACAAATCGCCGCTTACACGAAAAAAAGGCGGCTGCCCGACCGTCAGATGAATATCCGACGCGTCAAGGCTTGCCGCTTTTAACAAAATTTTTTTAAGCATTTAGTTTCGTCCTTTGGAAAGTTCGTCTCCCGGCGTAGGCGCATCGTCAATCACGGGCGCGGGTTCGTAAACAGGCTCAGGCGGCGGCTCCGGCTCGTGATAGACAGGCTCAGGCGGCGGCTCGTATACGGGCTCCGGCTCATGATAAACAGGTTCGGGTTCGCGAACAGGTTCGGGTTCGGGCGTGTAATCGGGGACGCCTTCGGGCTTGCGCGAATAATCGGGCTCCGACTCACGACGGGACGGCGCGGGCTCACTATAAGACGGCTCGTTATAATATTCGGGTTCGGGCTCGTAATAATCTCTGCGCGGCGCGGGCTCTTCCTCCTCGTAGTAGGTTTCGCGGCGGGAGGATGACCGATTGTTATCGCGCACTTCCGTCACGACGTTGCTGCGCCTTTCCGTAACCAAAACGTCAAAGTCGTGCGCGGGGACATTCAGCAAAGCATTCTGCATGAAGTGGCTCCAAATCGTCGCGGGCAAGTCGCCGCCCGTAATGCCGCCCAATTCGCTGTTGTCGTCGCAACCAATCCAGACCGACGCCGCAAGGTCGGGTGTGTAGCCGACAAACCACGCGTCATGATAATCGCTGGTCGTGCCCGTCTTGCCCGCCGCAGGTCGTCCGATTTGCGCGCCTCTGCCCGTGCCCTTCGTGATAACATCTTCAAGCATACTGGTTAAGTCGGCCGCGCTTTCGGGCGTGATGACTTGCCGCCCTTCGGGGATGACTTCGTGAATTATGTTGCCGTTGCGGTCGAGGACTTTGGTTATCGCCACGTGCGGGACGTAGACGCCGCTGTTGGCGAAGGTGCCGTAAGCCGAAGCAATTTCCAAGGGCGTGACGCCTCTGGTCAAGCCGCCGAGCGATACGGCAAGATTTGTATCGTTTGGTTCGCCTTCAAGCACGAAAGTCGAAATGCCCATCTCTTGCGCGTAGAAAATCGCCTTGTCGATGCCGAGGGCTTGCGCGATTTTGACGGTCGGGACGTTCATTGAGTTTATGGCAACGGTGCGGAGGGTGACATTGCCGCTGAAACGTCGGCTGTAGTTTTGCGGCGACCAATCGCCAATGGTAATGGGGCTGTCTTCAATGACGGTGTCGGGCGTGTAACCGCTTTCGAGCCCCGCAACAAACACGAAGGGCTTAAAGGCGGAGCCGGGTTGACGTTCGGCCATGGTGGCGCGATTGAATTGGTCAGTGCCGCGCCCACCGACCATTGCGCGAATGTAGCCCGTTTTCGGTTCGACGGCGACAATCGAGCCTTGCGGCTGAACAATCCCGTTGGCGTCGGTGTAGTATTCGGGCAAGTACATAAGCAAAGCCTCTTCCGCCATCTTTTGCATATCCAAATCAATCGTCGTGTAGACGCGGAGCCCTTCCTTGTAAACGGCGTCGGCACCGTAGCGGTCAACGAGGAGCTGCGTGACGTATTCGATAAAGTATATCGCGTCCTTATGCTTTTCGGGGACGTGTTGCGGCGCAAGGACGAGTTCGGTCTTCCGCGCGGCATAGGCGTCGTTGTGGCTTATGTAGCCGTAAGTAATCATCTGGTCGAGAACGGTATCGCGGCGGGCAATCGCGGCGTTGAGGTTGTTGAACGGCGAGTAGTAGTTCGGGCTTTTGGGGATGCCCGCGAGCATTGCGCATTCGCCGAGCGTCAAATCTTCGACGTTCTTGCCGAAATAAGTCTTCGCCGCCGCTTGCACGCCGTAAGCCCCTTGCCCGAAGTAAATCTGGTTGAGGTAAAGCTCAAGAATTTCCTGCTTGGTATATTGCTTTTCGAGTTGGAGCGCGAGGAAAATTTCTTGAATCTTGCGCTTAATCGTCCTGTCCTGCGTGAGGTAGGCGTTCTTGGCGAGCTGTTGCGTGATTGTCGAGCCGCCTTCCGCTATTTCCTGCGAAACGATATTGGTGTAGGCGGCGCGCATGAGTCCGCGCAGGTCAATGCCATTGTGCTCGTAAAAGCGGTTGTCTTCGATAGCGACGAAGGCGTTCTGCAAGTTGACCGGGATTTGCTCAATCTTGACGGGCACGCGGTTTTCGGTGGCGTGGATGATTGCAATTTCGTTGCCCGCCGAATCGTAAATGTGTGACGAGGCGGGCGGCAAAATATCTTTGGACAAATCCGTCTTGACGTTGAGGTTGGCGGTCACGAAGCCGATGCCCACGCCGACTGCCATCACGATTATAAAAATTATGAGTCCGATGAAGATTTTCAGGAACGTTGAAGTTTTTTTCTTCGGAGCGGGTGACGGCGGCGTTTGCACTTCGCCGCGCCCCGAATCTGCCCTTGCCATAGCATTAATCCCTCCTAAACGCCGCATATCTTATCATAAAGTCAAGCGCCGCGTCTACAACGTTTCTTGCCCGCGTTCACAAAAGTTTTGGAAAGCAGACGCTGTCTTTGAAGCGGAAACAAGGGCGATTGACTTTTGCCGTCATAAAAGATATATTTCAATGGCAGACGACAACAATTTTGAGAAGCGGAGTATCGTTTCACATAAACGGCCTTAGCGAAGGCGTTTGCTTATCGGAATGCGCCCTCCCGTCGGAGGGAATTTTTTTAGGCGGACGATTGACATTAACGAAAAGGAGATGGCGTTAAATGGTGCACATAGTCGGAGCGGGACCGGGCGACCCCGAATTAATCACACTCAGAGGACACAAGCTCTTGAGCGAAGCAGACGTCGTGATTTACGCGGGCTCATTGGTCAACGAAGATATTTTGAAGTTTTGCAAGGCGGAAGCCGAAATTTACAATTCCGCGCAGATGATGTTGGAAGAAATAATGCACGTCATAATCTTGGCGGAAAGGGCGGGCAAAGTGACAGTCCGCCTGCAGACGGGCGACCCGTCGATTTACGGCGCGATTCAGGAGCAAATGGACGAAATGACGGCTCGCGGCATCGAATTCGACGTGACACCCGGCGTAAGCTCGTTCTTGGCGGCGGCGGCAGCCCTCAAGCAGGAATACACCTTGCCCGGCATAACGCAGACCGTCATAATCACTCGGCGCGGCGGACGCACACCCGTCCCCGATTCCGAATCCCTAAAGAAACTCGCGCAACACCAAACGACAATGTGTATCTTCCTCTCGATAAGCCTCCTCGACGACATCAAGCGCGAACTCATGTCGGCGGGCTTCAAGTCGTCTACGCCAATCGCCGTGGTTTATAAGGCGTCGTGGCCCGGCGAAGAAATAGTCCTGCGCGGGCGGCTCGATACAATCGTCCAGCAAGTCAAGGAGGCGAAAATCGACCGCACGGCTTTGATAATCATCGGGCACTGCTTGGACACCCGCAAGGAGCCGTTGCCCAAATCCAATCTCTATTCGCCGAAATTCGGACACATGTTCAGACAGCCGCGCTTTTAATCGCGCATTGACTTTGCAAAAAAACTTTTGTATATTCGTAGCAAAAATCGCGGAAAGGACAGGGCTTGCCATGTGGCATTCGGTTGAGCCCCACTTCTGAAGGCGGAGGCACTTCACGTTGAGAACAGCAATTATTTCAATAACGACAAACGGAGCACGCCTTGCCGAGAAAATTTCTGCCAAAATCGGCGGGCAAACCTTCGCGAAGGGAAGAAATTTCGGTAAGCTGTCAGACTTGGTTGAAGAGATTTTCGGCAAATTCGACGGATTGATTTTCATCTGCGCGGCGGGGATTGTCGTGCGCATGATTGCGCCGCACATAGTCTGCAAGCTAAGCGACCCGGCGGTTTTGGTTGTCGACGAGCGCGGGCAAAATGTCATAAGCCTCCTTAGCGGTCACGTCGGGCGCGCGAACGAATTGGCGGTGGAAGTTGCCAAAGCGATTGACGCCAACCCCGTCATCACGACGGCGACCGATGTGGCGGGGAAATTTTCCGTCGACGCCATTTCCTCAAAGCTCGGTCTTGTCCCCGAACCAAAAGAGGCGATTAAGGCGATTAACGCGGCGATTCTGCGCGGCGAAGATGTTTTCGTCACGGCGGGCGACGTTAGACTTAATTTGATACCGCAAAACTTGATAGCGGGCGTCGGATGCAGGCGCGGAACTTCTTCGTTGAAAATTTTCGAGGCGATTCAACGGGCTTGCGCAATGATTCACCAGCCGATTGAACGCGTCAAGCTCTTGGCGAGCGCGGACGCCAAAAAGGACGAAGTCGGTCTTACTTCCCTTGCCGAGGTCATGGGGCTTGAAGTGAAATTTTTTTCCGCCTTGGAGCTGCAAAAGAAAATCGACGAATACAAACTTGCCGAATCGCGTTTCGTCAAGCGGACAATCGGCGTCGGCAACGTCTGCGAGGCGGCCGCCCTGTGTTGCGTCGAGGGTGCGCGCTTCGCCCTGCCCAAAACCACTTTCAAGGGCGTGACGGTTGCCTTGCTCTGGGAACGTTAAAGCTTTGAAGATTTTGCCGCTGCTAAGGCGGTTTTTTTTATGTAGGAACTGGGAACAAATTCCTAAGCCGACTTTGGAGGGATTGTTATGGTTGAAATGATAATCGGTCGAGCCGGAACGGGCAAAACCTTCGAGTGCCTGCGACGCGCAAAAAAAATCTTGGAGACCGAGCCGCTCACGACGCAAATAATTTTCTTGTTGCCCGCCTACCAAACCTATCGCGCCGAGCTGGAATTGGCGGCAATGACGGGCGGCGCAGTCAACACGCGAATGAACAGCTTCAAACGCTTTGCACGACAGTTGCTTGACGAAATCGGCGGCGCATTAGTCCCGCGCATTTCCGAAATCGGACGGCGGCTCTTGCTTAGGAAAATCCTCCTCCGACGCGACAAGGCGGGCGAGCTGAAATATTTCGTGCGGGCGGCTAAACAACACGGCTTCGCGGAAATTTTATCGGACGAGCTTAAGGAATTGCGAACGTATTCTATCGGCGCGGAAAAACTTTCGGAGGCAGCCGACGCCGTCGAGGACGCCGAGCTTAAAGACAAGTTGCGCGACTTGGAACTTTTGACCGACGACTTCAAGGCGGCTATGGCCGACAAACTTACCGACGACGAAAATCTTTTGGAGCGGGCGACCGAGTTCATGGAACAATCGCCGTCAATCGCGAACGCCGAAATTTTTATCGACGGCTTCATTTTCTTTGACCCGCAACAGCGAAATTTCTTGCGCAAACTCTTCGCCTGCGCCCGCAACGTCACCGTAACCTTGCCGATGGATACCGACTTCAACGGCAGAGAAAATCGCGAGGTCGGCATTTTCAATCGGTCGTTCGTGACGTTCAAGACTTTGCGCGATTTGGCGGAGGAGGCTAAGGTTGAATTCCACATCACCAAACTTGAAACGCCGCGCAGATTCAAAGCCGAGCCGCTGAAAATTTTGGAGCAAAGACTCTTCGACTACGCGCCCAAGTCTTTCGACGGGCATTCGGGCTTGAAAATCGTCGAGGCGGTCAATCAGCGGGCGGAAGTCGAACACGTTGCGCGGGAAATCCTTCGGCTGGTCAAGGCGGGCTTCAGACTTCGCGACGTCGGCATTTTGGCGCGAGACGAAAAATATTTTGCGCTCATCAAGCCGATATTCGAGGCGCACGCGATACCCTACTTTGTCGACGTGAAACGCCCCGCCGCGCATCACCCGCTGGCCGAGTTGATTCGGTCGGCGTTGGAAGTCCTGCGCGGCTGGCGACGCGAATCAATTTTCCGCTGCCTTAGGACGGGTTTCTTCGACGCACCGCAACCGGAAATAGACTTGCTGGAGAATTACGTTATCGAATTCGGAATAAAGGGCGCGGGCTCATGGCAACGCGATTGGGATTTTCGGCGAGTGAAGTCGTTGGATACGCCGCTGCGCCCCGCCGAGTCGACGGAGCTTGAATATTTGGCGCAAGTCAACGCGATACGCCAAAAAGTTTCCGAGCCGCTGATAACCTTCGCCGAGCGCGTCAAAGCGGCGGGCAAAGACGTCCTTGCGCTGACGACGGCACTGTTCGAGCTGTTGGAGGCGTTGAAAGTTCACGAGCGGCTTGCGGAATGGTCGGCGGCTGAAGAACTGCGCGGCAACCTTGCGCTGTCGAGAGAGCACTTAAAAATCTGGGACGACGTGATAAATCTTTTCGAGCAGGTCGTCGACGCGTTGGGCGAAGAATCAATCACGCGCACCGAATTCGAGGCGATAATCGGCGAGGGGCTGGACGCGCTGGAAATGTCGCTGATACCGCCGGGGCTGGACGAAGTGACGGTCGCGCAGTTCGAGCAGAATTCGTTGCAAAATTCGCGGGCGATATTCGTTTTGGGCTTCGACGACGAACACTTTCCGCGCAAGGTCGCCGAAAAGCCGCTGCTCAACGACGCGGACAGACTGCGCCTCAACGACGCGCACGTTGAAATTTCGTTGGGCGGCAGAGAACGGGCATTGGCGGAAAAATTTTTGATATATCGCGGGCTGACCGAGGCGCGCGAGCTTTTGTACCTGTCGTATCCTTTGGCGGACGCCGAGGGCAAAAAAATTTCGGCATCGAGCCTGCTGAACAAAGTCCGAGCCATCTTCCCGAGCGCGCCGACGACTTACGTTAAGCTTGACGTGTTGCAGAGCCTGGGCAGTGAAATATTCGCGGCGGGCGACAAAACTTTATCGGAGGAGACCGCCCGCAAGCTTTACGCGCCCGACAAAAAAATTCGCGCGAGCGTCACGCGCTTCGAGCACTTCAACGAGTGTCCGTTTAAATTTTTCGCGGGTGACGGCCTCAACCTTCAAGAGCGCGTCGAGTACAAAGTTCAATCTCTTGACATCGGCGACATCCTGCACGCCGTCATGAGCCGTTTCGGACGCGACTTGCAACGTGAAAATCGTCCGTGGGCTTCGATTGATACTTCCGAACTTGGCGGGCGCGTCGACAACATTCTGGACACGATAACGCCGCGTCTCCACAACAAAATTTTACTTAGCACGAAAACCTTAGAACACCGCCGCGAGCGCATAAAAAAAGTGGCCGTCGAATCGCTGACGCGCCTGATTGACTTGGACAAGGCAAGCCAATTCCATCCGCAGGTTTTCGAGGCCGACTTCCGCGACAACAAAACTTTCGGCGACACCGAGCTGAATTTGGTCGGGCGCATTGACCGAATCGACTTGAGCGGCGACGGAAAATATTTTTTGATTATCGACTACAAGACGGGCAGGGAAACGTTGAGCCTGAAGAAAATTTATCACGGGCTGAGCTTGCAGTTGGCGATTTACCTTGGCGCGGCGAAAAATCTTTTCGGCGAGCGCGAGCCCAGCGCAATGCTTTACTGCCTGCTTCGGGTGGCGAGCGGTAGCGGTAAGAACGATGCCGAGGCGTCGGAGGCGGGCGATAACGAATTGAAAATGCCGGGGCTGATTCGCATTGACGACGAAATTAAAAACGCCGTCGACAGCACGGGCGATTACGTTTACTTCGACGACAAAAAAAAATCCAATCTGTTGAGCCGCGACGACTTGCAAATCGTGATTGACTACGCGGAAAAAATTTTGGAGATGACTGCCGAAAAAATTTTGGGCGGCTGCATTGAAGTTAAGCCCGCGAAAATTTCAGCCGACGTCGACGCTTGCAAGTACTGCCTGTACTCTGCGCTGTGTAATTTCGACCGCGCCGTCAACGAGACTTTGGGTGCGCCAAAAGTTTCCAAGGACGACATTATCGCCGAAATGAAAAAAGCTCTGTGAAAATCCCTTAGCTATTATCGCTTAATGATTGTCGGGGCTACTATCGCCAACAATACCAAAATTATCCCGAAAGACTCGACCGCGCCGAAGACAGTCCCGAATATCAGCCAACTGATTATCACTGAGGCGGCGGGCTCCGTCGTTACTGTTATCGATGCTTCCTCCGGCGTCAAATAGCGCAAGCCCGCGTTGAAAATCAAAAACGCGCCGACCGTCCCGAAAATGATTATCCAGCTCACGTCGAACAAAACCTCCGCCGACAAGAACGCTTGCCAACTCCAATCGTCAACCAGCGCGAAAGTCGTCAGACCGCCGATAAGCATTCCCACGCCCGTCAAAAAGTACGGGTCTATTTTTTTTGCGAACAAGTGCTTGGGATAAATCGCGCTGAAGGCGAACGCTGCGCCGCTTGCCAAACTCCACAGCACGCAACCGAGCGGCACGATTAATTTTGTCGGATTGCCGCCCGTCACGAGCAGAAACACACCACTCATAGCCAACATGACCGCTATCACTTCGCCGCGCTTGGGTAGCCGCTTGTAATAGAAGCTGTCCCATATCACGACCATGGCAGGGCACGCGTAGCAGATGACCGTCGCCGCCGCCGCCCCGCCTATCGATATTCCTTGAAAGTACGTGTACTGCATTAGCATGACGCCTATCACGCCATAAATCACGACGTCCAACCATAAGTGCGGGTGTCTGTTTAGTATGCTGAACGACTGCCGAAAATCTTTCCGCCGCGCCGAAAACAATATCAAAATCGCGCCGCCCAGGCACATGCGGATGTTCGTCAGCTCCATTGGCGTCTTCGTCGAGTGCGCGAAGAAATCTTGCACCGCCACGCCCGACGACGCCCAGAATATTCCTGCCATTCCCACTAAAATCAGTGCCAAGCCTCTGCTCAAAAGTTCCACCCGCTTCAGTCCCAAAAAATTATTTCGTCGCCTGGGACAAGTTTATTATGACAACGCGGGCATTCAAAGTTATCTTTGACTGCGAAGTCATCTTCGTTAAAAATTTCCATTTCGCCGCCGCAATGCTTGCACTTGTGAGGATACTTGGCGAAAAGTTTGTAGTGTTCTTTCAAATCCTTCGGCGCAACGTATTCGGCTCTCTCGAAGGGAAATGCAACAGACCAGCGACCTTGCCTTTCGGCGGGCGAAAAGTCGTCTGCCGGCAGATACATGCTTAAATTCTTGACGTTATCAAATTCGCCGCACTGTTTGCACACGCCAAAAATATTTGAAACGTCAATTGCGCCATTGGGGTGTTCCGTGAAAAATTTTTTCAGTTCTGCGCCGAGTTCGCCGCTCTTGGCAGATACCGTCACTTCCGCGTAGACCGAAGGAAACAAAAAGCCCACTCCGAAAGATGCTCTAAAATTGTGGCCGCATTTGTCGCAAATCATAGGATAAACCGTTCCCATGAAAATCCCTCCTACTTAATGAACTTGGGCTTTAGAATCAGCGTCACGAAGTAGACGACCGCCGCTGTTACTTTTAAAAAGTAACCAAACAGATAGCGCGGCCGCTTTGAAAGCGGCGGAACAGATAGCGCGGTTAAATCGTCGACAAGTTCAACAAATCGCCGCGCCGGAACGCAACGCTAGCGCATTGCTAACCTCCTACTTAATGAACTTAGGCTTCAATATCAGCGTCACGAAGTAGACGACCACCGCTGTTACTTTTAAAAAGTAACCAAACAGATAGCGCGGCCGCTTTGAAAGCGGCGGAACAGATAGCGCGGTTAAATCGTCGACAAGTTCAACAAATCGCCGCGCCGGAACGCAACGCTAGCGCATTGCTAACCTCCTACTTAATGAACTTCGGTTTCAATATCAGCGTCACGAAGTAGACGACCGCCGCGCAGGTTACGATTGTCGCGCCCGCCGCCGAATTTAACTCGTAAGCCAAAAGCAAACCGACCAAGCCCGAAGCCAACGCTATCAGCACGCTCAAGACGTGATAGCTCTTTACCGAGTTGGTGACGTTGCGAGCCGCCGCTGCCGGCAAAACCAACAGCGCGTTGATTATCAAAATGCCGACCCATTGAATGCTTAACGCCACGACGACCGCCAGCAATATCGCGAAGACCGATTCGACCGCCTGCGTCCTTATCCCGCGACTGCGCGCCAAAGTCTGATTCACCGACAAAATCAACAGCCGATTGAACAAAATCGCCCAGCTTACCACGACGAGCGCGAACACTGCCGCCAAGCCGATTAAATCGTCCCGCGTGATGCTGAGCAAGTCTCCGATTAGGAAGCGCGAAAATTTATTGAACTGCCCGCCCGCCGACATTATCATCAGACCGAGCGCAATGGCCGTCGAGCTGAACACGCCGATAACCGTATCCGCGCCCGCGTGCGATTTATTTTTTATCAGCGTTATCAGCAGGGCAAAGATTATCGAGAAGCCGAGCAACCCGACTATCTCCGAGCCCACACCGATAAGCGCGCCAATCGCTATGCCCGTGAATGCTCCGTGCCCCAGTGAGTCAGAGAAAAAAGCCATCCTGTTCGATACAACCATCGTCGACAGCAATCCGAAAAGCGGCGTCACCAAAAGTACTGCCGCCAATGCATTACGCATAAATTCATATTCAAACAAAAACATCAACCCGATTAAAAATTTTCGTTGAAAGATTGTAGCACCTTCAGCCAACTTTGCAAGAAGGCTTGTGCACAAAAAAACCGCTCAACGAGCGAGCGGTCTGTTGCTTTGTTCTCGAAGTTGGTTGAAATTATCGAGCTAGACATGCGCAGGCATTTCGTATGAACGTGGGCGATTACTCTAGTCGTCGAAACGTTAAAGCGCGTTATCTGTTCCGCCGCTTTCAAAGCGGCTTTTTGTCTGATTGAATTTTATTGCGCAGGCGCGGGCGCGGGTGCAGGTTGCGCAGGAGCAGGCGTTCCCGGCGTAATCGCGTCGGCGAACTTTGTATCCGTGAAGGGTTCCGTCGGCAAAGGTTCAATCGCGAGCTGACCGCCCTTGACTGCCGCCGTTGCACTTTCGATAGCCTTGTGTGCCGCGTCAATCGATAAGCCGAGCGACTTCAGCATCTTGTCGGGATTGTGGAAGCCCATTGAACTTTCGGCGGAGACCCAATCCCAATACCACTGCGCCTCACGGACGAGCTGACGCGCTTCAGCGAGCTGTTCGTCGGTTGCGCCCGCGAGTTTGGCCGCCTTAATGACTTTGTGTGCGCGAGCCGTCGTCTGTCCCGCTATGCGCTGAATCTTAAAGGTGTTGTCGTTAATCGTCTGCACGCGGTGCAACATCGTTTCGTAAGATTCGTCGTGGCATTTCGCGCAGCCGGTGTCGTAATGCTTGAGCGGGTGCGTCATCCAGTGCGAAGTGTATTTCTGACCGTCTTCGCGCATGTAGGGCATATGGCAATCGACGCAGGTGACGCCGTTTAGCGCGTGAACGCTGTCCGTCCAGCATTCAAAGTCGGGGTGCTGAACTTTCAACATCGGAGCGCCGCTGTCGGGGTGAATCCAATCGGCGTCAAATTTCGGGTCGTGTCCGTCGTGATAGTACTTGAATTCTTCTTCGGGGCCGAGACCGTTGGCGAACGGCATGTGAACGCGTCCGTCTTCCTTTTTCTTGAAATAATATTCGTTGTGGCACTGACCACAGACGTAGGCGCGCATTTCGTTATGGGTCGCCTTTCTGACGTCGATACCAAGTTCCGCCATCGATTCGACGAAACCTTGATTGTAAATGCGCAACTGCATGGTGTCGGGGTCGTGGCAGCTTGAGCAACCAAACCATTCGTCATCTTTAATCGGCGCAACAACTTCGTCGAAGGGCTTGGAGGCGAATTCCCAACCGCTTTCCTTGAAGTAAACGTCGTACATATAGGAGCTTTTGCAGACTATGCACGAGCCGAGCTGACCGGGGCGGCGTTTCGAGTTCAAAATGTCTTCGCCGGCGTACCAATGCCCGCGGTCGTCGTCGTATTGAATGGAAAACTTGTAGCCTTTGAACAATTCGATTTGTTCGGGCTGTTCCTTCAGGTGCGAATAGGCATCCGCGCCGCCGAAGCCCGTCGGGCTGGGCGATTTGTCCATCGTCATCTTGTAGGAATTGAATTGCAACGGGTACGCCTCGGCGTAAGCCATGCGCGTCAATCTTTGGTCTTCGGGAATTTTCACCAATTCAAATTTAGTCGCGGGTTTGGCTATGACTCTGGTAAATATCAAGCCGAAAAACAGCACGCACAAGACCAGTGCGCCCGCGAGACATTTTTGCAGCTTACTCAACTTTTATACCCCCTTCCAAGTGATTCGAGCCGTGCGCGATTCTGCTGTGGCATTTCAGGCAGTTGTCCTGCGAATCGTTTGGCGTGCTGTTGACGTAGGACATCGTCGATTCGTGACAGCGCAGGCAATTTTCGCTGACCATCTTGCGGGCGTCGGCGTCGAGTTTGATTCGTTCGGGGTAGTCGCGCATGATTTCGTGATACATATCGACCATGCCCGTGCGTCCCTTTTCAATCAGATAGTGCGCGGTGTTGTCGTGCGGCAAGTGGCATTCGACGCAGTCAAGCTCTCTGTGGCTTGAGACTTCAAACGTCGCCGCCTCGTGTTTCATTGAGTGGCATTGACCGCAGAAAAATTTCGTGCCGCTTGCGTGCAGTGCGCCCATGCCGACGCCGACCGCCAACACTCCGACGACGAAGCCGCCCGCCAAAAATTTCAGCGTGTGTTTTTCCAGCAAATCCTTAATGCACATGTTCCCTCCTCCTTTCTGTCAATGCGTAATGCGCAATGAAATTTATTTTCGTACGGCCAACAAAGTTCCTAAACAAATCGCCGCAACGCTCAACCACAGCAGCCATATGAACGGCTTGGTCGTGACGGTTGCGGTTATCGGCATGGAGGAAAGTTTTTCCAAGGTCGGCAAAATCTCAAGGCGTGCTTTTTGCAAGTCGCCCGATATGCCCGTCAGTCGAACGCGCCGCTTGCCGTCGAAGACTTCCATTGCTTGCGAAGAGCCGCCGTCGGGTGTCACGACTATCAGCGGGTGAATCACTTCTTCGATTTCGCCGTCGGTTATCGTTATCGCCGCCGTCGCTTGAATCGGGTTGCCGTTGTCGTCGCGTTCAATCTGCGCGTCCTCGAACACGTAGCCAAGTTCCCCGTCCATTGCGAATACGCCGCGCGTCAAAAGCAGTTCTTGAATCGTTTCGATTTGCGGCGCGTGCGGTGCTATGTACACGTCGCCCGAAAAATTTTTCAATATCGCCGGTTCGCGAGCCGCATCTTCGCCGTTGCCGCGCAGTTTCGTCAGAGCCCTTACGACTTCGCCGTCGACCGTGTAGACGTAAAATTTTCGCCGTTCCGCCTCGTAGAACACCTGCCCTTCGTAAACGACCTCGTGACCCACGATTGAAACTTTCGTGCGCGGCTGAAGTTCCTGCGTGACGGTTTCGCCCTGCGCGGAAATGACAATCGCCGCCAACATCGCAAGGAAGCCGACGTGCGCCGTCTTCCCGCCGAGACTCAACGCTCGTCCGAATTTCACGAATGCATAAATCATTATGACTGCCACGGTTAAAGCTATAGGCGCGGTGCTTTTGACGTAGAAGTCCGAATCGACCGCCGCCGCCTCTCCGACGAGTTGACTTAAAAGCGGCATTGACATTCCAATCCAGACGATAACCGCGATAAAAATCAGCAACAGACTGCCCAGCAAGACCGCGAACGCCGCTTCGCCGTGCGTGTCGTACATTTTTCCTTGCGGCAAGTCTTTCGCCTTCACGAAGATTGTTGCCAGCCCGCCGATTAGCACGAGTGCGTTGGCGAGCGCGATTGATAAGCCGATACTTGAACCCGCGAACGAGTGAACAGAGAAGTCGCCCAACACGCCCGACCGCGTCAAGAATGTGCCGTACAGAACGAGCGCGTAGGTGAACGTCGCCGCAACGTGCGCCACCGACAAGGCGGCGGGTTTCTTGCGAGCCAGGTTGATTAGGTGCAACAGGACGCCGCTCAACAGCCACGGGACAAGTGAAGAATTTTCGACAGGGTCCCAGCCCCAATAGCCGCCCCAACCCAAGACTTTATAAGCCCAATAGCCGCCGATGAAAATTCCTGCGCCGAGGAAGCTCCAAGCCATTAGCGTCCACTTGCGAGCGTCTTCAAGCCACGAACGCGACGCTGCCTCCGTCAGCAGTGCACCGATACTCAACGCGAACGGCACCGCCAAAAGCGCGTAGCCCACGAAAATTATCGGCGGGTGAATCGCCATCCAGAAATCTTGCAACAGCGGATTGAGCCCGACGCCTTCGAAGACCTGCGCGGGGTGTTCGGCGAACGGCGACTTCGCAAGCACCAGCAAAACCAGCACGCTTTGCAACAGGAAGAAAATTCCCAAAGCCGCCGCGTTCGTCCGACGAAATGTCAGCACTGCGCCCGCCGTCGAGTGAATCAAAAGCCACAGCAAGAATGAGCCTTGTTGACCCGCCCAGAACGCCGAAATTTTATACAGAGTCGGCAGCGTCGTCGAAGAGTAGCTTGCCACGTATTCGACGCTGAAATCGTTTTCAAAGATCAGAATCCACAGGAGCAGGCTTGCCGCCGCTATGAATCCTGCCGACGCGCCCGCGCAGATTTTCACGAGCCGCGCCGACGGGATTTTTTGCGCGAAGCAGATAATCACGGCCGCCAATGCCGCCGTCAAGCCGCCGCCCAAAAGTAAATTTCCTGCCAATCACATTCCCCCCGTCAATCTTGGGGTCGTTGTCCCTCATACTTCGACGGACACTTGATTAAAAGCTTTTTAGCGTGAAAAGTTTCGTCTTCCGCCGCGTATTTGCCGACAGCAACGATATGATACGCCTCGTCGAACTGGTCGGGCTTGATGCCGTCGAACTTGACGCGCATGACCTCGCCCGTCGTCTCGTCCTGCAAGCTGAAGGTGAATTCGTCGCAAGTTTGTTGAGGGACAAAATTTTTATCGAGCAGACCTTTGACTTGCACGCCGCCGGAACTTGCGCGCGCCTCGGCAATGCTGACGTAGGGCGTGACGCTTTCGGCAAGATTGAAGCCCGCGTAGCCGATAAAGCCCGCCAGCAGGACAATCAAAAGAATTTGTCTCACAAGCCGCCGCCTCCTCCGATAAATTTTGCTGATTATACCATTGCGAAAATTTTTGCGTTGTTGCGGAGGCAACTGCCGAAATTTTTCATGGCGGGTCGTCGAGCTCGTAAAAAAGAGACGCTTTGCCGATTCGCTAAGAGGTTTGAAAGTTCACTCTTCCCTTGCGAAAAATTTTTGCTATAATCGGCGTGTATACAAAATCTTTTCGGAGGTGCCACTCGATGACGAACGAAAATCACGCAGAAACTTTTCATACGCCGAAAATATTTCCGCTGCCCGAAGCCGCCTTGCGCGAAGTGATAAAAAAATTCCCGACGCCCTTCCATATCTACGACGAAAAAAATATTCGTGAGAACTTTCGCCGCCTGCGCGAAGCTTTTGCTTGGGCGCCCGAATTTCGCGAACACTTTGCCGTTAAGGCCACGCCCAATCCCTATATCGTCGAAATTTTGGCGCGCGACGGCGCGGGCACCGATTGCAGCTCGACGGCCGAACTTTTCATCAGCGAAGCGGCAGGCGTCACGGGCGAAAAGATTATGCTGACCTCGAACGACACGCCCGCCGAAGAATTCCGCAAAGCTCTCGAACTCGGCGCGATTATCAACCTCGACGACATAACGCACATTGACTACCTTGAGCGCAACGCCCGCTTGCCCGAAATAATTTCCTTCCGCTACAACCCCGCCGACATAATGAACGACGGCAACGACATAATCGGACGCCCTGCGGAGGCCAAATACGGCTTGACGCGCGCGCAGATTTTTGAGGCTTATAAGATTTGCCTCGACAAGGGCATTAAGCGATTCGGCTTGCACACGATGATTGCCTCCAATGAGCGCAAGGCGTCGACGTTCATTTACACCGCGCGAATCATGTTTGAACTCGCCGCGAAGATTAAAAACCGGCTCGGCATTGCGTTTGAGTTCGTGAACTTGGGCGGCGGGCTCGGCATACCTTATCGCCCTGACGAATTGCCCGTCGACTTGAAAATGATTGGCGACGGCATTAAGAAACTCTTTTGGGAAATTATGGTGCCGAACGGCTTGGGCAACGTGCGGCTGGCAATGGAAAGCGGACGTGCCATGACGGGACCCGCAGGTTGGCTGGTGTCGACCGTCCTGCACAAGAAGAACACCTACAAAAATTACGTCGGGCTCGACGCCTGCATGTCCGACTTGATGAGACCCGCGCTTTACGACGCCTACCACCACATCACGGTTTTGGGCAAGGAGGAGGCACCTTGCGACGAAATTTACGACGTGACGGGCTCGTTGTGCGAAAACAATGACAAGTTCGCCATCGACCGCCGCCTCCCGCCGATTGACGTCGGCGACGTGCTGATTATCCACGACACGGGCGCGCACGGTCACGCCATGGGCTTCAACTACAACGGCAAGTTGCGCAGTGCCGAACTTTTGATTCGGGCGGAAGGCAATGTTGAAATGATTCGCCGCGCAGAGACCCTAGACGATTATTTTGCCACGCTGAACTTTCCGAACAGCCGCTTGAAGCTCAAGGCTTAAAGGCTTGTTGTTAAAGTAAGTTGTCTGCTCCGAATCGGCGTTTCAATGGCTTTTGAGTTATAGGATCTACTTTTTCTTTGGGCGCGCGAATGTACAATGTAAGTGCAACGTAGTAGAAAAATATACTTCTGCGGGTGTTCTATAACCCAAACATTTTCTGGGACGGTGATTTAGTTGGTCAACGACTTTTTGTAAGTCTTCCTTGCTAAGGCGCGTGATGCTACCGGCGGAAAGTAGAACTCAACGCCCAACTCCGTCGTTACCTTGCCCTCTGTCAGGGGTTATCGTGTAGAGCGGTTGACACTGAAATACCTCAATGAACGTTTTTGTTCCGGCGTATCCCTGCGTAGATTGCTATCGTCCTGTAACTTATCTGAATCGGATAATTTTCGAGCTTGAGACGATTGGCAATTTGTTCGGGCGGCATTTTTTACGTCTTCGCGTGTAGCAAGTATTCACCACCATTACGATAAACATCTTAGCAGGAAACTATGAGTTTTTCATTGTGTTGCACTTAGCTTGACTATTCGCGCGCCCAAAGACCCGCAACGCGGGGGAACAGCTGGGACGCGGTAACCACCCTTAAACCGTCGACTGGTTTCAACGCGCTATCCGGATGCAACATCACGTTGCTAACGCGGCGCGAGGTCGTCATCCATGACGGCCTCAAAAGCAAGTTTCGCGGCGGTGTATCATACGGCAAGCCGCGTCAGCGTAAGGAACTGCAGGAAGTCAAAGCGTCTTCGGACGGCGGAAATTTTTTCGGCGGCAAGTTCATCCTCGGCGCGAAAGAAAATCCCCGCTACCGTGCCCGAATGCGCGACGTTGACGGCGACCGCGTTCAAAGTTTCGGCAAAGTTCATAAGTTCGGAAAGTCCGCGTTTGGGCAGAATCGTTTGATTCGCCAGCGCGGATTTTTTTGTCAGCGAAAAGTCAATCGCCTCTCCGAGCGTCGGGAATTCAAATTGACTGCGGCAATTGAGCTTGAGCGTGTCGACTTCGCCGCCGTAATCGAAGACTGCGATTTGAAATTGTTCTTGCGCCCGAATCCTTTTCACGAGCCGACCCGTCAACGGATTCATCGCCACGACGCCCGAATAAAAAATGCCGTCCGTCGGCTCAATTTCCGCGCAGAGCGTGCCGAGTTCGGACGGCGAAAAATTTTTCCCCAACGACAGCGCGACTGCTTGCGCAACCGCCGCCATATCGGCCGAGGACGACGCCATTCCCTTGCCGCGTGACAGTTGGGAGGCCAGCCGCACGCCGAATGTAAATTCCTGCGCGGCGAAGTGTTTCAAGACTTTTTCGAGCATTGCCAGCGATTTTGAGCCGAGCCCGTCAACGCCCGCGAATTCGTCAGAGACCGTTGCCGTCGAAAATTTTTCTATCGGGCAAGTTATCAGAATCGGTTCGCCGCGATAAAAACCTTGCGCCAATTCGCCGCACGTCCCGCGCATTTTTACAGTAATCGTCATAAAATTTTATCAATCGCCTTTGACGAGTTGCTTTCCGCTTATGACGTAGCTGTCGCCGTTGACGTTGAAGGTCGTCGCCGTAAAGTTTTTCAGCGTCAAGGCGCCGTCGGTGTATTTAAACGAAATTGTACCTTTCGACGCGCTGTAGGAAGTCGTGAAGTCGCCCGTTATCTGGAGGAGGTCGTCGTCGCCAAAGCCGCTGATAACGTCTCTGCCTTCGCCTGCGCTGTAGATGAACGTGTCCGAGCCGTCATTGCCCCAAAGCGTGTCATTGCCCGCGCCGCCCCAAAGGGTGTCATTGCCGCCGTTGCCGTAAAGTTTGTCCGCTCCGTCGCCGCCCGCGAGATAGTCGTCGCCCGCTTTGCCGTAAAGGGTATCCTTGCCGCTACCGCCGACGATTGAATTGTCCAACGTGTTGCCGACGATTCTGATAGCAGACGAGCGAGCCGAGGCATCGCCCACTTCGATAGCCGAGCCGAGCGTCACCCGCGCCGCCGAGCTGTCGTCGTAGGTTGAAGCGGGGATGCCTTCCTTGCCGAGGATGTTGAGCGTCGAGAGGCTTGCCGCGTCTTTCAGCGTGATTCTGCCTTCGCCGACCGTGACGATAACATTCGAGCCGCTGATGCGTGTCGCGTAGGTGTCGGTGCCTTCGCCGAGCCGGAGCGTGTCTTCTTCGCTGAAGTCGCTGATAACGTCCTTGCCGTCGCCGTCGTTGTAGATGAAGATGTCGGAGCCGTCGCCGCCAATCAGAGTGTCGTTGCCCAAGCCGCCGTAAAGCGTATCGTCGCCCGCCTTGCCGTAAAGAGTGTCTCTGCCGCTACCGCCGACGATTGAATTGTCCAATGCGTTGCCCGAAATCCTAATCCCCGTCGTTCGTGCCGAGGCGTCAGCTGTTTTTATAGTCGATTTGAGCGTCGTCTTAGCCGCCGAGCTGTCGTCGTAAGTCGCAACGTCTGAAGAAATTTTGCACGTCGAGAGGCTTGCCGCGCCCGTCAGAGTAATTTTCCCGTCGCCGACCGTGACGATGACATCCGAGCCGCTTTCCGTCGAAGAATAGCCGCCCGATATATTTAGCGTCGAGTTGCTTTTGAAGCCGCTGATAACGTCGTTGCCGTCGCCCGCCGCGTAGACGAACAGGACATTGTTGCCCGTGTTGCTGATTGAGTCGTCGCCCTTGCCGCCCTCAAGCGTCACGTGTTTGCCGCCGTAGTTGCTGATTGAATCGTCGCCGTTGCCGCCGCGCAGATAAACTTTGTCGCCGCCGCGCAGGCTGTAGCTCTTCGACGCGCAGTAGCCGTTGCCGATTGAATCGGAGCCGCCGCCGCCGTCTATCGTCACCGAGTCGCGTTCGGTCTCAAAGCTTTCGTCGCTGTCAGTGCCGTTGAAAGTTTGCGTGTAAGAGTCGGCCGCTTGTTCGGCGAGGTAGCGCAGGGCAATGTAGCCGCCCGAATATGACGGAGCCTTGACGCCGCCGGAAGCCGTCGAGCCGTTGAGCGCGCGGTTTAGCAGATAGGGACTGCCCGCCAAAATATTCAAGTCGCTTGTTCGCTTATCGTCGATGCCGTGAATCAATTCCGCCGTGCCTTCCCGCAACCACTTGGGCAAGTAGTCGAAGTAGTCGATATTGGCGCGCATTACGGCGTGAGTCAGCTCGTGAGCCACGGTGCGGTCGAGGTAGTTCTGATTGCTTTTGGGGATGCCGTCTTCGCCCGTCGCGGTGCCGAAGGAGTATAGATTGATGTGCAGTTCGAGGGCTTTGGTCGATTTTTGCGCGTTGACGGGGCCGCCCCACGTCGCGGCCAAAACGCCGTTGTTGCTGTTGTCAAAGACGATGTAAAGCGTTCTCGTGACGGCGGAGGAATTTTTGTTGAAGCTGAAATTTTCGCCGTAAGATTCGCTGATGAGCGCGAGACCGCTTTTAATCCACCAAGAGTAGAGGCTTTGCCAGATGTATCGTTCCTGCGCGGACAGGTCGCTGAATGTGCGCGATCTGATTGTGCCCGTGCCGCCACCTTTGCCGAGTTTGACGGTCAAGCCGTTTATATTGAATGAACTGCCCGTGAAGGCGGTCGAGTCGCCGCTTTCGGGAACGACGCTTTTGGCAGTCTTGACGGTGCCGTTGCCCGCGTCCGAGCCCGTGAGCGCGCCCGTGTCGTCGTTGCCGATTATTATTCCGCAGTAGTCGCGCAGAAAAGTTTCGGCATTGCCGACGCTTTCGCAATCGCTGACGATTTTATCTTTGAACTCTTGCAGGCTTGTGAAATCGGAACAAGCTTGCAGAGCCGCGTCGAGAGCCTCCGTGCCTTGTAAGGTCGTCGTGTCCAAGGCAGCCATGAAAGCCTTTATGACTTCCTGTTGAGTAGCCAAATGAATCACTTCCTTCCGCGCTGATTATATCATAACAAAAAATCCCGCCGAGTGTTCGACGGGAAAATTTTTTTGCGCAGATTTTACTTCTTGACGAGCGTTTTTCCGCTGATGTGATACGCGTCGCCATTTACGTTGAAGGTCGTCGCCGTGAAGTCTTTAAGCGTGATGGCATTGGCAGTCGAGCCGACTTTGAAGGCGATTGTCTTTGCCGAGGCGTTGTAAGAGGGCGTGAATTTGCCCAGGATTTGCAGAAGGTCTTCGTCGCTGAAGTCCGTGATAACGTCTTTGCCGTCGCCGCTGTTGTAGATGAAGGTGTCCGCGCCGTTGCCGCCTGTGAGCGTGTCATTGCCTGCGCCGCCCCAGAGGGTGTCGTCGTCGTTCTGTCCGTTCAATCTGTCGAGACCCGCGCCGCCTGCCAGGTAGTCGTCGCCATTCTTGCCGTAGAGGGTATCCTTGCCGCTGCCTCCGAGGATTGTGTTGGCGATGTTGTTGCCCACGATTCGGATAGCTTTTGTTCGAGCGGAGGCGTCGCCCGTTTCGATATTGGAGCCGAGCGTTACCTTCGAGGAGGAGCTGTTGGTGTAAGTTTCAATGGGTGTGGCTTCCTTGCCGAGGATGTTGAGCGTTTTCAATTTTGCCGCGCCTTTTAGCGTGATTCTGCCGTCGCCCACCGTCACGATAACATTAGAACCGCTGATTGCCTTTGAGTAGGTGTCGGTGCCGTCGCCGAGCCGAAGGGTGTCTTCCGCTTTGAAGTCCGTGATAACGTCTTTGCCTTCGCCGCTGTTGTAGATGAAGGTGTCCGCGCCGTTGCCGCCTGTGAGGGTGTCATTGCCTGCGCCGCCCCAGAGGGTGTCGTCGTCGTTCTGTCCGTTCAATCTGTCGAGACCCGCGCCGCCTGCCAGGTAGTCGTCGCCATTCTTGCCGTAGAGGGTATCCTTGCCGCTGCCTCCGAGGATTGTGTTGGCGATGTTGTTGCCCACGATTCGGATAGCTTTTGTTCGAGCGGAGGCGTCGCCCGTTTCGATATTGGAGCCGAGCGTTACCTTCGAGGAGGAGCTGTTGGTGTAAGTTTCAATGGGTGTGGCTTCCTTGCCGAGGATGTTGAGCGTTTTCAATTTTGCCGCGCCTTTTAGCGTGACGGTGCCGGTGCCGACAGTGACGATAACATCCGAGCCGCTGATTGCCTTTGAGTAGGTGCCCTTGCCGCCGTCGATTTGCAAAGTCGAAGTCGCATTGAAGCCGGTGATAACGTCGTTGCCGTCGCCCGCCGCGTATGTGAACAGGACATTCGCGCCGCTACTGTTGGTTATGCTGTCGTTGCCCATGCCGCCGTTTATCGTCACATTGTTGCCGAAGTTGAGGATAGAATCCTTACCCGTGCCACCGCTCATGCTGACGTATTGTCCGTGTCCTACGCCGCCGTTGGCGTAGTTATAAAGCGTGTCATTATCGTCGCCGCCCGCCATTGTGACAGAGTCGCCCCAGTTAAGCAGAGAATCGTCGCCCGTGCCGCCCGTGAGCGTGGTGTTTAATGCCCAACTTGTATTTTGAATCGTGTCCTTGCCTTTGCCGCCGTCTATCACGGCATTGATACCGTTGCTTTGGACAGAGTCGTCACCGTCGCCGCCCATGACAAAATTATTCCTGCCGTAAGAAGAAGACGTGACGGAGGGAGCTATACCGTAGATTAAAATGGTATCGTTGCCTGTGCCGCCGTCGATTGTCACATTGTTGCCGCCGTCGTTGAAGATATAATCGTCGCCTTTGCCGCCGAGTATTGAAACTTTGCTTGTGTTGTTCCTTATCGAATCGTTATCGTCGCCGCCCAAAACGGTGGAGCCCGCTGCCCGATTGTAAATGGTATCGGAGCCTGTGCCGCCGTTGATGAAAGAATAATCGGCGTAATCGTAATTTAGAATGGAATCATTGCCGCCGCCCGCGTCGATAGAGGAATAGGAACCTGCCAGCGAAAGAGCTGCTCCTCTACGGGTGTTTTCTATGGTGTCGTTGCCTTCGCCGCCGCTTATGGAGACTTTTGTATAGGTGTTGACGATTGAGTCATTGCCGCCGAGTGCCGCTATCGTCGCGCCTTCGACGGTGTTGGTATGTTTGTCGTTGCCTTTGGTGAGCGCGATATATTTTGAGATGGCTTTCACGCCGTCAATTTTCAGCGAAGAGCCCAAGCTTGCCGCGCCTTTTAGCGTGACGGTGTCGTCGCCGACGCTAACGATAACATCCGAGCCGCTCTTAAGCGTTGAGTAGGTGCCCTTGCCGCCGTCGATTCGCAAAGTTGAAGTCGCATTGAAGCCGGTGATAACGTCTTTTCCGTCGCCCGCCGCGTAGGAGAACAGGACATTCACGCCGCTGTTGGTTATGCTGTCGTTGCCCTTGCCGCCCGTGAGCGTCACGGAAGAGTTGCTGTTTTTGATGGTGTCGTTGCCGTCGTATCCGTCGATTGAAACTTTTGCGGCACGGTTGTCAATGTAGTCGGCATCCGAGCCCGCGTTGATTGTGACGTTTTGGGCACCGTTGAGAATGGTATCGGAGCCTGCGCCGCCGTAAGCAGTGGAATTGGAGCCGTAAGAACTGACGGAAATGTAGTCATTGCCCGCGCTGCCGTGGATAGAAGCATATTTGCCGCCGTTGTAGATTGAATCGTCGCCATAGCTGAGGTTGATTGTGGCATGGGAGCCGGTATTGTTGACGGTGTCGGATTCGGTTCCGCCGTTGATTAAGACGTTGGCACCGGTGTTGTTGATGTAATCGTTGCCCGCTTCGCCCGCTATCGTGACTTTCGCCGCATCGTCGTTGTAAACATAATCGTCGCCTGCGCCCGCGTCGATTGAAGAATTTGCGCCGCTGTTTGTGACTCTGTCCGCGCCGCCGAGAGCCGTAATGGTCACGTACATGCCCGAATTGCTTAAGAAGTCGTTGCCCGCGCTGCCGCCAACAGTGGCAGAGTTTTTGGCATTGACGCGGCTGACGCCTTGTTCCTCTTGATTTGCCGCCTGCTTAGCGAGATAGCGCAGGAACATATAGCCGCCCGAATAAGTAGGCTCCAGAACGCCGTCAATAGATGTGTTGCCGTTCAAAGCAGACTCAAGCTTAGTGGAATCAGCGGCAAGGGCTTCGAGACCCGGCTTTCGCGTATCGTCTATGCCGTGAGTGAGTTCCGCCATTCCTTCAAGAAAAACTCTGGAAAAAAGCGCATTATAGCTGATATTGGCGTACATGACGGCGTGCGTCAATTCATGCGCGATATTTCGGTCAAGATAAGTTGCGCCGTACAATATTCCCAAACCATTTGGCTCACCGTTTGGGTCGTCAGCCGTTACGGCATTAAACCAGTAAATATTTATATCTAAATTTAAACTCGTGGCTGTTTTCCGCAGATAATCATCTGCATAATCACCCGTATCGAATTTGGGCGAAGTAAGGGCAGCATATCCGCCTGGTTGATTCGAAAACGTTACTGTCAGCTCGTGTACGGAGGAATTTTTGTTGAAGCTGAAGTTTGTGCCGTAAGAATCGCTTATGAGCTTGAGAGCAGATTCAACCCAATAGCTTTTCAGCGACTGCCAAAAAGATTGTTCTTTTGGTGTGAGGTCGTTAAAAGTTTTATTGTTTCCGAGCTTAACCTTCAAGCTGCCTACGGTGAATTCGTCCTTATCGAAAGAAACATCCAAAGTTTTGTTTTCGGGGACGATGCTTTCGGCGGTTTTAGTTTCGGAGCCGCCCGCGTCCGAGCCCGTTATCGCACCGGTGTCGGCGTTGTCAAGGATTATCCCGCAATAGTCGCGCAAAAATTTTCTGGCGTTATTGGTTGCCTTGGCATTCTTTTTCATATCGGCAATGACTTCTTGCACCGAGGAATATTTGTTTCCCGTAGCGGATTTAATCGCCGCGTCGAGAGCATCCGAGCCCATTAAGGTCGTCGTGTCCAATGATGCCATTAGCCTCTTGATGACTTCCTGTTGAGTAGCCAAGTGAATCACTTCCTTTCGTGTTAATTATATCAAAAAAAATCCCCCGACGCCCTTTGAGACGTTGGGGGAAAAAATTTTTCCGCGCAGATTTATTTCTTGACGAGTTGCTTGCCGCTTATAACGTAGCTGTCGCCGTTTACGTTGAAGGTCGTCGTCGTGAAGTCAGTCAGCGTGATTGAGCCCGTGCCTACCGTGAATTTAATCGTGCCTGCCGCCGAGTCGTAAGCCGTCGTGAATGTCCCCGTGATTTGCAGGAGGTCGTCCTCGCCGAAGTTTACGATAACGTCGTTGCCGTCGCCGCTTGCGTAAACAAACGTTTCGTTATAATCGTCACCCCAGAGCGTGTCGTTGCCCGTGCCGCCGTTCAGCGTGACATTCGCGCCGCTATTGCGGATTAAGTCGTCGCCTGCGCCGCCGTTGATTTTCGCGCCCGCACCGCTGTTTGTAATTTCGTCGTCGCCTCTGACGGCATTAATCACCAGATTGGCGCCCTCACTTGTTATCGTGTCGGCGTTTGCGCTGCCTATGAACGTTTTGCCGGTGTAAGTTCCTTTTGCCAGTGCGAAGGCATACTCGCCGGCATTGCTCACGACCGCAAGGCTCTTGTCGAAGTTCGCGGGCTTCAAGGTAATAACGCCATTGGCGGGATCCGTCGGTTTCGTCGCAATGCCGCTGAGTTCGAGCGCGTTGTCGAGTGCCTCATGATATGCGATTGTTTTGGCGTCGCTGCTTAGCGTGTAGCCTGCCGTTTGACCCGCTACTGTATAGAAGCCGTCTTCGAGCGTTGAGGTGCCGCCGGTAGAGGCCTTTGGCAAGCTGAAGCCTAATTCCATTTTGTAACCCGCAGGCGCGCTTATGAGCTTAACGGGAATGGTTTTGTCGGAATTGACGGCCGATGCGCCAATCGCGATAGTTTTCTTTGAGGCGTTGACGAAAAAGCCTTTGATTATCGCGTCGTCCGCCACGCCGTTGAATTTGAATTCCAGGGACGTGCCCGCCGTGTAGCTGATTGTCTTGCCGTCGTCGCTGAGTGTGTAGCCTGCCGTCGTGCCCTTCGTCTTGTAGGTCATCGTCTTGGCGTCATAGGTGTTGGCTGAAATTGTCACAGGCTTGGGCAAGCTGGAGCCCAATTCCATTTTGTAACCCGCAGGCGCGCTTATGAGCTTAACGGGAATGGTTTTGTCGGAATTGACGGCCGATGCGCCAATCGCGATAGTTTTCTTTGAGGCGTTGACGAAAAAGCCTTTGATTATCGCGTCGTCCGCCACGCCGTTGAATTTGAATTCCAGGGACGTGCCCGCCGTGTAGCTGATTGTCTTGCCGTCGTCGCTGAGTGTGTAGCCTGCCGTCGTGCCCTTCGTCTTGTAGGTCATCGTCTTGGCGTCATAGGTGTTGGCTGAAATTGTCACAGGCTTGGGCAAGCTGGAGCCCAATTCCATTTTGTAACCCGCAGGCGCGCTTATGAGCTTAACGGGAATGGTTTTGTCGGAATTGATTGCCGATGCGCCAATCGCGATAGTTTTCTTCGAGGTGCTGACGTAAAAGCCTTTGGTCAGCGCGCTGTCCGCTATCCCGCTGAATTTGAACGTCGGAGCAGTGCTTGCCGAATAGCTGATGGCATTGTTCGACAACGTGTAGCCCGCCGTCTTGCCCGCGCCCGTATAGGTTTGAGTGTTGGCATTGTAGCTCGCCTCAACGGTCTTGGGAACAGTCGCGTCTTTGCCCAATGCCAACGTGTAGCCGTTGCTGATCGTAATCTTGCTCGTGCCCAAGGACGCCGCCGATATCGTGACGACCTTATTGTTCAGCGAAATGCCGCTAAGTGATTTGACGCCGCTCACCGTGATTAGCGTATTGTCGGCTGTGCCGTAGGTCGCCGTCGTGCCGACCAGTCGCCATTGATTATCAGAAACTTCCTTACCCGCAATGTTGAGGCTGCTGCTCAAGCTTGCCGCGCCCGTCAACGTAATCTTGCCGTCGCCGACCGTTACGATTATGTCGCCGTTGAGTGCCTCTTTTGAATAAGTGGCAGTGCCGTCGCCGATTTGAAGCGTCGAAGTCGCGCTGAAACCAACGATTGAATCGTTGCCGCCGCTGTAAATGAACAAGACATTATTACCTTCGTTGGTAATTGTATCATTACCCTTGCCCGCGTCGATTGTAACATTATCGGACAAAATATAATCGTAGCCTGCAAAACCCGTTTTATTGGAGATAACGTCGTCACCTGCGTCTCCGTTGATGAGGGCACTTGCTCCGCCGTAGTTTTCGATGGTATCGTTGCCCAAGCCGCCGTTGAGTGAAATGTTCAAAGAATTTCTGTTTTCAAGGAAGTCGTTACCTTCATCGCCATTAAGCAAAACGTTTGAATAACCGCCGGAATAGTTATTGGAGTTGTTAGCGAGTGTGTCTGCGTCTTTACCGCCGTTGACTGTGGAATTGTCGCCGAAGTTGCGGATGTAATCTGAACCGTCACCGCCGTCGATCAGAGCATTGTTGCCGCTCCCATTGTAAATATCATCGTCACCAATTCCCGCGTTTATCGTCGAATAGTCGCCATAATTCTCTATGTCGTCTTTGCCGTCTCCGCCGTCGATGATCGAACTCGCGCCGCTGTTGATGATGGTGTCGTTGCCATCTCCGCCCAAGAGTGTGGCATAGTCGGGCGTAGGATAGACAATTTCCGCGTCTTCGTAATCATCGTCTTCAAGAGATTCAGGTTTATAAACGTAAGGCTCTTCGTTGTTTTCAATGTAATCGTCGCCTGCGTTGCCATCGATTGAAATCCTTTGTCCGCCGTAATTGAAGATTCTGTCGTTGTCTTCTCCGCCCAAAATTGTGACATTGTCAGGCGAAATTGAACTTGTTGTCCATTGACCTGTGTTGTAATTATATTCGATGAACTTGCTATTTTTGATATTATCGCTGTCTGCGTTGCCTTCAATCAAAACATTTGCGCCTCTGTTGGTTACGGAATCGTCACCTTCGCTGCTTTTGATTGTGACGTTGTTGCCGGTATTGTAGATTGAATCGTTGCCGAGCCCGCCCGCCAAAGTTTGGTTGCTCAAGTCATTGGAAATTGTTTGACCAATTCTTTCCTCGTTCAAAATGGTTTGAGTGCCGTCGACATTATTAACGCGAACGAGTTTGTTCTTGGCGTTTTTCAAAGTCAAACTGTCGGAGCCGAGACTTAGAATAATATCTTCGCCGCTCAAAAGCGTGTTGAGGATTGTGCCGGAAGTGAGGCTGATTAAATTTTTATTCTGCCAATTATTAATAACGTCGGAGCCATCCCCCGTGCCGAAGAGGATAATTTCCGAGCCAACACCGTCGAGAGTATCGTTGCCTTTGCCGCTTTTGATTGTCACATCGGAACCGCTGTTGGAAATAAAATCGTCGCCTGTGCCTGCGTCGACTGAAACGCTTGCGCCAGTGTTGGTGACGGTATCGTTGTCCGCACCTGCATTGATTGTCACGCCATAATAAATGTAGTTGGCGATGTCGTCATTGCCATTGCCGGCGTTGATTGAAACGTTTGCGCCTTCGTTCTGGATAGTGTCGTCACCTTCGCCCGCGTCGATTGTCACGTTGTGGAACGTACCGTTTTTGATGAGGTCGTTTCCTGTGCCGCCGTCAAGGAAACCGCCGCTGCCGTAGCTGTTGTTTATGATAGTATCGTCGCCGTTGCCGCCGAGCAAAGTTGAATCATTACCCCAATTATCGATGTAATCGTCACCGTCGCTACCGTCCACCGTGGAATTATAGCCGTTGTTTTCAATGTAATCGTCGCCTGCGCCGCCGTCGATTGAAGCGTTGCTTGTCCAAACTCTGTTGTTTATGGTATCTGCGCCTTCTCCGCCTTTGATTGTGACGTTTGCTCCGCTTGTGTATATGTAGTCGTTCGCGTCGCCGCCGTCAATCAGAACACTTGCACCGCTGTTAGTGATGGAATCTGCGCCGCCGAGAGCATTAATCGTTGCGCCGTCGAGACTGTTATTAATGGTATCTGCGTCTTCGGTTCCTACGATGTTCAATGGGTTAACAGTTATCACTTCTGTACCCGCGATGTTGGGATTGGAGAGAGTTGTTGCACTTGTAAGCGTAATAGAGCCTTCGCCGACCGTGACGATTATATTGTTATCGACAGTTTCTTTAGAGTAAGTGCCTGTACCGTCACCGATTTGCAGTGTCGAAGTCTCATTGAAGCCCCAAATCGTGTCATTGCCGCCGCCCGTCTGATATTGGAACAAAACGTTGGAGCCGCCTCTGTTATACAGAGAATCGTTGCCCTTGCCGCCGTTGAGCGTGACATTGTCGCCGTTGCTCCAGAGGGTATCGGTGCCGTCGTTGCCTGCGATTGAAACGCTTGCATTCCAATTCCAAACGGTGTCGTCGCCTGCGCCGCCCGAAATTGTCACGTTGGAGCCTTGGTTGTTGATGGAATCGTCGTCGTCGCCGCCGAAAATAACGCCGTGTTGCCCTTTGTAGTTGTTGAAGTAATCGTTGCCGCTGCCGCCGTCCATCACGAAATAATTGCCGCTGTTGTTGTGAAGCTCGTCGTCATCGTCGCCGCCCGACATTGTAACAGAAGCACCCTGCATGTTATACAAAGTATCGATACCTGCGCCGCCGTTGATTGAGACGTTCGTGCCGCTGTTGTAAATGGAGTCATTGCCGCCGAGTGCCACTATCGTCGCGCCTTCGAGGGTGTTGTTGCGGGTATCGTCGCCTTCGGTGAGGGTAATGACTTTGGAAAGATCATCGACGACCGACTGCAAAGCGGCTTGGCGGGCAAAGTAGCGCAGGAACATGAAACCGCCCGCGTAGCCGTCCCCAATGTTTTGAGAACCCGTTCCCGTGTTGTTTAAATCAAGGCTGGCGTCCAACCAATCGTCTTTGTAAGCGATGTCAAAGATGGTGCCGGTGCGTTCGTCGTCTATGCCGTGAGTGAGTTCCGCCATGCCTTCTTTTATGAATTTCGGCAAACGATTGAAGTGGACGATATTTGCCGCCATGTCGGCATGTGTGAATTCGTGCGCGAGCGTGCGGTCGAGCAAACCTCCATTTGCTGAGGTGCCGTCAACGTCTGTGACATCAATGTTATTGTAGTAATTCAAATTGATGCTGAGCATTAATTTGGTTGCAATGCCGTTACCGTTCCACCAATGCCAAACTGCCGCAAGAATATTGTCGTGCCCTTTGTCGTCGTAGAAATAAAGCCCTATGTCTTTGACTGACGCCGTATCGGAATTGAAACCGATGTCGTAACTTTCTTCGTTGAGCTTGAGGCATTCCTTAGCCCACCACTTAAAGAGCGCGGCGATAAGTGTCTTTTGGTCGGTCGTGAGCTCGTCGAATGTCCGCAGTGTAATTTTAGAAGGATTGTAAGAATCTTTGCCTTCCGAGATGTTTTTCTGTACCGCGCTGTCCGTAATTTCGCCCAGCAGATGAATCGTCAAGCCGTTGCGCGTGAAAGTTGAAGCGTTCGGATAGGTGCTAGAGAGCGCGCCGACTTTTGCGCCGCCGACTGAAACATCGCCCGCCGTGCTTGTGTCCACATTGTCAAGATTGACCGTGACTATTGAGTTGGTGTTGCCTGTATTTGCATTTGGCGCATCGTGTTCTTCGGTTTGTTTGACGACGGGTTCCTTTTCGACGACGGGCGAAGGTTTATAGTCGGGGTCAATGGCTGTTCTGCCGCTGCCGTCTTCGCCTGAAAAATTATCGGTATTCGTAACATTCGAGCCGCTTTGCCCCGAATAACTGACGATGCCGTTTTCCTTGACATAGGACGTTTGCTTGAGGTTGTTTATGTCGATACCCGCATTGCTGAGCAAGTTGGCAATCGTCGTGCCGTTGATTCTGCCGTTTTTGGCGGTGTCCAAGTCGCCGAGGCGAATCTTGCGCGTGCCGGTCTTGTCGGTTATAACAAGGAGCGTGTCCTCAATCTGCGCGGAGCCGACTTGAAAAGTGCCGCTGATTGTTATTTCGTCCGAATAATTCAAATCGGTTATGGTAACGTCCTTGACTTGAGCCGAAATCGAAATGTTATCGCTGCCTGAGCCCGAAGTGACGGTTGCGCCGTTAGCATTGACGTTGATTTGGTCATTGCCTGCGCCCGAACTGATTGAATCTGCGCCGCCGGAATTGACAGTGTCGTCGTAACCGGTAGCTTGAACAACCCAATCGCGCGAGCCGGTGTTGATAACCTGCGCGGCAGAAGTGGAGGCGACGTAGGTGTTGACAAAGGCTTCGGGGACAACGGAGCGGTCGGTTTTTTCCGTGCCCGTGCCGATTATCAGCGTATCGCCCGAAAGGGAGGTGCCGTCTTGTTTAGCGAGAGTCTGAAGGTCGGCGGCGGTTAAAGTCTTGCCGTTGACAACATCGCCCGCCTTGAGCGTAATGTTGGCATCCGCACCTGTTATCGCGCCCGTGTCGACGTTGCCTGTCGTCACATTACTCCAAGATGTTACAGAGCCGGTGCTTCTTATCCAATGCTTCTTTGTCAGCAAAACGCCGCAATATTTTTCCAAGAAAATGTAAGCCTTGCGTTCCTTGATTAAGTTTTCGACAGTAGAGCGCGAATCATTGTAGGCGTTGTAATAAGCATTGCCTTTGTTATCCGTATCGTAATCTTTGGCGTCTGCGTTCAAAATGCTTGAACTGACTTCCGATATCGTTTTTCCGGCGTAACTGTTGCCGAGCACTTCTTCGACGGCCTCTTTTTCGGCTTTAATCTGGTCGGCCTTCATCGCGTTGATAACTTCTTGGATACCGCCATACTTTGACGAAGCTTGGACGGCGGAGTCCAACATCTGCGTGCCGACAGAGCTCGAATAGGAATAGCCGTGATTTGTCATTGCCGCCATAAAATCTTTTATGACGACCCAAATCAAAAACTCCTCGCCGTTTGACGAGGGCAACGCCGTTTCGCAACAAAAAACGGAAGTCCGAAGACTCCCGCAAAAATTTCCGATGAAATTCAAACGGCTTCGTAGCCGATTTGCAAAGCCGTCATGTTCTGTTCGACGGTGTGAGGCGGCACGCGGTGCGCCACCGATTTTTTTATCGTCTCAAAGTCGACGAGCTTTGTAACCTTGACGATAACGCCCAATGCCACGATGTTGGCGAACAGAGCCTTGCCGAGCTTTTCCACCGCCAGCTTGGTTATCGGCACGCGAATGATGTTTTTGAACGCGGGCGAAGTCGGGACAAGGTCGTCGTCCAGAATCAGCGTCCCATTCGGATTCAAGTCGTGAAAATATTTGTCCGCCGCCTTCTGCGTCATTGCCAATACGAAGTCGGGCGTCTTGACGTGCGGGTGATAAATTTTTTCGTCGTCGATTATGACTTCGGACTTTGACGCGCCGCCGCGAGCTTCGGGACCATAGCTTTGCGATTGGACGGCGTTTTTGCCCTCCGAGACCGCCGCTTCCGCCAAAATTATCGCCGCAGTGATGACTCCTTGACCGCCGCTGCCCGAAAGTCTAAGTTGTTTTCTCATGTCAAAAACCTCTCAAATGTAATTAAACGAAACTAGCAATGCGCAGTGGTGAATGCGCGCTGGCAAGCATTCACATTCCGTCGCGGCGATAACCTTTGAATTGTCGGACGGCACGGCGCGCTTACTGGGTCAAGCGTCACGCTTGCGCCACTGCCCGAAAGTCTGAGTTGCTTCTTCATTGCTTGCCACCCCCCGCCAATTCTTGAACGTGATGATAGGCCGCGTCGTAGGGCTCCGCCTCCGCTTGATAGAACAAGCCGATAGGGAATTTGTCGCCTGTCTTTTTGTCGTCGGGCAATTTGTCCCAAGCACTCTTCATAACGGCGTTGTCGCGCATCCAAGCCATCATCTTCGCGGGGTCGCCGAGCTTGTTGCGCCTGCCGTAAGCCGTCGGGCATTGCACAAGAGCTTCGATAAACGAAAAGCCGCGATTGTTCAAGCCGTCCTCAATCGTCTTGACCAGGTGCTGAACGTGAAAAGCCGTCGAACGCGCAACGTAAGTGGCACCCGCCGCCTCCGCCAGCTTGCACGCGTCAAAAGGTCTGTCGACACTGCCGTAGGGCGCAGTCGTCGCCTTTTTGCCCAGCGGCGTCATAGGGGAGGCTTGCCCGCCCGTCATGCCGTAGATATTGTTGTTGAACAGAATCACCGTCAAGTCGACGTTGCGGCGGCACCCGTGGATAAAGTGATTGCCGCCGATAGCCGTGCAGTCGCCGTCGCCCGTGATGACGATAACGTTCAGTTCGGGTCGCGCAAGCTTGACGCCCGTGGCGAAGGGAATGGCTCTGCCGTGCGCCGTGTGCAACGTGTCGAAGTCCATGTAGCCCGACGCGCGCGAACTGCAACCTATGCCGCTGACGATAACCGTATTGTCCTGCGTGTAGGCGGGATTCTTTTCAATCGCTTGGACAATCGCCTTCATGACGATGCCGTTGCCGCAACCGGGGCACCACAAGTGCGGCAGGCGATTCTGTCTGAAGAATTTCTCGTAAGTGCGCTCAACCATTGCTGTTCACCTCCGCAACCAGTTCGTCAATCGACGCCTCAATCTCTTCGGGCTCGAAAATCGTCATGTCGTATTTCGCGCAGAGTTTGACGGGGCATTGACCCGCAACCGCCCGCTCAACCTCGTTGACGATTTGTCCGAAGTTCAGCTCCGCAACACAAAGCCCGCGCAGATTTTTCGACAGCTCACGAATAATTTTATCGGCGAAGGGGAAAATCGTAACCAATCTGACAAAGCCGACCTTGATGCCGCGCTTGCGGGCATTGAGTACGGCCTCGTAAGCCGTGCGCGCCGTCCCGCCGAAACTCACGACCGCAAACTCCGCGTCCGCCATGAATTCTTGATGAACTTCGATAATCTCATCTGCCGCGCGGGAAATTTTGTCGTGCATACGCTTAATCGCCTCGCGCGTGACCTTGGGACTGCCGCTCGGAAAGCCCGTGTCGTCGTGAATCAAGCCCGTCACGTGAATGTGATAGCCCTCGCCGAAGTTGGCAACGTTGGGAACCAAATCGTCGTCGGGCGCGTAGGGCTCGTAACCTTCGGCGCGTGAACATTTCGGGGCTCTGCGCGGATAGACTTCGACCTCGGCGGGCAATTCGACATTCTCGCGCAGGTGTCCGACAATTTCATCGGTCAACAGGATGACGGGCGTGCGAAAGCGTTCGGCGTAGTTGACGGCCTTAACCGCAATGTCAAACGCCTCGCGGACGCTCCACGGGCTCAAAACGATAATCGAATGGTCGCCGTGCGTGCCCCAACGCGCTTGCATGACATCGCCTTGACTGGGCGCGGTAGGTTGTCCCGTCGAAGGACCGACGCGCTGAACGTTGACGATAACGGCGGGGATTTCGGCGGCGGAGGCATAACCGATAAGTTCCTGCTTGAGGCTGATACCGGGACCGCTCGACGCCGTCAAAACTTTCTTGCCCACCAAAGACGCGCCCAATATGACGCCCATGCTCGCGATTTCGTCTTCCATTTGCACGAAGGTGCCGCCGACTTTCGGCAGAAGCTTGGCCAAACTCTCGGCGATTTCGGTCGACGGCGTGATAGGATAGCCGCCAAAGAAACGGACGCCCGCCTTGAGCGCGCCCTCGGCTATTGCCTCGTTGCCCTGCATTAAACGTGCGCTCATTTCGCCGCCTCCTTTGCCGGTTTAACTTTGTCCATGAAAATCGCGTAGTCGGGGCAACGCAGCTCACATTGCCCGCACGCTATGCAATTTTCGTGATGCGCCACGTAGACTTTGCCCAGCGTGTCCAGTGCCAAAACCTGCTTCGGGCAAAACGACACGCATATCCCGCAGCCCTTGCACCGCTCAAGCTTCAGCGTGAATTCTGACTTCATTCAAGCTCTCTCCTTTATAAAATTCTCCTCATCGGGGTGTTGCCTGATAAATTCTTCCAAACTTGCGCGAAATTCTTCGGACGTCATGCTGTCGAAATAATCGCGTTGCCACTCGGTGTAATCGGGAATTTGTTCTTGAGTGAACATCGCGATAAATTTTTCCGTTTCGATAATGCCCAAATTATCAATCAGACATCTCATGCCGCGTTGCAATAATTTTCCGTCGTAAGCCATTTAATTCGCCTCCAAAACTTCAAGGAAGTCAATGGGATTAATCAAAATAATTTCGTCAGAGTTATGCTTCAACAATCTGTCATCTACAGACAGAAAGTAATCGCATCCCGCCACAATTGCACTCGCCAAGTGATACGCGTCTTTTTGCTTTATGCCTTCCGAAATAAATTTTTCCGCCTTAGTCATAACAAGTTCCGCCGAGCCTACATTTACATAAATCGATGTGTGTGACTTCAAAAAACGCGCAACATATTCTCTGCGCGGCTTGCGCGGGCACTGAAGATTTTCGTAGTGCAACATATAGGAAGTTGCCAATTCGACGTTGCCCAGGCGGATTTGATTTTCGATAAAAATTTGCGCCTTCGTTTCCTCGGCTATTCGCGGAAAGTCTTGATTGTCGAATGGTCTGCCGAAACAGCAGTTGTCAAGATAAATCCTCAACGCGGTGCCTCCAAAAATTTTTGGTAAACTTCGCGCCGGAAACTGTCAATCCTGCGTTTGAGCCAAAAAATTTTGTATACCTTCCCTCGGCGTGACGTAAAGCGTCCGTTGATTCGTGAAGATGACAAAGCCCGGCTTCGCGCCCGCAACTTTTGAAAAGTTGACAAACAGCAGTCGCGCCGTGCCGTTCATGATTTAAAGCGAGTCGCCGCGCCGATACGAAATGCCTGCGCATTTCTAGCCTCGTTAAGTTTCTGCGGACAAAAATTTTTCCAAACCTTCGCGAGGAGTGACGTAAAGCGTCCGTTGATTCGTGAAGATGACAAAGCCCGGCTTCGCGCCCGCAACTTTTGAAAAGTTGACAAACAGCAGTCGCGCCGTGCCGTTCATGATTTAAAGCGAGTCGCCGCGCCGATACGAAATGCCTGCGCATTTCTAGCCTCGTTAAGTTTCTGCGGACAAAAATTTTTCCAAACCTTCGCGAGGAGTGACGTAAAGCGTCCGTTGATTCGTGAAGATGACAAAGCCCGGCTTCGCGCCCGAAGGTTTCTTGACGAACTTGCATTGAACGTAATCGACGGGGACTTTCGACGAATCGCGAGCCTTGGAAAAGTACGCGGCAATTTCGGCGGCAAGCTGTAAAGTTTCGTCGCTGACCGCGCTTGAACGAACAATCACATGCGAGCCCGTGATGTCCTTGGTGTGCAGCCACAAGTCGTCGGGCGCGGCAAGCTTGAACGTCAAGCGGTCGTTTTGCGCGTTGTTCTTGCCAACCAAAATTTCCGTGCCGTCGGGTGCCGTGAACTTCAACGGTTGCGGCTTCTTGCTTAGCGCACTGCGTTTCTTCGACTCCTTGAGGTAGCCGCCCGCTATCAGCTCCGTGCGAATCTCGTCAACGTCGGCAATCGTCGTCGAGGCCGTGAGCGCGTGAGCAATCGTCTCAAGGTAGGCAATTTCTTCGCGGCAAAGGGCAATCTGCGCGGCGATGAACTTCGTCGAACGCTTAAGCTTGTCGTATTTTTTGTAGCAGGCTTGGACGTTGGCGGCAATCGTCAAGCGGCGGTCGAGCGGAATGGAAATTTTTTGCCCGTCGTAAATGTTTTCAACCGTGACGGCGTCGGCGGCGTGGTCTTTGATTTGGTAGCGGTAAGTCGACAGGTTGTCGGCGCGAATTCGCCAATCGTCGGCATTTTCGGCGGCGGCAAGCTCTTCTTCCAACACGGCGATTTTATTTGTGGCGCGGCGCAGTTCGTTATGGACGAGCTTGGCAAATCGTTCCTTGTCGGGCGGCACGTAGCTGCCCGCGATGTCGTCGGCGGTCTCCAACAGTTCAGACAAAGTTCCGAACGTCCGAACGTCTCCGCGCAGATAATTCAGCTTGACGGCGGAAATCGCCAAAATCTTGCCTTCGTCGAGAATCATGCAAGGATTGGGGCTTTTAGCGGCGTCACGAATCTCAATCAGCGCACCGCGCAGGCTGTCGAAGTCGGCGGCGTCGAGCGCGGAAATTTTTATGTCAATCGGCAAGCCCGCCAGATAAATCGTCTCCTTAACGCTCTGCGGTCCGAAGCCTTGGCAAACGTTCATAATCGCCTTGTCGAGCCGAATATCCTCCGCCTTGACGCGCTCCAAAATTTTTTCAACGTCCGTCGCGAAAATGTCAAGCTTGTCCTGCGCGGGCGGCATCTGATAGGCTTGATTGGGCAAAACCGTTCGGACGCGGCTTGAGTTCGTGCCGATTTTCTTCAGCGCGTCGACGATTTGTCCGTCGGAAATCAGAATCAAGTTGCTGTACTTGCCGATGAGTTCCGCCGCCAGCGTGAACGTTTGAATCTTGCCGCCCGCTCCGATTGAGTCAACGTCGAGGAAAATGATTCGGTCGAGTTCGTGTTGACGTATCGCCGAAATGCGCCCGCCCTCCAGATTTTTCCTAAGCACCATGCAAAACGTCGGCGGTTCGGGCAAATTTTCGGGCGAGCGTTTCAGCAAGTGCACCGAGGGATTTTGCGGCGCGAGCGATATTCTAAGCAAGAACGTCCGCCCCGGCTGCCGTATCGTCAGCGTCAAGTTCGCTTTGTTTTGCTGCGTGATTTTGTCGACGCGCCCGCCGACTAATGCCCGTTCAAGCTCCAATGTCAGCGGACGCATGGAAAAGCCGTCCAAGTTCAAAGATATCACTCCTTACCAACGCTTCAAGACCGAATGCCGCGCCCGTTCGATGTTAGCGGCCAGTTCCGCTTGCGATGACGACGTTAAGCCCTTGCCGTCGACTTTTATCCATGAGTAGCCCGCCGCCTCCGCGATGAACAGAAATGCCCGCTCAATCGCGTGCGCTATCGTGCCGTCGACCTGCCCGCCCTCTTCGGGAAAGTCGTCGAACGTCAGCCCGCAATTCAGCAGCGGCGCAAGAGCGCGCGGCTTAAACCAAAACATAGAGCCCGCAGGGAATTCAATCAAGTGGCGGTTGTCAATCTCAATGTCCAAGCCGCTCAAAAATTTTTTCGTCGCAAGATAATTTTCGCCCCAATTAATCGAAACGCGAATCGGCGCATAATATTGCGGGAAAACGACGCCGACTTTTTCAACCGCCAAAATGTTCAGAATGCCGCCGACGACCTCACGACTGCCCAAAAGGTTGCCGTAAAGATGCTCGCGCCAACCCGACAGCCGCCGCTCGGCATGAGGAGACTTTTTGCTGTGCAAGTGGACGCAAACATCGTAGCTGCCGTAAATGTCGCGGAAGCCGACGAACGCCGGAGCAATGTCGCGCCCGCGATTGGCGAAGACCTTCACGACGACGCGCCCGCTGTCGAAGTCGCCGAAAATTTTTTCAATCGACGCCTGCTTTTCGGGTGAAGTCGTCGAAATGAACACGTCGACCGCGCAGGGGATGTTCAGCAGCAAAGCTTTCAGCTCGGCGGCAAGTTCGGGATAAAATATGTGGACGACCGCCGCGACCTTCAGCTTGACGGGCGGCGCATCGTAATCAAGCGGCACCTTCAACGCAAAGTCATTCTCGCGCTTGAGCTGAACAAAATCGTCGTAGCCGTTGACTTGCATGTAGAACGCCTCGCCCAAATCCTCTCGGCGCGTCGTGTGGCGGAAGTTGTAAAAAATTTTCTCGTAAAGCTCGGGGCGATTGACCGCGCAATAATCCTCGAACGGGCGCACGAAATTTCTGCCGATAAAGCTCCGCACCGTGCGATAAAGGCTCATGAAGTCAACTCCCTGTAAAGCTTGATATATTCGTCGGCGACTCGGCCGCTTTAGAAGCGGCGGAACAGTTAGCGCGCCGTGCCACTCGTGATTCAAACGTCATTGCCGCGCCGATACGAAATGCTGGCGCATTTCTAGGGGTTGTTGGTAAATTAAAAGTGAATAACGACAGAAGCAAGTAAAACAAA
>CAMJMR010000016.1 GCA_946407095.1 uncultured Selenomonadales bacterium | reverse complement strand
CGTTCTTTTTGCTACTATTCTTCTCTGGTTAAAATGAATTGTCCACAGTCCCTAGAGACCTTTCTTGCGCGGGAAGAAAGGGTTGCCCGCCGCGCAGGTTTTTGATAAAATCGCCGCAGATTTTTTTGATAAGGAGTCTTGTGATATGGAAGTAAAAAAAGTTTCGGATGGCTCGGCGTTGACGCTTTACTTGGGCGGGCGCCTCGACGCAGTGACTGCCCTTCAGCTCGACAAAGATTTGACCGCAGCTTTGAACGGCGTCGACGATTTGACGGTTGACCTTGCCGACTTGGAATACATTTCGTCGGCGGGCTTGCGCATGTTGCTTAAGACTCAAAAGCGCATGGATAAGCAGGGCGCAATGCGAATCCGCAACATCCGCGAAAACGTCCGCGAAGTTTTGGATATGACGGGCTTCAGCGGCTTCCTTACGATTGCCGAAGACAAGAAAACCAAATTCTCCGTGAGCTTTTGAGGTGACGGCATGATTACGACTGTGGACTTTGAAAATCTTTTTCTGCGCTCCAAGGTTGCGATACCGTTCGTTGAGGACAATAACTTCTTGCCCGAAAAAGTTTTCGTCGACGGGATTTTTAAAGCGGGTACTGTGTTCAAGTTCCTTGAGCCGATTTGCAGCAAGAAGATGAGCGTGTTCGGCGAACAAGTCAACGATTATTCGCACGCGGCGTCGTTGCTCTACAGCAACAAGTTCAACGGCGCGGCTCCCGACGAGGACGAGTTCACGATAATTTTTCACGTCGACCTTAGCGCGTTGTTCCTTTTGTGCGACCCGTTCGACGCCGACGGCAACCCAATCGCCATTTGAATGGCTGATGGCTTCGATTCGGCGTTTCAATGATTTTTGCCTTTAGAATCTACTTTTTCTTTGCATGCCCAAAGAAAAAGTAGCAAAAAGAAAGGGCACCGCTACGCGCGGGGCGAAAAAACCTCCCATAACCGTAACTAACCGTGACTGCACAGGAATCGAAACCGTAGCCGCTCGTGCCGGCAAAGAAACATCCCTGTTTCTGTTGCCGGCGGCCGCCATCCATGGCGGCCTCAAAATACGCGACAATCGCTTTTAAAGCGACAAAAAACCCGCGAGGCTTAATTAAAACTTCGCGGGCTATTTTTTTATTTCGTGGCGTGAATCGCGAACAGCGGCAACTCGTCATAATCGCAACGTTTATCGCGGTGGACGACGGGCGCAATGTCTTCGTCGAACTTGACGGCGAAATTCAAACCCTCCAGAAAGCCCACGTCCCAAGCAGGGCGGCGGCGCGTGCTGATTTGCATTGCGTTCTTAATCGACGTGCATTCAATCAGCATATCGCCCGTGACTTCGACTTCGGCGTAAACGTCGCTCGTAAAATCTTTGTCTCCGTAGTCCGAATCGAAATTCATCAGCACGCCGCCGACTTTGAGGACGCGGAACCATTCGCGATAAGCAGCCTTGACATCGGGCAACGTCCACGTCAAATTCCGCGTAACGACCGCGTCAAAAGTCTCGTCGTCAAAGTCCAGAGCCTGCGCGTTCATGCTTTTGAATTCGGCGGACAAATTCAGCTCGCGAAGATTTTTTTCGGCCTCGCCCAACATTTTGCTCGACATGTCGACGCCGATAACCGAATGCCCCAGCTTAGACAAAATCGCCGCGAAAAAGCCCGCGCCCGTCCCGACGTCCAGAATCTTCAGCTTGCCGGCGGGCAAATTTTTTTTGAAGACTTTTTGCCAAGCGGCGGCATTGTCGCCCGAAAGTTCAAGGCGGCGCGCCTTGCTGAAGTCCTCGCTGCGTTCGTCCCAATAGTTTTTGATTCGACGGTTAAGTTTTTCCATCACGTTGCCTCCCAAAAATCATTGCTCATAGAAGGCTTGCGTTGCTCTCCAAAAAGTTTGATTCGTCCAAAGCCTTAAGCCGCTCGTCCTCAAGCACAAGCACGCGGTCGGCTAATTTTTTCAGCGTCAAAAGGTCGTGCGTTATGAACAGGCACGCGATATTTTTTTCCGCGCAGAGTCGCTTTATCAGCTTGACGATTTGCGCGGCTATCGTCACGTCAAGGGCGGAAGTCGCCTCGTCGCAGATTAAAAGCCTCGGCGCAACGGAAACGGCTCGCGCTATCGCCGCCCGCTGACATTCGCCGCCGCTGACTTCGCGGGGATAACGTTCGGCGTAATCGGCGGGCAAGCCCACTTCCGCCAAAAGTTCCTCGACGCGTCCGCGCAGATTGTCGCCTCCGACGAAATTTTTAATCGGCTCGGCGATACTCGCTCCCAAAGTCCTGCGCGGGTCGAAAGAGTCTTCGGGCGATTGGAAAATCATTTGCATGTTGCGGTAGAAGGCGTTGCCCGTCGCGTGCGTGATGTCCTCGCCGCAAAGGAAAATCTGCCCGCCGTCGCAAGGGATAAGCCGCGCAATGATTCTCGCCAAAGTCGATTTGCCGCCGCCGCTCAAGCCGACAATCCCCAAACACTCGCCCGCCTCGACAGCAAAGCTCACGTCGTCAAGGACAAGCCGCTTGCCGAAAAATTTTCTGATACGCTTGACTTCCAAAATCATAAGCCTGCCGCCTCGATTAGTTCGCGCGTGTAGGTTTGTTGCGGCTCGTTGAAGATTTGCTCTCGCGTGCCGTATTCGACGGGCCCGCCGCGCCGCATGATTAAAATTTTGTCCGCCATGCGCCGCGCCACCCTTAGGTCGTGCGTGACCAACACGATTGAAATTTTCAGCCGCCCGCGCAGATTCAACAGCTCCTTGACGACGCCCGCTTGCGTGACGACATCCAAGGCTGAAGTCGGCTCGTCGGCAAGCAAAAGTTTCGGCTCAAGAATCGTCGCCGCCAAAATCCCCGCTCGTTGCGCCATGCCACCCGAAAGTCTGAACGGATATTCGTCAAGCGTCGCGGGGTCTAAGTTTATCTTCAGCATGAGGTCTGCAGCCCGCTTGCGGAAAAATTTTTTATCCCAATCGCGATGGGCGCGGACGGCTTCAAAAATCTGGTCGCCGATTGTGCGTATCGGGCAGAAAGACGCGCCTGCGTTCTGGAAAATCATTCCGACAGCCTCGCCCGAAAGTTTACGCCGTTCGCCGTCGGGCAGGTGCGTTATGTCGCGTCCGTCGAAGAAAATCTGTCCGTCGACAATCGCGCCGCCCTTGCCGAGCAATCCGCCAATCGCCTTTAGGACTGTCGACTTGCCGGAGCCCGATTCGCCTGCGATTATCAAAATTTCGCCGCGCTTGACCGAAAAGCTCACGCCGCGCACGACGCGCTTGCCGCCGTAAGCAACCGCCAAATTCTCAACCGCCAAAAGCTTTTCAAACATAAAAGTCACCTTGAGAATTTTAAACGAGCCTTGCAAAAAAAATAAGCCCTGCGCGGGGATTGCAAGGCTAAAAATTTTTTCGCCGTCAATGAAGGTCGAGTTCGGGGCGAATTTCGTAGTAGTCGGACGGGTGCGCCGTAAAGCCTTCGACGTTCGGTTTCATGACGAACGACATCCTAAGGTGCGAGGCGTAAATCAGCGCGCAGTCGTCCAGGACTTGTTGAGACATTTTAATCGCCAAAGCCGAACGCTCTGCCGCGCCGAACGTGTTATGCAATTCGTCTTCCAGTTCGACAATCGCCGCGCTGTCGTAGTTGCCCGCGTTGTCAACCGCGCCGGGGACAATGTGGCTCGTGAAATAATATTCGGGGTCGCCCGTCGGAGCCGTCACTATCGCCTTGCTAAAAAGGTCGAAGTCGCCGCTCTTTAGGAACGTCTTGTAGTTGTCGGTCGCGTTGACGTTCAGCTTGACGCCGATAAGTTTCAAGTTGGCCTGCGCGGCCTCGGCAAGCAAGGGCAGTTCTTGTCGGGAGGTGTAAGTCAGATATTTCAGCTCAAGATTTTTGCCGTCCTTGTCGACGAAGCCGTCGCCGTCCGAATCAACCCAACCCGCGTCAGCCAAAAGTTTTTTCGCGCCGTCGAGGTCGTAAGGAGCCGCATGAACTTTGTCGCCGCCGAAAGTCATATTCGCGGGGAATGCGCCGATAGCGGGCGTGCCGTTGCCGTCAAGCAGGACTTTGCAGAAATTTTCCTTGTCGACGGCCATCGAAATGGCGCGGCGAACGTTCACGTCTTGAAGAGCGGGCGTCTTGAAGTTGAAGGCGATTTGATAGACGCGCGAAGTGTCGGCCTGCGAAATTTTGTAACCGTCGCCGAAAAGTTTCAGGCTCGCGTAGGGCAAGCCTTGCACCGCATCAAGTTCGCCGTTCTGCATGGCCATAGTCAGCGTGTCGCCGTCGGGAATGCTTTTGACGACAATCTTATCCAGCTTCGGCTTGACGGAGCCCCAATAGTTTTCGTTCGGGACAAGGTCGATTTGCGTGTCGGTGACTTTGACGGCCTTGTAAGCACCCGTGCCAATCGCAATGCCGTCGTGAACGCCCGCCGTCACGTCGACAATGCAGCCGTAGGGGTCGCTAAGGTAGTTCAACAGCGCGGGAACCTTTTCGGCAGATTTAATCGTCACGAACTGCCCGTCAGCCTCAATCGCGGAAATTTTCAAGTCGCGGGGCGCGCGGTCGTGATTGTCAATCAAAGCCTCCAAGCAAGCCTTGACAGCCGCTCCGTCGACTTTTTTGCCGTTGCTGAAGGTCGCCGCGTCATTGATTTTGATTTTAACGGTGAAGTCGTCAACCTGCTCGAAACTCTCGGCAAGCCACGGCTCAAGCTCCATGTGCTTGTTGAACTTGAAAAGCGTCTCGCCTATGCCGTAGCGGAGGGTTGACCAGCCGCTGTAGCTTTCGTGCGGGTTGGTGCCGGTGTTCTCCATCGCGACGCCGTAAGCAACCGTGCCGTAGGTGAAAGTTTTTTCGCCCGTCGAAGCCGTTTGACTTTCGCCGCCGCAACCGCTCATCAGCAAGCACGCCGCGCAGATTGTCGCAAAAAATTTTTTCAAGTCAATACCCCCAAGTCATAAGGTGCCAAGTGCCGTCTTTGTAGCGTCCGAAGTACCACGACCAATTTTTATAATCGGTGTCGTGATTCCACGCGCTGATTGTGCCGTCGTCGGGCGGCGAATGAAAATCGCTGTAGAAAACCATGCAAGCCGTAAATTTTTTCTCGAAGCCCTTGCCCGCCGCCAAGTCGTTCATGTAGGCGATATTCTCAGCGTTGTTGAGTTCGTCGCCGCCGTACCAAATCTTCAGCGGCGTACACTTCCACTCGCGCAGCTTGTGATTAATCGTGTCGAAGGCGAAGCTTGAATCCTCGCAAGAAACCGCCTCGGCCTGCGCGGCGAACATAATCGCCAATGCCAACGTTGCAAAAAATTTTTTCATGCCGCTACCTCCTATGCCGACAAATTTTATCTTAGAGCGCAAAAAAAATAAGCCCCTTGCGGGGGATTAAATATTCTTATCACTTTGTGACAACAACTAATCAAATCTCGTGCAACGGGCTGAAATATGTGTCAGCCAAGCTCAACGTTGCGGCCGCGCAGGCAAGTCCGTTGCCGAAAGCACACATGACGACCTTATTCGGTGCGATATTATTTTTTACCCGTTCAAGACACAAAGTCAGCGGAATACTCGCAGAGATGGTGTTTCCGTATTCTTGGAGGCTCAACGGCGTTTTTCCTTTCGGCAGGCGTAAAACTCTTTCCAAAGTTTTCACGATAGTTTTATTTGCCTGGTGGAACAAAAACATATCAATGTCATCTTTCGTCAGGTCAGCGATTTTCAATAACTCGTTGACCGTTTTGGGAGCGGCGTACATGACAAAAGTCATGACATCCAAACCGTTCATGTAGAAATCTTCAGGCGTTCTTACGTTTCCGTCTTCGTCCGTAGTTTCGACGTCAGTTAATCCCGGTTTTATCGGCAGACGACTGCCTCCCGCCGGAATGCAGAGCGAACGAAATCTTTTTCCGTCGTTATAAAAAGCAAAAATCGAATCAGAAATTTTGTCGGAGGCAGAAATAATCGAAGCGCAACCGGCATCACTGAAAACCAATTCTTCAGACTTGCTCTTGTGACTGATAATCTTTGACATTGTATCGCCTGCACAAAGCAAAACATTTTTGCAATAGCCGGATTGAACAAGCATGAACGCCTGAAATAATCCGTTGACATACCCTGCGCACGCCTGATTCAAATCGACAATAATACAATCGTTAGACAAGTCCAACTCGGATTGAATTAGATAACCGCACCCCGGCGAAGGATAGTCACCGGTGTAAGTCACGAATACAACGCCGTCAATGTCAGCTTTATCGAAATTAATTTCGTCCAGAAGATTTTTTGTCGCGCTTAAGCAATAGTCAAAAATGGTTTTATCGCTCGGCGCTCGACGGACTTCCTGAATTCCTGTGGCAGCTATGGTTTTTTCTATGATTTTGCTGTCGAATTTCGATTCACGTAAATTGACCCGCTCCTTAGGCACAGCGACGGACATCCCTCTAATGAACGGCAAAGTGAACGTCTTACTACTCACTCAAATACCCCCCCCCTAAGCAGCATACCGCCGTCGACTATCACATCTGTTCCCGTGATCCAATCTGCGCGGTTGCTCAAAAGAAAAAGCGTCATGCCACTAATTTTGTCTACCGTACCTTCGCCGAGACAGATTTTTGACGCCAAAATTTCACGGTTACTGAATTGGTCAGACTTTCCGTCGGTCATTTCCGTATCGGTCAACCAGCCGGGACTTATGCTGTTTATACGATTTCGACGCGCGCTTATTTCTTTTGCGATATTCTTGACGGCGGTCTGAACAGCTGATTTGGTCGAAGAATAGACCAAAAGCCCCAAATAGTTGGCATAAGCCGCAACGGAAGAAAATACAACGAACGACGAGCCGTCCTCGGAAAAGCGTTTTTTGGTCGCCGACTGAAGGAAACGCAACATCCCCCAATAACTCGTGTTCATGATTCGCTGTGAAAGTTCTTCGTCCCAAGCGCGAATAGAAGTCAAGCCTGCTACGCCCGCCGTATAAACTGCGCCGTTGATTTTGCCGTAATCGCCGACAAATTTTTTTAAAATCTCATCCCATTCGCCGGAAGAACATTTTGTAACATCGGAAAAAGCAGGGATTATTTTCCCGCAGCAATCTTTTACGTCAATTTGTTCGATTAACTCTGTCCGACGCGCAAGACACAATACCGTTGCACCCGCTCTGACTAATTCGAGGGCAATTTGCCTGCCGATTCCTGAGGAGGCACCGACAACAACAAAGCGCTTGCCTTCATAATTGAAAAGTACTTCTTGCATATTCGATTAACCTTTATTAACGAGATTGTAGAGGTCGCGCAACGTTTCCGCATTGCGAATTTGAGCCGCCTGGAGCTTTACCGGCTTGCCGCCCGACGCAACAGGATCAGACGCCATGGCGACAAATGCAACATAGGCCACAGAATCCCATTCTTCGATTTCATTTAACGGCGTATCCAAATCCGGAACATCATCGCGGTACAAAATATCCGCCATTTTCTCTTTAAAAACTTGTTCAGTCAAAAAAATCCTCCTCCTCAATTTGCCATAGAATAAAAAAGACGCTCCCGTACCTTCAAGTACATATCTTTGGTTCTGTATAGCTCTTGCAGTCTCATTCCGTTGACCAAAGTTTCATTTGGATATTTTATTTCTCCGTCATTTGGTATGAATCCCAACGATTTATCAAAGCGCATAGCCTTATGATTTTCGTAAACGACGTGAATATATTCTGTGTCAACGAATTCGTAAGTGTGATCCTCTGTCAAAAAATAACCTTCCCAAAATGCAGGATGCTGAGCATAATCGGAATTTCCAAGAAGCAGCCGTCCGCCTATGCAAACTCTATTCTTCAAGTCAATTTCTGTGTGTCCCAGCGTCGCGAAGGGCGTATCTGTTTTTTTGTCGACCATGATAAAAAAATCTTGCGTCGCGTCTTTTAAGTAGACTTCTTCATACCATTTCTTTTCAAGCTCCATTGTGAGGCGGAAAGGTTGATTCAAGTATTTATTCAGCTTCGGATTGTTTCGCCATTTAATGACATAAGGAAAATATTTGGGCGAAATTTCATCCAGCACGACGTACTTGCCTTCCAAGTGCAGAGGAGTAAAAATTTTTTCTTTCAAGTTATCACCTCTTTGGAATTCAAACGTCGACAATGATACAAGCATTTTACTCGATAGTCAATCAGTTCAGATTAGATTTATAAACGTTGCCCGCCCATGAAGTCGCGCAGCTTGTCGCCCAGCAAGTTGAACGTCGCCACGGTTATGAAAATCGCGGTGCCCGGCGCAAGGATAACCCACGGCGCGGTCTGCAACATCGAGCGGCCGTTATTCATCATCGCGCCCAATTCGGCAGTCGGAGGCATCGCGCCCAAGCCCAAGAACGACAGCCCCGCCAATTCCATGATTATCGTGCCAATGTCCAACGTCGCCGTCACTAGCACGGGTCCGGCAATGTTGGGCAGGACGTGAGTGAACAGAATCGCCGCCGAACTTGAGCCCGCCATCTTCGCCGCGTCGAGGTAGGGCATCGAGCGAATCGTCAACGCCAGCCCGCGCGAGATTCTTGCGTACTTCGGCCAGCCGATTATCGCCAAAGCCGCCGCCGCATTCAAAAGCCCGCCGCCCAATGCTCCTGCCGCCGCGATTGCGAAAACCATTTGCGGAAAGGCAAGGAACACATCCGACAGCCGCATAAGGAACGTGTCGAGCCGCCCGCCGCAATAGCCGCATATCGCGCCGATTAAACTGCCGAACGTCGCTATCGTCGCCAACAAAAGCAGTGCCGCGCACAAAGTCGTTTGCGAGCCCGCGATAACCCGCGATAACACGTCGCGCCCGTAGCGGTCGGTGCCCAAAAGATTTGTCGCGTTCGGCGGGACGAGTGCGCCTTCCAAGTTTTGCGCATACGGGTCGAAGGGCGTCAGCTGCTCCGCGAAGACCGACACGAAAATCAACAGCCCTGCCGCCGCCAAGTACGGAATCAGCGGACGATAACTTTTCATTGAATCATCCTTTAAAGTCTATTATTTGCTTCGTGGAGCTTAAACCCGGCCGCTATGGACGGCGGCCGCCGGCAACAGAAACATGGATGTTTCTTTGCCGGTCGAAGCGCCTTTCTTTGCTTACTTTCTTTGGCGCCGTCAAAGAAAGTAAGTTAAACAAAGTCTTCTTTATAAAACTTTCTTGAACGCAAGCAAGAAAGTTCACCGAACACGAGGGTCAAGCCAATGATAAAGCAAATCCGCCGCCAAATTCATCAGCACGTAAATTATCGCCATCCACACGACGTAGGCTTGAATCAGCGGGTAGTCGCGCATAAGGATTGCGTCAACCGCCATCTTCCCGACGCCGTCCCACATGAAAATCGTTTCGACAATCGCCGTGCCGCCGAGCAACGAGCCCATAGACAACGCCAGCAACGTGACGATTACAATCAGCGACGAGCGCAGGACGCTTTTGATTAGGATTGTGACTTCGCCGACGCCGCGAGACCGCGCGCCCGTGACGTAGGGCTTATCGAGTTCCTCAAGGACGACGGCGCGGATTTGTCGCGTGTATTTTGCGCCCATTGCGATTGTGAGCGTCAACGCGGGCAACACGACGCTTTGACCGATTATCGGCAGGAAGTTGAGCTTAAGCGCGAGGAAGTAAATCAAAAGCAGCCCGACGAAAAAATTCGGCAAAGAGTTCCCGACGAACGACAGCGCGCGTATCAGCCAATCGAGCGGGCGATTTTGATTGACGGCGGACAGAATTCCGAGCGGCGTCGCGATAAAGATTGTCAGCAGGATTGACACGAGCATTAACTCAACGGTCGCGGGCAATTTTTCTGCGAAGGCTTCAAAGACAAGCTTGCCGCTGATAAACGAACGCCCCATGTCGCCCGTCAGCATGCCGCCGAGCCATCTTCCGTACTGAATCAAAAACGGTTGGTCGAGTCCGAGTTCGGCGCGCTTTTCGGCTTTAATCTCCGCCGCCACCGAGCCCGCTTGTTCGTAGATTATATCGACGGCGTCGTCGCCCGCGAATTGCATCATGCCGAACGTCAGGAAGGTTATCCCGAAAAGAATCGGCACGAGTTGAATGAGTCGCGCCAAAAAATATTTTTTCATGCGCCGATTGTAAACGAGCCCTGCAAAAAAAATAAGCCCTGCGCGGGGATTGACAGGGCTAAAAATTTTTTACGAGGCTAGAAATGCGCATGCATTTCGTTTCGGCGCGGGGACGACGTTTAAAGTGTCGGCTGGCACGGCGCGCTATCTGTTCCGTCGCTTTTAAAGCGACCGGAGTAAATAATTTTCTTCACGCGCGCTTCCGTCTCATCGAATTCTTCAGCCAAGTAGTAAAAATTTCTGACGGTTATGTTTCGCTGTTCGTCAAAGTGCGGCTCTTCCATGTGTGCGCCGAAGAATGTAAAAAATTTTATGGCGCGAACATTTTCGGCATAAACCCAGTCGGCGAGTCTCTTTAAGCCGAGCGTCTTGAAAGCAAAGCGCATTGTCAAGAGATACGCCTCACGGTTGGCAAAAAAACCGCCCTTCATTGCCACGCGCCCTATGCCCGCCGTATCGTCGCGGAAATCGTATATGCCGATAACGCCGAAGCGTTCGCTGTCCTCGTTGCGGACGATAAAAAAATAATCGCCCGGCATTTCGCGCTGACGCCTTATCCATGCAATCTGTTGTTCGACGGAAATATCCAATCGCGGCAAGAATCTGGTCATCTTAGGGTCTTGCCGAATTGCCAAAGCAAATTCCGCGTCGTCTTCCGTCGCCGAGTTCAACGTCACGTATTTGCCGATTATATCTTCGGTGACCATTCAGTTCATCGCCTCCACGGAGGGCAAAGCTATTTTCCCGCGTTTTTTGACGAACTTGATAATCTCGTCGCAAATGAACTGCACGTCGTCGAAAGTCAAATCCATGTGCAGCGGAAGGGACAGCACGTGTTCGCTGACGAAGGCGGCATAGGGACAAGTGCCTTTCGCGTAGCTGTACATGGGATAATTCGTGTTGTCGACGTAGTGAACGCCGGGCGCAATGCCGCACTTGTTGAGGTAGAGAATAAGCTCGTCACGATCGTTTACGATTATCTGGAACAAGTGATTGGAGGATTGACATTCCTTAGGGACGGTTATCAGCTTCACGTAATCGGGGCAAACCGAAAAACGCCCGCGATACCAGCCGGCCATTTGCGCACGATAGGCGTTGTCTCTGTCCAGATATTTGAGCTGAACCAAGCCGATTGACGCCATGATGGAATTGCCGTGATATTTATCGCCGACGTAGTCGACATGATAACGCCATTTATAATTGCCGCTGTCGACGGTGCGGGAATAGGTGTCTTTGTTAATGCCGAGCCAGCCTTTTTGCCGCGCGATTGTGTCCAGTTCGCCGTCCTTAAAGCAAAGCATTCCGCTGTCGGCGGTCGGCAAATTTTTTACGGCTTGGAAGGAATAAATCACTGCTGCGGCCTCTTTGCCGGGCATTTCCAAACTTCCGCCCGCGCCAACTACTCTGGTGCCCGACATGTGCGCGGCGTCGAGGATAAGGGTCAAGTTGTGTTCGCGGCAAATATCGACGATTTCGTAATAGTGCCCGATGTTCCCGCCGATGCCGACAAACATAACGGCGCGGGTGCGTTCCGAAATGCGTTCGCGGACGGAGGCGGGGCTCAAGCACATTGTGTCGTCGATATCGGCGAAGACAACCTTCAAACCGGCTTTATGAATGGCGTGATTCGTCGATACAAAAGTAATGAGCGTGGAAATAATTTCGTCGCCGTCGTGCCAGCCGTGCCTTTCCTTCAGGATGTCGACTGCCAAATACAAGCCTGCCGTCGCGGAGTTCACGTAATAGGCGAAAGGCAAGCCCGTGTAGTCTTTCCAAACGTTTTCAAATTCCACCGTCTTGAAGCCGAGACCCGTCCAACCTTTTTCCAGGCATTCGCGAATCTGAACGAGGCATTCTTCGACTGCAAACTTCGGCTTAAAAATCTGAATGGCCATAAGCAATACTTCCTTTCCCTGCGCTAAAATTTTATGAGTTGAGAACGGACTCCAAAAAACTTATGAGGCGTAGCGGCGAATATTCGTTCTTGTAGTTGCTTGGAAGCTCCGCCGCGCGCATGAATTTTTCTTTGTCTATCTTAAGGCTCTTGTCGATTAGGAAAAGTTTCGGCGAGGCAAAGCGGTCTTGCCTGTAAAAAGTGTTGTCCGTGATGAAGTTTTTGTTGTATGCCAGCGATTCATAGTAGCGCAGAGTCAAGCCGTAATTTCTCGTGTGAGCGATGTCCAATATCGCTTTTGAACGCAAAACACGCGCTAAAGCTTCCGTATAAGGAAGATATTCGCCGAAATGTAAATCGCTCCGCGAAGGTAAAGACTCGTATACATTGCCAATGTAAAAATCGCAAACAAAGCCGGCCGCCTTGAAAGTTTCGTACGCCCGTAAAATTTTTTCGATTCTGTTTTTCGGCGCACCGACATAAAAAATGTCAATGTCAGTGTTCGGCTGTTTGCAGGGAAAAACAGAATAAGGTCCTTCCAAATACGTGAAGCCGTAATCAATGACATCGAGCAAATTGTAAGTCAACGTGCAATCGAACGTGGAAATAAATTCATCTGTGGAGGCTTTGTCGGTAAACAGTTTAGAAAATTGTTGGTAATGGCTGATAGGGTTGGTAAGCCAGCACACCAATTTGCAACTGGGATAATTTTTCCGCAAGTAACTGAAAAAATTGAACAAGCGCAAAGTGTTGAAGTCATTTGCCCAGAAAAAAAACACAATCGGATTCTTCGTGGGGAAGTCCTTGGCAAAAACGTCAGGATCATTTGCCTTGAGTGCTTGGGGATTTTTAAATACCGTCGGGTTGTTTGCGGGGCGATAGGGAACGAAATTAAGCGTCATCCTTCCGTCCGTTGTCTTATTGAGGATTGTATTCATGGCACGAACGTTACTAAGAGCAAAAGCGTCGTGAAACATGATTTTGTAATAGACGGGGGCATTCGAGCTGAAAAAGAACATGAAGTTAAACTTAGTGTATTCGGTCAACGAACCGGCAACCTCCTTCGACGTCATTAACAAGATAAAGGGTGTTGAAACTTTCATAAAAAATTTCAACACCCTTGGTCGTTTGCTTTTGTCGGTCGATTATTTTTTATCCAAAATGTCGGCGGGCACGTCTATAGTCTTTTTATCGTCCGCCGCAAGATTTTCTTCGGGCTTGGCGTCCTTTTGAGCGGCGTCGGCTTCGGCGGGCGAGCCCAAAAGTTTTTGACGTTCCGCTTCGCGATATTCGTCGAGATTCTTGTCGTGTTGAAGAACTTCGTCGTCTTTGGACTTGGGCTTTTCAATCGGGAAGGTTATCATCCTCAAAGCCTTAACCGTCTTCCACGCGCCCTCTTCCAAAAGGGAGGCGTCGCGGTCTTCGCTTTCGTTGGCGCATTTATGCCACTTGCCCTCGTCGTCGCGGAAGTACATTTCAAATTCAAGCTTGAAGTGCTTTTCGTCGGCGTATTTGATGCTGAACTTGCCCGCGCTGTATTCGAGCCCGCGTTCTTCGTATTTTTTAATGGTGTCGTCGAGGCGCGGCGATACGACTTCGGAAATTTTTTCGAGCGTCATGTTCGGGCGGAGCAAGTCGACAAAGAAATTTTTTGCGGCGGCAACCAAGTCGGCAACCATTTCGATTTTTTGTTCCAATGCCATTTCAATTCACCTCGCTCAAACGGTAAGCTCAAGTTCTTTTTCGTAGCGGGCGGTAACGTCGCTCTCTTTGGCGGTCAAGCCTTCCTTAGCCCAGGCGGGCACTTCGGATTCGTCAATTTCGCGGACGGTGGTTTTTTCAACCCACTTGCCGTTTTCCTTGTAGTAAAGCTTGTGGACGAGCCGCATGACGTTGCCTTCGACGCTGGAAAAAAGTTTCGCCGCGTAATCGACGATGCCCGTCTCCTTGAGCACGCTTTGGAGCTTCGGCAGGAAATCTTTCAGCCAGTTTTCGACCTCTTGCCAATTGGCCGCGACCAATGCGCCGCCGACAAGCGCTCCCAAAACCAAAAGCGGTACCATTCTTATCAGTCCTCCTGTTATGCAGTGTACGCATATTTTAAACGAAAACCGCTTTGCAGGCAAGTTTAATTTTAGCGGAGGAACAGTGTGGACGCGTAGACTACACTTCAGCCGTCGAAGCGGCAACCGTCGACGCCGCACGTCATACCGTTGAGTTTTTCCTCAGCCTTATCGATCAAAGCCTCGGTTATCGCCTGCTTCAGAATTTCAACGGGTTGCGCCCCCGATAGGCCGTACTTCCCGCCGACAACGAAATACGGCACGCCGTGTATCCCAAGTTGCGCGGCTTGAATCTCGTCGGCACGCACCTCATCGGCATAACGCTCGCTGTTCAAAATTTCGTCGACTTCCTTGCCGTCAAGGCCGCACTCGACGGCAATTTCCTTCAGGACGGCGAAATCGCTAAGCACCAGATTTTTCGTGAAGTAAGCGTCAAAAAGCTTCGTGATAATCTCGTCGTGACCTTTTTCCTGCGCGAATTTCGTCAGGCGAAGGGCGTCGAAGGTATTGGCGTAGCGCGTCGTGGCGTAGCGGAAGTCAATGCCCTCGCGCCTGCCCATGAGCGAAATTTGTTCAATCCGCTCCTTTGCCGCCTCCAAGCTCAAGCCGTACTTCGTCGCGAAACGTTCGGGCGTCGTGGTAGTGACGTTTTTATCGGCGTAAGGGTCAAGCTCAAAGCTTTTGAACTCAAGCGCGATGTTTTTGTCGCCGACCTCGGCAAGAGCCTTCGCCAATCTTTTCTCGCCGATGTAGCAGAACGGGCAAGCGTAGTCCGACCAAATTTCAATCTTCATGCAAGAGCCTCCTTTGTTTTCAGAGATTATATCAGCGAAAATTTTTTGCGCAAGAATTTTCGCCGCCGCGCAGAAAGTTCGTGATTGAATCTGAAAATTTTTTGTAGTATATTTTATGCGCAAGATTTATAACAGACTTCTCGGAGGAGGAATGCTTGTGCCGATAGATTTTGAATTCACGAACAAAGTCCGCGAACTGGTCTCAACGATAACGCCGCTCGACATTTTCGACATAATAATCGTTGCGGCAATCCTCTACAGAATGTATCAGATGATTCAAGACACTCGCGCCATTACGCTCGTCAAAGGGCTGATGGTTATCGCGATTCTTACGATTATCTGCGGCTGGCTGAACTTGCACGTTATGAGCTGGTTGCTGCAGAAAAGCTCGGATTGGCTTTTGATAGCGTTGCCGATTTTGTTTCAGCCGGAATTGCGGCGCGCCTTGGAACACTTGGGGCAAGGGCAATTCTTGCGGCAAAGTGCCTCGTTGCTTGACCAAAAGGAAGCCGATTCTGTCGTCGACGAAATAGTCAAGACGGCGAAGAAACTTTCGCAAACGAAGACGGGCGCGCTTATGGTGCTCGAACGCGAAATGAAATTGAACGACATAAGCGTCACGGGCATTCACATTGACGGAATTATCTCTTCGGAATTTTTATTGAACGTCTTCATAGTGAACACGCCCTTGCACGACGGCGCGGCGATTATTCGCGGCAATCGGCTGATATCGGCGGCGTGCGTCCTTCCGCTTACGGAAAATCATGAGCTGTCGACGGAACTGGGCACGCGTCACAGAGCGGCTATCGGCCTGTCGGAACAGTGCGATGCGTTGATTGTCGTAGTGAGCGAGGAGACGGGCACGATATCCGTGGCGGAGAACGGGCGCATGGTTCGACACCTGGACGAACAGACTTTGGCGGCGAAAATCCGTCCCGCCTTCACGCAAAAAGACGACGATAATCTTTTCGGTAACGTCTTCGCGAAATGGAGGGGCAAGAAATGATGAAAAAATTTTTCGACCTCTTCAGTCACAATCTGCTGAAAAAATTAATCGCGTTGGTTGCGGCGTTCTTCATGTGGGTTTTCGTCATGAACGACCAAGACCCGCCGATAAACGGCTCTTACACCGTGCCGCTGACCATTTCCAATGCGCCGTATGAATTAATGCCAATCTGCGCGGAAAAGACGGTATTGGTTGAGGCTCGTGCGCCGCGCTCCAATTTCGTGAAGTATGACGCCAATGCCTTCCGCGCCTACGCCAATCTTGAGGGCTTGAGCGAGGGCGATTATCAAATCACGCCGAGAGTCATCATGCCGCAAGGTTTTGAGCTGGTGGAAATTACGCCGTCGATTGTCAACGTCAAGCTTGACCCGCTGATTGAGCGGCAAATGCCGATTGAAATTTTGACGACGGGCAGCGTTGCGGAGGACACGACGGTTAAGGAAATTGTCCAATCGATGGACATGGTTACGGTTGTCGGTCCGAAAAGTTTTGTCGACCGAGCGGTCAGAGTTTACGGCACGGTGAATTTGTCGGGCAATGCGTCGAGTTTCGAGTTGCAAATCCCAATGCGTACCGTCGACGACAAGGAAAACCCGATACCCTTCGTGCGCGTGGTGCCGAGCGTCATTACCGTTTCGGTCGACATTGAAAGCGGCATAAAGAAAAGAATCGTTCCCGTTGTCCCAGAACTTACCGCGCCCGAAGGTTGGGAACTGACGAACATCACCGTCGAGCCCGCGCAGGTTGAGATAAGCGGAGCGGAAACGGCAGTGAATTCGATTTTCACGCTGAAGACGGTGCCTTTCACGGTGCAGACGGGACAGCGGCTTTTCAAGAGCACGTTGAAGCTGACGGTGCCCGAAGGCGTGAAGACGGAGCACGAAGAAGTTACGGTTTCCGCCGAAGTCATTCGCCGCCCAATCGTGCGCGAGAAAACCGAAAATTGAATTGCCCTTTCGTTGGCTAAGCAAAAGGGCTCAAAGACAGCTTGGCTTGTCGTGGCGGCGGGCTCGTCCCTTCGATTCAGTGATTCAATCAATTTTGTATTTAGGATCTACTTTTTCTTTGCTTGTCCAAAGAAAAAGTAGCAAAAAGAAAAGACCCCTCGCAGGGGCGTTAAGCGAGTGACCGGGAGTAACCGTGACTGCACAAGAATCGGAACCGCAACCGCTCGTGCCCGCTTTGTTGCATCACGCAACAAGCCGCGGGCGGGCGCGCGTCCATGCGCGCCCTCGTCCCTTGCAACGAATCATTGCAAAAAAATTATCCCTCCCGAAGGAGGGATTTTTTTTATCGGTTAATCATTAGTCAGCGAACAGAGCCGTCGAAAGGTAGCGGTCGCCCGTATCAGGAAGCAGGACGACGAACGTTTTGCCCGCGAAGTCTTCACGCTTGGAAAGTTCGACGGCAGCCGCCAATGCCGCGCCCGACGATATGCCGACGAGCACGCCTTCAGCCCGCGCGAACTCTTTGCCGCACTTGAAGGCGTCTTCGTTGGCGACGGGGACAATCGCGTCGTAAATCGTCGTGTCGAGCGTTTCGGGTACGAAGCCCGCGCCGATGCCTTGAATTTTGTGCGCGCCCGCTTTGCCTTGCGACAGGACGGGCGAAGTGGCAGGCTCCACAGCGATGACTTTCACTGAAGGCTTTTTCGATTTGAGGAACTTGCCGACGCCGCTAAGCGTGCCGCCCGTGCCTACGCCCGCGACAAACACGTCAACCGCGCCGTCAGTGTCGTTCCAAATTTCGGGCGCAGTCGTTGCCTCGTGAGCGGCAGGGTTGGCGGGGTTGGTGAATTGCGACGGGATAAACGAATCGGGAATTTCCGCCGCGAGTTCTTCGGCCTTGGCAATCGCGCCCTTCATGCCCTTTGCGCCTTCGGTCAGGACAATCTCCGCGCCGTAAGCCTTAAGCAGTTGCCGCCGTTCGACGCTCATTGTTTCGGGCATAGTCAAAATCGCCCTGTAGCCGCGCGCCGCCGCGAAACTTGCCAGCCCTATGCCGGTGTTGCCGCTTGTCGGTTCGATTATCACGGAATTTTTGTTGAGCTTGCCCTCCTGTTCGGCGCGTTCAATCATCGCCTTGGCGATTCTGTCTTTGACGCTGCCCGCGGGATTGAAGTACTCCAGCTTGACCAAAAGCCGCCCGTTGAAGCCGACCTTTGTCGCAAAATTTTTCGCGTCCAAAAGCGGCGTGTTGCCAATCAGTTCCGTGACGCTCCCGTAAATTTTCCCCATGATACTGCCTCCAAACTTATACTTCAGTTTTTTCCTGTAAGAACATCTGCTTAAAGAGTTCGAGGAAATTTTTGCACGACGCCGACAACGTTTGATTCTTGCGCCAGGCAACGACCGTGTGCGTCGTCATTTCGGGTTCGACGAGCCGCTTGTAAACCAAGTCGCCGTCGCTTAGCAGTCGCTTGCTTGAAACGGGAATCAGTGCCGCGCCGAGATTCATCTTGACCATAAGCAAATCTTGAACGATACTGTCCGACACGCAGATTATATTCGGGTCGAAGTCGAGCTTTCTGCAGGCGGCAATGAAGTTGGACTTCCAACGTAGCGGAATAATCATCGGTTGGTCTTTCAGCTCTTCGAGACGAATGGAGCCTTTGTCGTCGCCGCAAACGTTTTTCGAGTTCATGACGATAACGAGCGGCTCATTTGGCAGGACGAGCAAATCATAAGTCAAGTTGTCGACTTGCGTGCGCGTGATGGCAATTTCAATCAAGCGGCTGTCGAGCAGTTCGATAATCCTTGCGCCTTCCGCCTCCCAAATTTCAAACGTGACGTCGGGGTAGAGTTTGCGGAATTCGGCGATTAAATCGGGCAAAATCATCGCACCCGACGTGGTTATCGTGCCGATACGAATTGAGCCCTTGGTGCCGCTGCCGATTTCCTTAATTTCGCGAACGGTGCCGTCGACCAGGCCGAGAATGTTTTCGACGCGATTGTAGAGGACAAGACCCGCCTCCGTCAATCTGATTCGCCGAGAGCCGCGCTCAAACAGTTTCACTTGCAAATTTTCTTCGAGGTGTTTCATTTGACGACTAAGCGCGGGCTGCGCTATTCCCAACCGTATCGCCGCGTGACTTATGTTGCCCTCCTCCACTATGGCGAAAAATGCCCGCATGTCCTTGATGCCGATAGTTTGTGCCATTTTCTTCAACTCACTCCGTTATAATTTTTTTTACTGCCGGCAATTCAAAAGTCGCGGGCATTATAGCATAAGCTTGCGCAATATGGTATAGTTTGCAAACAGAAATTTGCAAGGAGGAATTTTTTGTGACGATAATCGATAAAATCTACACGACGAAAGGGCGGCTCAATCGGCTGCGCTACTTGAAGTACATGATTCTTTTGGCGATAGTGGCGGGCTTGTCGACGTTCGTCATGTCGTCAATGGCAACGTTCTTGACGGGCGACCCGAACGGCTCATTGGTCATGCTGGTGACGGTGTTTTGGGCAATGGTGGCGGGCGCGGGCAATATCGCGCTGATGGTTCGCCGCATCCACGACTTGGGCAAGAGCGGCTTGTTTGTGTTAGTGGCGTTCGTGCCCGTCATTGGAGCTGTCTTTTCGATTGCGCTTTTCTGCATACCGGGGCAAGTCGGTTGGAACGAATACGGCGCAGACCCGCTGGAAGATTAGACGCAAGGCAGCGGCGCGCCACGTTTTAGAGGTTGTCATGTTGTCCCGTCGAAAGGCGGGATTTTTTTTGCGAGACTGGTAATGCGTCGGCGTTGCAGGAATGATTCACTATCTGCTAAAATAATTCGCAAGGAGGTCTTAACATGGAATTCTTTGACAGACTCAAAGCGGGCTTGGCGAAAACCCGCGAGAAATTTGTTGACAAGATTGACGAAATCCTCCACGGCTCAGCGAAGATTGACGACGACCTTATCGACGAGCTGGAGGAAACTTTGATAACTTCCGACGTGGGAATGGCGACGACCGAAAAACTTATCGCCGGTCTTCGCAAGGGCGTGCGCAAGGCTGAAATAACTTCGCCCGCCGACGTGAAAAATTTTTTGTCGAATCAGATACGCGACATATTGACCGAGGAGGAGGGCGAGGACGATTATGTTATCCCTCCGCGCGTGATTTTAATGATAGGCGTCAACGGCGCGGGCAAGACGACGACTATCGGCAAGCTCGGCGCGTACTACACGGCTAAAGGCAAGCGCGTCATGATGGCGGCTGCCGACACCTTCCGCGCGGGCGCGATTGACCAGCTTGAGATTTGGGCGCAACGGACGGGCGCCGCCTTCATCAAGCACTCGGAAGGCTCCAATCCGTCAAGCGTTGCCCTGGACGCCGCCCGTTCCGCCCTTGCGCAAAATATCGACGTGTTGCTTGTCGACACGGCGGGGCGTTTGCAAAATAAGTACAACCTTATGGAAGAACTCAAGAAAATTAATCGCATACTCGGCAAGGGCATATACGGCGCGCCGCACGAAGTTTTACTCGTCCTCGACGCCACAACGGGGCAAAATGCTTTGCGGCAAGCGGAATTGTTTTCGCAGACGGCGGGCATAACGGGCATCGTCCTTACGAAGCTCGACGGCACGGCTAAGGGCGGCATGATTATCGGCATAAAAGAACAGCTAAACATTCCCGTCAAGTGGGTAGGCGTAGGTGAGCGGCTCGACGATTTGCGGCCGTTCAATGCCAAGGAATTCGCCGACGCGCTGTTCGGACTATAAAAATCAGCAGGCTAGCAATTGCGCCGGCGTTGCGTTTCGGCGCGGCGATAACGTTTGAAGTGTCGGACGGCAAGGCGCGCTAACTGGATGCAACGTCACGTTGCCGGCCGTTCAATGCCAAGGAATTCGCCGACGCGCTGTTCGGGTTGTGAAGTCATTTGCCATGAAGTCATGTGATTTGGAACATATAAAAAATTTGTGTGCAGAAAAAAATTTGAGTTGGACAATGCACATAATGACGCGCCTTTTACAAAGAGGCATTTCATTGGACGACTTGACACATGCCATCGAAAACGGCGAAATTATCGAAGATTATCCCGATGATTATCCCTATCCGAGTTGTTTAATTTTGGGATGCGATAAAAACGCACAAGCTTTGCATGTTGTATGCGGTACAAGTGAAGCCGAATTGTGGCTTATAACGGCTTACAGACCGTCACTTGAAAATTGGCATGACGATTTGAAAACTCGGAGGTGTTAATGAAATGAAATGTTTCATGTGCAAAGGAAATCTCGTCAATAAGCCGACAACTTTTTTGGCGGATTTAGGCGAGTGCATCGTCATTGTAAAAAATGTTCCTTCGCAGGTTTGTACCCAATGCGGCGAAGTTTCCTACAGCAATGAAGTGGCTCGTAAACTGGAAGCGATAATAAATTTACTTCGCCGTTCGTCAACGGAAATTGCCGTTATCAATTACGACGCAAAGAAAGTTGCTTAAAAGCTGTGAATGTAGCCCAAAGACAGCCCCATTGTGTTGTAGCCGGGATTGTGACGGCGCAGGCCGTTGGAAAAGTGACTTATCGCGTAGCCCAAGCTGATTGAATCGGTATCGCGGAAATGCCACGTCAAGCGCGGTCCCAATCGCCACAAAAAACCGTAACCGCGACCGTCGTAGGGGTGAGCGCGATTGTACAGCATAAGCGAGCCCGTGAAGTCCAAAGAGCCGTGAAGCTTGCCCGAAAGCCGCTTGTCAAAGCGAACCATGAATGCCGCGCCCAAACCGACGCCGTTGCTTTCGTGGTGAACGCCGCCGTCCTTTTTCGGATTCGTGTAGCCGACCGCGCGCGTGAACGTCAAGCCTCGCCAATAACTCATGACGCCGTTATCGGTGACCTTCTCGAAGTAGTGGACGTTGTAATTGTTGACGTTGCGCCACTTGAACGGCTTGCCCGAAAGATATTCAAGCTGAATTTCGTTGGCGTGCTCAAAAATTTTTTTATCGGATTCGGCATTGGCGACGCCGCTCCACAGCAGGCAAATCGTAAGCATTGACAAAAATTTTTTCATACGTCTCCGCCTCCCCAAAAATTTTTTCGGCAGTGTAGCATTTTTAATCGGGGACGGCAAGAATTATTGAGGTGATACTTTGAAGATTTTATTGACGAACGACGACGGGATTGGCAGCGCGGGCACGGGGCTTTGGGCATTGGCCGACGCGTTGAAAGTTCGCGGGCATGAAGTGACAATCGCCGCGCCCTTGAATCAGCAAAGCGGCACGGCGCACGCGTTGACTTTCCTGCGAGACATTGAGTACAGACGCTTCGACAGTCCCGACTTCGAGGCATGGGCATTCGACGGCACGCCGACCGATTGCGTCAAGATTTACTTGGAGGGCATGAGCGACAAGAAATTCGACGCGCTGATTTCCGGCATAAACGACGGCGCGAATCTTGCTACCGACGTTTTGTATTCGGGGACGGTTGGTGCGGCTTTGGAGGGTTTTCTTCACGCGATACCGTCACTTGCCGTGTCCCGCGACAGAAATTCAATCATCCCCTTCGACGCGGCGGCAAGCGCGACCGTTGACTATCTGGAAAAAATTTTGTCCGTCAAGCACGAGCCCTTCCTCCACAACGTCAACTTCCCGAAAAAATTCCGCGCAGGCAAGCCCGAATTCGTGAGCGCGCGCTTGGGTCACCGCGACTATATAAACGCCTTCACGAGCCGCACCGACGACGAAGGGCGCGCTTATTTCCGAATCGGCGGGACGATTGTCGACTTGGACGACAGCAAGGGCACCGACATTCACGCGGTCAATCTGGGCTGTGTTTCCGTGACGCCGCTACACTCCGACGCCACCGACTACGAGGCGATTGTCGAACTGCGCAAAATCTTCAGGGGTTAAGCATGGACGATTATACTTGGCGAATGAAACTTGCCGCGAGGCGCAGGCAGCGTCAGCGCGAAAGACTTATTGCGCTGTTCATCTTCGTGGCGATGATTTTCGGCGTGTTCTTTTACTTTTCGGTCTACACCAAGACGCCCGAATACGCCATGCGCGAGATGTTCACGGCGTACAAGGCGGGCGACGCCAAAACCTTCCGCCGCCACGTCGATTTGAATTCCGTCACGTTGCAAGCCTACGACGACTTGACGAGCGACCTTTTCAAATACGACACGCAACTTACCGACCGCGAGCGCACTTTGTTTGAAAATTTTTACGTGCTGATTCGGCGGCAAATGTGCAACGGCGCAGTCAAAGTGCTCAACACCTACATAGACACGGGCGAATGGACTTTGCCCGGCGACATCCTCAAAGGGCGGCAACTGGGCGTCGACTATGACCTTTTGCTTGACCGCAGTTTGATTCGGCACACGTCGTTGATTGATTTGGAATCCGTCGACCATCAAGGCGACGCGGCGACCGCGACCTTCAGCGTGGTGGAGGATTATACGCAAACGCCCTTCACGCTCAAGGTTACGCTCAAAGACTTGGCGAACGAGAGCTTCAACGTCGGCAGCGCGGACTTTGACATTTTCGGGCGCAAGTTCAAGTTCCCCGGCTTGAGTTTCAACTTGGGCGGCAGCGATTGGAAAGTCGTAAGCGTCGACAACTACCGCGAATATCTGGACACGGTTTCGCCGATTCTCAAGCAGAATTTGGCTGATTATATCGACGCGACGGCTGAAATCGTTTACCGCTACAATCGGGCGTTCGAGGAAGACCAAGACATTTTCATCACGTTGCAGCGTTCGCCATACGGAATCATGACGACGCAACAGCGCGCCGAAACGTCGAGCTACATAACGGGGACGATAATCCCGTCATTGGAAGACAGGCAGGCGGAGCTTGACCAAGTGCCCGTTCCTCAAGGCGCACAGTTTTTGGCTGAACTTCGCAAGGAGTCGACGCAGATAACGATTTTGGCGTGGCAGTCGTACATCACGGGCATCACGCAGAACAGCGCGGCAGATTTGGACAAGGCGGCAAGCTTGCACAAGCAAGAACTCGTTTTAGACCAGCGGATAGAAGAAATCATCCACAACTCGGCGGTGGCGCGGAATTTGCCCGAATTACCGTAGCCCGCTTTAAAATTCGGAGGTGTCAGATTGAACAGCTTGGACTCGGCGCACGAAAAAATTTCTTCTGGGCAAAGGCTCAACCGCGACGAAATTCTTGCGCTCTACGACGATAACGACCTGCTTTACCTTGCCGAATCTGCGCGGCGCGTCAAGGAGGCGAAGTCGGGCAAGAAAGTTTTCTACACCGTCAACCGCCACATAAACCTAACCAACGTCTGCAAGGCGAACTGTCCGCTGTGCGCCTTCCAATGCACCGGCGGCGACAAGCGCGCCTTCACGCTTGAACTCGACGACATAAAAAAAGACTTGTCCCTAGTCCCTAGTCCCCAGTCCCTTTCAGAAATTCATATCGTCAGCTCGTTGCACCCCGACAAAGATTTTTCTTACTACGTCGACGCCGTCAAGCTAGTCAAGAAAATTTTGCCGCACGTCGGGATTAACGCGTTCACGCCCGTCGAAGTCGTCAACTTCAGCCGAATAAGCGGCAAAAGTTTTTCGGAAGTCTTGAGCACTTTGATTGGCGCAGGCGTCACGAGTTTGGCGGGCGGCGGCGCAGAAATTTTGTCCGACCGCGTTCGCGAAATTATTTGCCCGAAAAAGTGTAGCGCGGCGGAATGGCTTGAAGTTATGCGGACGGCTCACCGACTCGGCTTGAGGACGAACGCTTCAATAATGTACGGGCACATTGAGACGATTGAAGAGCGCGTCGACCACTTGCTGAAGTTGCGCGGCTTGCAAGACGAAACGGGCGGCTTCCAAGCAATGATGCTTTTCCCCTTCCACCCCGCGAATACAGAGCTGGGCAAGCGATTCAATTTGCGGCGCGTCGGCTCGTGGGAAGATTTGAAAATGCTCGCGCTGGCAAGATTGACGCTGGACAACTTCGCGCACTTCAAAGCGTTTTGGGTCATGTTGACGTTGCCGATAGCGCAGTTGGCATTGAGTTTCGGCGCGGACGACTTGGACGGCACGCTCGGCGAAGAAAAAATCATTCACGCGGCAGGAGCCAAAAGCTCGGCGGGCATCACTCGCGACGCGCTGAAGAAAATCATTTCGGAAACGGGTTACACGCCCGTCGAACGCGACAGCTTTTATAACGAACTGTGAACCGGTTGATAAGTCGGCTTCACAAAAAAATCCCCGCCACTTGACGGGGCAACGTGACGTTGCATCCTGTTAGCGCGCCGTGCTGTCTGACACTTTCAGCCGACAGCCGCGCCGATACGAAATGCTAGCGCATTTCTAGCCCCATAAAAAAATCCCCGCCACTTGACGGGGAAATTTTTTTTATCGGTCTAAAGTTTATCAGAATTCGTAGTAGTCGAGCGGCCGCTTTAAAAGCGGCGGAACAGTTAGCGCGGTCAACCGCTCATAACCGCAACTAATCGCCGCGCCTAAAATCTATCAGAATTCGTAGTAGTCGAGCGATTTGATTACGAGTTTGTCTTCGAGCGGAATGAAGACGATGTTTTGAGATTCTGCTTTCGGATAGACGCGCGTCGTCATAACTTCGGCATCTGCGCCGCCGTTGATGAAGATTTCGAGCGCGGACTTGTCGAGGAAGATACGGAAGCTGAGAATATCGCCGAAAGGTTGCAAAATGACTTTGCGAACGCCCTTGCCGCCCGCGCCGCTCTGGTCGCGGTTGAGTTCAAGGACAGGCTTGCCGTCTTCGAGGTAGTACTTGACGACGGTCTTTTCTTCGGCATAATCCGAGAAGAGGTCGAATTCAAAGCTGCCCGATTCTTTAACGTCGACATCAAAGAGAAGTTCGCCGCAATTGCCTTTGACGCCGTCGAGCGTCGTCTTGGTTCCCTTGCCGAGCGAAACATCTTTGTAGTGGACGCCTTCGCCGCGCAGGCATTCGAGTTCTTTCGGCGGAATGGTGTAGACCTTTCCGTCTTTGTATTGGAGTTCGCGCGGGATTGTGAGCATGGTTGCCCAGCCGTCGGCCTGTTCGGGGAAGGGGCTTTGCCACGCTGCCATCCAAGCGATAATGAAGTAGCGGCCTTCGTGATTCTTCATCATTGTGGTTGCGTAGAAGTCAAAGCCGTGGTCGAACGTGAAGAATTCGCCGTGAGAGAAAATGCCCTTGTCGTAGTCGAGCGAGCCGACCATGTAGCCTGCTTGGTGAATGTTGTGGAACATGTAGCCTTTGGGCGGAACGTGTTGCGGCGAAATAATCATGACGTAAGTATCGCCGAAGTGCGCGAAGCCCGGGCATTCCCACATGGTGCCTTCGGAATAGTCCGGCTTGGAAATGGCGGCGACGGATTTAAATTTCCAGTCAAAGAAGTTGTCGGAGTCGAACAGAACGATTTGCGTGCGGGAGCGGTCGTGAATTCTGTTGCCGATAGCGCAGTAGTACTTGCCGTTGTGATCCCAAATCTTAGGATCGCGGAAGTCGACGTTGGCAACAATCGGATGGTCGTTCGGAATGTCAATGACGGGATTCTTTTCGTATTTCGTGAAGTTAATGCCGTCTTCGGAATAGGCGAAGCACTGACGCTCTGTAACGTTGCCGCCGCCCGAAGAGCCCGAAGGATTGTAGCCCGAAGGATTGCTGGCGTTGCCGCCGGTGTCGGTGCCCTCTGCCGAACGGTTGAATCTTTGCGACGTGTACATGAGCCAAAGCTTGCCTTCGAACTCGTAGCCGCAGCCGCTGAAGCAACCGTCCCAATCGTACCATTCTTTGCCCTCGGAGAATTCGCCGGGCGTGATGGCTATCGGCTGGTGTTCCCAATGGCAAAGGTCTTTACTCGTGGAGTGACCCCAGTGCATCGGTCCCCAGTTCACGGAATACGGATGATACTGATAGAAAATGTGATACTGCCCTTTGTAGTACGAAAAGCCGTTCGGGTCGTTGAGCCAGCCGACGGGCGGCGCGACGTGATATTTCGGATACCACTTGGACTCTTGACACCTTTTGGCCTGTTCGGGGTCTAATTTTTTATCTAACATCTATAACCCACCTCCGTCGTCAATTTTAAATTAAGCTTTCCTTAAAGTCAACGCCAAAACTTCACGAACGAAAATTTTTTTGGTACAATGCATGAAAATGTTTTTTGGAGGAGGAAATGCTTATGAGACGAATTTTTTTCTTGCTGATTGCCTTGATGTTCTGTACTTCGACGGCCGCCGCCGCGCAGAGCAAAAAAATTTTGTACGTGCCGATAGACAACCGCCCTTGCAACTTTTTTCAAGTGGTGCAGGTCGCCGAAAAGCTCGGCTACGAAATTTTGACGCCGCCCGAAAATTTTTTGGGCTCGCGTGAAAATCGCGGCAATGTCGACGGCTTGTGGCAATGGCTCGACGAAAACGCGCCTCAAGCAGATTTCGCCGTCCTGTCGACCGACGCCATGATTTACGGCAGTCTCATTGCCTCGCGCACGCACGACCTTTCCGCCGAAGAAATTTTGGCTCGCGCACAACGTTTCAAATCCTTCCGCGAAAAATTTTTCTTCCTGCCGACTTACGCCTTCGGGACGATTATGCGCACGCCGCGCACGGGTAGCAACGCAAGCGCAGAGCCCGATTACTACTACACGCACGGCGAAAAAATTTTCCAATACACCGCGTTGCTCGACAAGCAGGAAACCGAAAAACTCTCAAGCGGCGAACGTCGTAAGCTAAAAAAGCTCGAAGCCGACATTCCCGCCGAATACCTCGACGATTGGCTTAAACGCCGCGCAAAAAACTTCGACGCCAACAAATTTTTGACGGACTGCCTCCGCGCGGACGTCTTCAATTATTTTCTGCTCGGTTGCGACGACAGCGCAATGTTCAGTCAAACTCACCGCGAAAGCCGTCAGCTCACGGAATACGCCAAAGACATGGGCAAGCACTTCATTCAAGTCACTTCGGGCGCGGACGAACTCGGCATGTTGATGATTGCTCGCGCCATTAACGAAGACCGCCATCAAATTCCGTTCGTGTCGGTCATGTACAACGACGGCAAGGGCGCGGCTACTTTCCCCGCTTACGGCAACGAGCCAATCGGCATTTCGATTGACGCGGCGATTACTGCGGCGGGCGGCTTTAGAATCCCGGCTCCCGAACGCGCCGACCTTGTCCTTGCCGTCAACACGCGCGAAAGCGGCAAAACTTACGAATCGTCCGACGCCAAAAGAAATAAGCTCAAACTGCGCGGCGACATCAAAACTTTCCTCAAGCCCGTCAAGCAGTACGTCGAGGCGGGTTATCCCGTGGCGATTGCCGACATTGCCTTTTCCAACGGTGCCGACAACTCCCTAATGAATCAGCTAAAGCGCGACGACTTGCAATACAAGATTAAGGCTTACGGCGGCTGGAACACCGCGACCAATTCGAGCGGCTTTTTAATCGGCGCGGGCGTCCTCACTCCCTTCATGAACGACAAGGACGTTGCCGAGCTGTTGACGACGCGCTACCTTGACGATTGGGCTTATCAAGCGAACGTCCGCCAAGAGATTGTCGGCGCGAGCTACGGCATTGCGGGCGACGGCACTCCGTTGAACTTGAAAGAAAAGCTCCCGCCGCTTGAAAAACTCCTCAACGAAAGGATGATTGCCTTTGCAACAGAAAATTTACGTTTGCCCGGCAAATGGAAGCTCAAGAATTTGAAATTCACTCTGCCGTGGCAAAGAACCTTTGAATGTGACCCGCGCTTTACGTTGGAACGATAATGGATTTCTCTGAAAGAAGATGTAGATTATGGTCAAGCAGTTTAAAAGCAAGTATGCCCGACGCGGTCAAGCTACGGTTATGTTCGCATTGCTTATCCCGTTGCTGTTGCTGTTTGTCGGCGTCGGTCTTGATTTGGGCTGGTACTATCTGAACGTGTCACGCCTCCAAAACGCGGCAGACGCGGCGGTTTTGGCGGGCGCGCAAGTTATCATTAACGATAATGTAAACTTCCCGACAATCAAAAACGATGCGATTCTTATCAGCAACCGTTCATTTGACCCCGACAGAAAATATACTGGCAAAAGCGACGGCGAAAAATCAACCCTGCTGATCGCCGACGACCTTGCCGAAGAATATGCCGTTAAAAATTTGGGCTCTATCGAAGACGTTGAATTTGGCACGGCGGAAGCATCCGACATAAGAAATTCGATAGTCGACAGCTGGAGCAAATCCAAAAAGGATTCTGAGCGAGTGGTTACCCCGACCTATTCTCTGTACGATTACGGCACGAATTTTTATTACGTCGTTCGCCTCGAAGAAACAATCGAACATCTCTTTTTGCCCGGCTGGTTCCCGACAATGGACGCGCCCGTCGTTGCCGTTGCAATGCTGACTAAAAATCCTAAAGATGACGAGCCTTATACTCCTCCGGATCCCCCGGACAATCCTATTCCGCGAGATCCCGGCGTAGGTGCGGAAGGCAAACTGCCTAAAGGCGAAAATCTCTTAAATCAAATGTACAATTTGGAAGACGTGTCCGCTATCAGAAACTGGGAGTGGCAAGATTATTACAGAAACGACACCTTGAAATACGGCGATAACCTCCCGGCAAGTGTTGCGGAGGAATTAAAAGGTACAACAGTTAAGCCTAAAGAACTATATAAAGAAATGACGGGAAAAGACATTTACGGCGGAGATTGGAATGAATTTCAAGATAAAAGAAAGGTAAAACGTCGTGTTTCCTATACGCCCGGTGACCACTACAGGACGGAAATTGTATTGGTGCAATCAAAAAGTAGTGATGCTACAACTAGCAATAAAACACATTATGATTCTTTGAATCTGGATTTTCATCCCGACATTAATTCCAAAAATCTAAGTACCGGACAATTTACAGAGGATTGGGACATAGGCTACCCTGTTCCGGAAGGTAAAAACGGTAAAACTTTGACCTTAGCCGACATACAAAACGACAGATCCAGTAAAGATGATTACAACGGAAACTTTGATCTTAGGATTCATTCGACGTTTAATTTCGGAACTCCCTACCCTGTCCGAACAAAGGGTAAGCTATTTAATAAAACAAACAATCCTGAAGACGCCCTGTATGTTCGCATAGAGAGCGAGCCGATAGTTCCTCTTCCTTTTGTCAAAAATCAAAAAGTTGAACATACAGTTTACAGCACAGTGCGCCAGATATTTCTCAATATAAATCAATCGAACATGGGCGCAAATGATCGTCCGCTTGTGCTTTATTATGACGGTCCCGAACAAATAAATCCTAAAGATCTCGATGAAAACGGTAAACATAAGCGCGACTCTCAACCGGTTGTCTTGACGCTCAATGACGACGCCCGCGTTATCTTGTTTGCACCCAACAGCCCCGTTGTCATCAGAGGTAACGGACATAAAATGCAAGGTTTCGTTATCGCGAAAGAATTCGTTCAGCTGACGACAAAAGAGGATTACAAAAACGAAAACGGCAAATATCTTAAAGACGGCAAAGAATATTTCTACATTGAGGAAGAGGATACTTTTGTCGACGATAAGGGGAATGTGCAAACCAAGCCTTTAAGTAAAAGTGATGTTCGCGATCCTGATTATATTGCCAAACTCAAAGCGGACGAGGAGCGTACGGATTATGCCAATCAGCTAAAAGATAAGGATTATTTTCTCGCGCTTAAAGAGGATTCAAACTATGCGGATTCTTCCGAAATGCCGGATAACACAGGCAACATCGGCGGTCTAGAATATGAAGTAGTTTATAAAATGGACGGAGCCTTTAATCTTAGTTCGGATTCTTATTATGATTCGTTCAAGATTGAAGAATTGAAACGAAAAGTTTACACTTACTTGGATAACTACAAGGATCCGCAGAGCAAAGCTGCAAAAGATATGTTTTTCACAAAGACAAGAGCCAGTTGGATTGATTGAGCAGAGTTAAATCTTTTTTCGTTGACACCTTGACGCTTGAATTATAAAATTACAGGCGGCAAGGTGATTTTTTTATAATAGGCTGCCAAATCTGAAACTCGCAAGGCTGATTTTATCTTGTTCAAAGAAATGGCAGAAAATTTTTAAAGAAACTTTTATTAATAATTGAAATCTCAAATTGACACTGCAAAAGCAGAAGTATAAAATTCACTAGAGCGTGTTGGTAAAGTGCAAAAGTAAAACATAAGCAATTTCTTTGGTAAAATGAATTTGAAAAATCCCCAAAGGAAAATGCTTATGTCAAAATCATTTTACCACGAACGCTGCTGCCTTACAAAAGCAATTCACCGATAGTTTTAATCTTGTGGATATTGTCTTTAGGAGTAGCGTGGAGCGATTTACCACCTCACTTCGGCAACGGGAACAGCATTTATCACAAGTTCCGACTTTGGTGCGCTAATGATGTTTTCGAAAATATCTTGCAAACGTTAGTTGCCGACACGGAAAAATATCTGCTCGTTGAAATTGATTCAATCTTCTGTAAGGTGCATCAGCACGCCGCTGGGGCTCGTAAAAAATACGGCAAGCAAGCAATAGGCGTGTCGCGCGGCGGAAAAAACACCAAAATTCATGCCCTCGTCACTGAATATTTTCAACTCATCGGCTTATTGCTGACCGGCGGACAAGTTCACGATTCAGAATGTGCGACTTCCCTTTTGAACAAAGTGAATCTGGAGGGTAAAACCGTTCTTGGCGACAAAGCTTTTTGCTCGGCGCGTAACGTCGTCGAACGTTTTTTCTTGCGGATAAAAAATCGTCGACGCATAGCCACTCGTTTTGACAAATTAGCTGTCTGCTTTCTCAATTTCTTTTTCTCTCTGCCCTCATGATTCAAGTCTAGAGTTTACCAACACGCTCTACTATAACGGCTACAACGAAGCCTCTCACGTGCGCGACTCTTTGCCCGTGATTATCAACTTCAACGCCTACTTTCGCGGGATATTCTTCTTCCCGAACAGCCCCGTCGTCGTCAACGGCAACGATAAAAATTTCTACGGCCACGTCATCGCCAAGGAATTCGTCATGCTAAAGACTTACGAAAATGAAACTTATTCCGACGGCGTTACCAGAGGCGGCGACTTCGTTTACGACGAAAAAAACGATGTTTATTACGACATAAGCACGCTGACAAGTGCGCCGAGTAAAATAAAAGATGACCCCGAATTCACGAAGATAACTTACAGGCAAGGCGGGCAGCTTGTTGAAAAATACATCGCAACAGCGACTTGGCGATTTGCGCTCTTACGGAAGCCGTCTCTTATAATAATTCCGACTGGTACAGCAACGACGATATGAAGACGGCTGAAGCGATGGCTTACGCGTCGGGCAACGGCAAGATTAATTACTACTACACCCTCCGCAAGAAGAAAAACGAAGGCTGGACTTACGCCGGCACGGGCTGGCTCGCCCGCAAGAAAGCTGTAGAAAAAGGCAAGCTTGCTTATTTCCAGAGCGGCTGGAGCTACAACAACGACGGCAACGACACAAACGACAGCGGCAAAGCGACAGGTCAAGGCGTTTGGCGCGTCAAAGAAATCTCTGCCGACGGCACCGAAGGCGGCTGGCTTGACGAGACAGACGAATACAAAAACAGATTCTTGCTGAAAGTGAAGGGCGACATCGCCACGCATCCGCCCGAATACGTTTACGGCACGGCGGCAGAAGTTATGGCGCAAGTTGACGGCTACACCAAAATCAGCGGCACCGACTACTGGAAGAAAAACGACGCGACGCCTTACATGGAAGTCAGCGCGAACGGCAAGACTTATTACCTCCCGAAGAGTCTCAACGGCATTACGCTTTACGACGGCAAAGACCCCGCCCCGTCCGTTGCCAATAAAATTTCAATCAAGTACTATGATAACGGCACGGAGAAAGACGGTTACGCCAACATAAGCGACGCCAAAAAGTATTACAAGATTTATCAAGACGACATTCAAGGTAACGACACGACCACCGATAATCCGATGTTCGTCGACGAACTTGGCAACGTGCAATACAGACTGAAAAAGAACGCCGACGGCACCGTTGCTTACGAGACGATTGACGCGACGGTAGACCCGCACCTGGATCCCGCTTTGATGAATCGGGCGATTGAGACGGCGGTCAAGGAAATGATTGCCAACTTGCCCGAAGACGAGACAAAGGAGCTTGACACCCGCGAGAAACAAATCGCCTACCTTAAGGAAAAGGATCCGGAGACATATAAAGAGAAGGTTAATAAGTACTTCCATGACTACTTCAACTACTTGGAAGACGACAACGTAAAATTCTTCAACAAGGACGACTTCAAGCTTGCTAAATCGGTGTTCGACAACTTCCAACTGGTCAAGATGACGCAGTACAGCTACTTGAACGAGCGCGAGACCGAGACCGCCGACAAACGCTCGATAAACAATTTCTTCACGAATGAAGACGCCATACGCACCGACTGACGGAAATCTTGTTCGATAAATAGAAAAAGCACCACTCACAATGAATGGTGCTTTACTTTTAAAAAGTAGCAAACAGCAGACGCGCTCCAACATTGCGGCAGAGGAAACTAACCGCCCGCGCTTGAACGCAACGCTTGCGCATTGCTAGCCCGCTAATCGCCGCGCTAAGACAGAGTGCCCGTCTTGACGAAAAAAATTTTCCCGAAAGGGCGCGTCGGGAAATACGCTTTGTCGGTCGCGGTTATCAGCGTCTGAATGCCTTCGCGGCTGAGGAATTCAAGCAACAGTTCGCGGCGCGTCGCATCCAATTCGCTCATCACGTCGTCGAGGAGCAACAAAGGGTATTCGCCCGTTTCCGTCTTGAGGAATTGCAATTCGGAAAGTTTCAGTGCCAAGGCGGCGGTGCGCAGTTGTCCTTGCGAGCCGAAAAGTTTCAGCTCATGCCCGTTGACGAAGAATTTTAAATCGTCGAGGTGTGCGCCTATGCTTGTCGTGCCGCGCCGAACGTCTTCAAAGCGGCGTGCCCGCAACGTCTGCAGAAAGTTCGCCGCAATGTTTTCGCGCACAGAAAGTCCGCGCAGGTCGTAGATTATCGACAAATCTTCTGCCTGCGCGGACATTTTTTGTTGCATTGCGTTCGCCAAGCCGTTCAGCTTTTCGACGGCGTTGAGTCGCTTGCTTATGACTTTGTCGGCGGCGTCGGCAAGCTGTTCGTCCCAAAGGTCAAGTTCCTCCGCTTGCGCCGAGCCTTCACGAATTTTTTTTAGCAGGGCGTTGCGCAATTCCACCAGCCGAGTGTATTTCGTCAGCTCCAGAAAAAAAATCGGCACGGCTTGAGCGATTTGCGCGTCCAAAAACTTTCTGCGCGTCGACGGCGAGCCTTTGAACATGAATAAATCTTCGGGCGAAAAGAATACCGAATTGAGCTTGCCGATTAATTCGCGGGGACGAATCGGGTTGGCGTCGAGCAAAATCCTGCGCGGTCGCTCAGCAGAAACTTCAATCGCCAATTCGTGAGAGACGCCTGCCTTGACGTAGCCGATTCGCAAAAGCGCGGCGGCTTGTCCCCAACGAATCAATTCGGACTCCTTGCCCGCCCGCGAGCGCAACAGTGACGCAAAGTTAATCGCCTCAAGGATATTGGTTTTGCCCTGCGCGTTGTTGCCGAGGAAAATATTTATCGCGGCATCGGGGCAAAAGCAGACGTCGGCAAGGTTGCGCCAATCCTTCAACGAAATTTCGGCGGCGTGCATTAAGTGCGGACGGGCGTGGCAATGTAGATATACTTATCGTTGCCGGGCTCGGTGAAGGCGGCGGGGCTGTAGCGGTCGTTCATCTCAATGTGCACGTATTCAGAATCGATAACACGCAACACATCGGCAATGTAATCGACGTTGAAGGAAATGACCAGACGTTCGCCGCTGACTTCCGCTTCGACGTTCCACTTTGCTCCGCCGACTTCGGGCGAATTGGACGAAATTTCTATGTTGTTGCTGTCAATAATCAGCTTAACGGTGTTGTATTCAGTTTCCTTCGACATGAGCGCAATGAATTCGACGACGCGCTTAAGTTCAGCGGTACGGATTCTGATATGCGTCGTGCTCGAAGACGGAATGACTTTGTCGTAGGGAGGGAATACGCCTTCGATAAGCCGCGAGTTCACGAAGACGTTATCAAACGAGAAAGTAAGGAAGCGCGACGAATATTTTACTGTTACGAAATTGTCGATGTCTTCAGGGTCTATTCGCATCATGATCCCGCGCAGAGTCTCGGCAGGCACTACGAAGGAGCACTCGTCGTAGCTTTCGGAGAGTTGTTCGGTCGCCAAGGCAAGACGATGCGCATTGGTAGCGACAAGTGAAATTTTATCGCCCTTAATTTCAAAACAGCAGCCCGTGAATATCGGGCGCGTCTCATCCTTGCCGACGGCAAAGACTGTGCGCCGAATCAAATCCTTAAGCACGGTCGTGCGGATTTTGAACGAAAACACCGTGTCAGGTGTCTTTATCTTCGGGAAATCGTTCGCCGTCATAGTCAAAAGTTCGACGTTCGCGCCGCCCGATTCCATAATCAAAGTGTTGTCCAAGGTGTAAAAAGTAGCCGTGCTTTCGGGCAAATTGCGAACGAATTCTTGAAAACGCTTGCCGCTTACTACGACTTCGCCGGATTCTTCGGTATTGACGGGAATGCGCGTGATTATGCCCGTGAAGAAATTATTCGCTTGCAATTCAAGCATGGAGCCTTCCGCCTTGAGGTAAATGCCCGCGAGGACGGGCGTTTGAGGTTTGACGGCGACGGCTCGAATTGTGAACTGCAACGCCTCGACCAACTCATTCTTATAACAGGTGAATTTCATAAAAAAAGCCTCCTTGATAGAAATGCCGCGTCATTGTACAGCATTCGCAAGAGTTTGACAATTTTCTGTGGCGGTATAAAATTTATAAGCCTCCTCGGCAATGAAATGTATGAGCAATGCTAGGAACTGGGAACTAGGGACTAGGGACTAGGGACTAGGGACTAGAAAAAATTAAATACGAGGAGGAATTTCAGTGAAGCATTGGAAAAAATTTTTGGCGGTGAGTGTGGCGTGTTCAAGTTTGTTTATAGCCGCGCCCACCGACGCCGCCTATCAGCTTAACGACGAGGTAGCCAACCCGCCCTTCGCGCTGAAGATGGCAACGCAAATCGGCGTCCTCAGCTACAAGAATCCCGAAATGCAGAATCGCGCCGACAAGGACGCTATCGTCGTGCTAAGCTTCGGGACGACCTTCAAAGACCAACGCGCCAAAGCAATCGACGCCACTGCCGCCGCCATTCAAGCCGCGCACCCGAATGCCAAAGTTTTCACGGCATTCACCAGCCATATCGTCATTAAGCACATCGCCGAGCAGGAAGGCTCTTGCGACTACATGACGCCCGAAGAAACGCTTAAGCACCTCATGCGCGAGGGCTACACGCGGGTGGCTATGGTTTCGCTTGACGTCATCCCCGGCATTGAGTACAAGTATGACGTGGCTCTGTTCCACGAATACAAATCGCAATTCAAGGCTATGTCGTTGGGTACGCCGCTGATGTATTGGCAAGGGCAAGAAAATCAGCGCGATGACGTTAAGCAGGTTATGGAGACAATCCACCTGCCGAAACGCAAAAAGGGCACGGCAGTCCTGCTTATGGCGCACGGCACGCCCGACCCGTCGAACGCTTACTATTCGGTCATGCAGAACAAGCTGAGAGAAATGAAACGCAACGACGTACACATTTACACCGTCGAAGGCTGGCCGCGCCTGGAGGACTTCGCCGGTAAGCTCAAAATGCACAAGGTCGACAAAATCGTCTTGATGCCGCTAATGATGGTCGCGGGAGACCACGCCAACAACGATATGGCGGGCGACGAAGAAGACTCGCACAAAAAGATTTTGGAAGGCATGGGCTTCACTGTCACAACGAAACTGCACGGGCTCGGCGAAAGCAAACGCATACGCGACATTTTCGTCGAACGTGCCAACGAGGCTTGGGACGCCTTGAATAAGTGATTGTCGACAAAAAAATTTGCAACGGTTGAGGAAAATTTCCCTGACCGTCATTTTTTTTACAAAATCCTAGACTAAATGCCGCCGCTTATGCTATCATAGCGAAGACTGATTATGCCGTCACTTTGGTTGACGCGGCGGCGCAATTAATTTGACATTCCTTTTACGTTAAACTACAATCGAAAACGCTACGGAAAAACACGGAAAGGAACGCTTTCGGGAGGGGGCAGAATATAGACAATTTCCGCAAAGCAAACTACCGCTCGAACGGCGGAAGGTCATGCCCGTCAAGGGAACCCTGCGCGGGACGTTCACAAGTTGAGATCGGCGGTCGGAGGGACGAACGCTCTTGCCGTAAAGTCTCAAGCGCAAAAAAATTTTTTTATTCCGCCAAGATAAGGAGGAAGATTTTTTATGTCATGGTTAAACAACATGCGCGTGGCGTACAAGTTGCTGTTGCTTAATATCGTCGCGTTCATAGGATTGATCGTCGTCGGTGCCGTCGGCTACAATGCCGTCTCGAACGCCAAAAATAACTTGGACTTGATAAGTCAGAATTACTTGAAGGCTATCTTTGAAGTCGGTCGTTGCCGTCATGCCGTGCGCTATGCACAGGTGCAAGCCATCTTGCTGCCTATGACGACGGATGCCTCTCTGCTCCAATCCCGTATCGACAAATACAACGGCGCAGTCAAAGAGTTGGAAGAATCCCTCGCCATATACGAAACCATAGTTAAAGACGACGCGCAGGCTCGCGCGCAGATTGACGCCGCAAAACGCGAATGGCAGAAATTCAAAGAAGGCGGCGACAAGTTGACGCAAATGCGTTCGCCCATAGGCGCAGACGTCCCGACCATTGCCGCGCACAGAAATTCCGCCATGGACTTTTATCAGAAAGAAGTCATGCCCTACGCCGTCTCGACCAGTGAAGCCATTTTGGTTATTCAGCAAAAAGCTTACCAAGATTCGGACAACGCGATTAAGGCCAGCGACGAGGCGGTTGAAGGCTCCATTCGCAACCTGTTCATCGTCATTGGCGGCACGTTCGTGCTTTTGATTTTCTTCAGCATGTCCATCACCAAGGCCGTCACCAACCCGCTTGAAAACGTGGTCAAGGCTCTGCACCTGCTCAAAGACGGCGACTTCCGCCGCACCGACTTGCTCGACGCAGACCGCGCAGACGAATTCGGCTCAATGGCTCTTGCCGTCCGCGAAATGCGCGTGGCTATCAGCAAGCTGATTCAGCAGACAAGCAACTCTTCCAGCCAATTCGCGGCGTCTTCGCAAGAACTCACCGCCTCGGCTCACCAAAGCGCGCAAGCGTCCGAACAGGTTGCCCAATCCGTCACCAATTCGGCGGGCGCAGTTGTCGAACAACAAAGCTACGTCAATGACGCTATGGACGCCATAAACAACGCGCTTGAATCAATCGACAACCTCGCCAAGACCGCCGACAAAGTTTCGGCTCACGTTGCCACCGCCACTGATGAGGCCGCCGCCGGTACTGAAGCCGTCGAAACTGCCGTCAATCAGATTATCAGCGTCGAAAAGATTGTTAATGACTCGGCTCAGACCGTCGACAAACTCGGCAAACGTTCGCAAGAAATCGGTCAAATCGTTGAAGCAATCAGCGGCATCGCAGAGCAAACCAACTTGCTCGCCTTGAACGCCGCTATCGAAGCCGCCCGCGCAGGCGAACACGGCAGAGGCTTTGCAGTCGTCTCCGAAGAAGTTCGCAAGCTCGCCGAAGAGTCTCAAGAGGCCGCGCAAAAGATTGGCACGCTTATCGGCGATATCCAAGCCGATACGACGGCCGCCGTCGACTCCATGCAGAAAGGCACTTCCGCTGTCCGCACGGGCACGCAGTCGGTTGAAAGGTTGCGCTCGACGTTCGACAGCATCCGCGAAGCCTCCGACAACGTCGACAAGGAAGCCAAGCGAATGATCAACGACCTTAAGGAAGTCGAGAAACTTACCTACACGATTCGCGACCGCTCCGAAAAGATTTTGGATAAGGGTGTCGGCGTGTCGAAGGAAATGGAAAGCGTCTCGGCGGCGGCACAACAACAATCCGCCTCAGCAGAAGAAATTTCCTCGGCGGCAGATGAACTCGCTCGCCTCGCTCAAGACCTCCAGACCTCGCTCCAGAAATTCCAATACTAAAACTTATCGGCAAAAAAAATTTAACCGTCGAGCTCAAGGGCTCGGCGGTTTTTTGTTTACAAGAACAGCATTATCAACGCTCCGATAAACATCACGATGCTGAAACTGTGCAAGGCATTCTGGACGGCGCGATTGTTTTTGCCGAACAGTGCTCCGATTAGCGGGCGCAACAGGAACGTCAAAAGCGCGGTCGACACGAAGAACAGCGGCTTATCGCCCTCGGCAAGGCTGTAAACCAACATGACGGCCGAAATCGCGACGCCGCTGGTCTCCGCGTGCGAAAGTTTACGTTTTAGGACGGGCTCGGGGCGCGCAGATTTTTTCCTGTCCTCTGCCGCTTGAGTTTCGCTGTCCGAAAAATTTTTGCTGTGGAAAGTTCTCGGCGGCGGCGTCTTGTCCAAGGAAACTTTTTGGGCGTAAAGTTCATCGCCGTCCGTCGTCTTGCCCGAATAAAGCTCGTCGTCATTGAAATTTTTATCGCTCATAATCTTTTCCGCTCCGTTTGAATTTTGCGTTTGATTATAGCCGTTCGCGGCGACAAAATTCAAGGCGGCGATTGCGCGTCGAAAAATTTTTTCAGCGACTCGGCGGCGGTTCGCGTCATGCTCGGCACGGCGGCAAGTTCCTCGACCGACGCCGCTTTTATCTTTGCCACAGACCCGAACGCCTTAAACAATTCCGTCCGCCGCTTGACGCCTATGCCCGCCACGTTGTCCAGCTCCGATTTTAAATTGCGCGCCCGCCGCAGTTTCCTGTGATACGTTATCGCGAATCGGTGAGCCTCGTCCCGAATTCGTTGCATGAGTTTCAACGCTTGACTGTCGCGCGGCAGCTCGACCGGGATTGAGGAGCCCTCGACGAAAATCAGCTCGAACTGCTTCGCCAAGCCCACGACGGGCACCGTATGACCTGCGCGGCGAATCACTTCAAGGGCGGAATTCAGCTGACCCAAGCCGCCGTCGATAACGATTAAATCTGGCAAGCTGTCGGTCTTTTCGTAGCGGCGGGCAGTGACTTCGCGCATCGAAAGGAAGTCGTCGGGCTTGCCCTCGGCGGAACGAATTTTGTAGCGGCGATAGCTTTTCTTGTCGGGCACGCCGTCCTCGAAGACGACCATCGACGCCACGGTTTCAGAGCCTTGAATGTGCGAAATGTCAAAGCACTCCATGCGACGCGGAAGGCTCGGCAAGTTCAAAAAATTTTTCAGCTCCTCGACCGCGCCCGCCGTTTGAGCATCTTTAAGCAGACGCCGCGCAGATTCTTCCGATAAAAACTTTTCGGCATTCTGATTTGCCATCTCGACCAGCGAACGCTTGACGCCGCGCTTGGGTTCGGTCAGCTTGACGCCCAACCATTCGCTTAAAAGTTTCGTGTCGTCTTCGGGCAGCGTGACGGGCAAAAGAATTTCGGCGGCGGAAATTTGCGCGCGGCTGTAGTACTGCTTGACGAATTCGGTGACGGCTTGAGCGTCGGTCTCGTCGTTCGCGCCGCTAAGCAGAAAACTTTCGCGCCCCGTGACTTTGCCTTCGCGCACGAAGAAAATTTGCGCACAAGTCTCGCCGTCCGCTCTCGCCAAGCCAATCGCGTCGACATCGCCCGCGTCGGTGGCGATTTTTTGTTTCTCGGTGACCTTGCGCACTGCCGCCAATATGTCACGAAGGCGCGCCGCCTGCTCGAAGTTCAAAGCCTGAGCGGCGTCCTGCATTTGAGCGGCAAGTTCGCGTTCGACCTGCGCGGTTCGTCCCGACAAAAATTTTTCGGCGGCATTGACAAGGCGCATATAATCTTCGCGGGAAACTTTGCCGACACACGGCGCAAGGCAGCGCTTGATGTGAAATTCCAGGCACGGACGCTTGGCGAAAGTCTTGCAGGTTCTAAGCGGGAAAATTTTCCGCAAAAGCTGAAGAGCCTCCTTGACGGCAAGCCCGCTCGTGTAGGGGCCGAAGTATCGCGACCCGTCATGAATCACGCGGCGCGTCAAGACGATTCGCGGAAAATCCTCGGCCGTCACGCGCAGATAAGGATAGCTCTTGTCGTCCTTGAGGCTGATATTGTAGCGCGGGCGGTGCTTCTTGATTAGGTTGCATTCCAAAATCAGAGCCTCGACCTCGGTTGCCGTGACGATCGTTTCAAAGTCGGCGACCTTGGCGACCATTGCCTTGACCTTCGCGCCGTGATTCTTGCCGCCTTGAAAATATTGGCGGACGCGATTCTTGAGGACGCGCGCCTTGCCGACGTAAATTATTTTGCCGCGAACATCGCGCATAAGGTAGACGCCCGGCGCAGCGGGCAGGGTCTTGAGTTTTTCTTGAAGATTCATCGTTATCACCACTTTGGAGGGCTGAATATGTTTAAAGTTCATACCGACGGCTCGTGCCTGGCCGCTTTAAAAGCGGCGGAACAGTTAGCGCGCCGTACCGTTCATGATTCAAAGGTTATCGCCGCGCCGATACGAAATGCCTGCGCATTTCTAGCCTCGTAAAATTTTTCAAAGGAGACATCGACTTATGTTCAAAGTTCATACGGACGGCTCGTGCTTAGGAAATCCTGGCGCTGGCGGCTGGGCAGCGATTATCATCGACGAACGGAATCAGCGCGAAGAAATCTTCGGCGGCGAAGCGCACACCACGAACAATCGCATGGAGCTGACGGCGGCTATTCGGGCACTGGAAAAAATTTCGGCGGGCGCGGTCGTCGAACTCTTCACGGACAGCAGCTACTTGAAGAACGCCTTCACGAACGGCTGGCTCGTCAAGTGGAAGCGCAACGGTTGGAAGACCGCAAGCAAAAGCCCCGTCCTCAATCAAGATTTGTGGCGCGCGCTCGACGAATTAATTTCCGCTCGAACCGTGACATTCAACTGGGTCAAAGGGCACGCGGGCGATTTTTTTAACGAACGTTGCGACCTGCTTGCTCGGACGACGGCGGAAAAATTTCAGCGTGGCGAACTTAAAAACTCGCCTCCGCCGCCAAAATCTTCGACGCCGCAAGAAATTTCGACGACGCAAGAAAATTTTTCAAAGCCCGTTCAGCTTAGCCTGTTTGACTGACAAAAGCAACAATCCCATAAAAAAAGCCCGCCACTTGGACGGGTTGAGATTAAGCGTTCAAATTTTCAAGTCTTCGCGTATCATTAACAGGAAACAATAATCCGACAGGCGATTGAGGAAAATTTTATCGACGTCGTGAACGGGCTCCGCTTTCGACAGCTCGCAAGCCAATCGTTCTGCGCGGCGGGTTATCGTCCTGGCCAAGTCAAGGAAGGCTCCGCCCTTCGACGCGCCCGGGATTAGGAACTCCTTCAGCGGCGGCAACGAACTTTCCAACGCGTCCATTTCCGATTCAAGCTTTGCAACGTCGGACGCCGTGATTGTCGCCTCTCGATTCAAGCTCGCGAAGTCCGCCATAAGGCGCGGCAAAACTTTCTGCGCGGCGAAAATTTTTTCTCTGACCGTTTCGACTTCGACGAAGGCGCGCGCCAAACCCAATGCCGAATCAGCCTCGTCAATCGCGCCGTAGACTTGCACGCGCAAAGAATTTTTCTCGACGCGTTCGCCCGTGTACAAGCTCGTCAAGCCCGCGTCGCCCGTCTTGGTGTAAATTTTCATTCAATCGCCTCCTTGAAAACCGATATAGTTCACATGAAAGGCAGGCAGTCTGATGCGTTGGCTTCTTTCCCTCGAAGGAAGGAAGTGACGCGTATGGAGTTCATCGACTGGACAATGGTTGATCAAATTTCCACTGTCGGGACGTTCATTATCGCGTTGCTGACGTACTTCAAAGGAAAAAAATAAGCCGTAACACGTACGACCCTAAACTCACTTGATTTGCCCTATTAACGAGGGAGGGAGTTCGACGGGGAAACATCGGACTGCCTGCCTTTCATTTTGTCTTATCAACGCAAAAAATTTATCACAGACGCGGCGCATTGTCAATCGGAAATTATCCAATCAGCACCTGCCCGAAGTAGACGACCGCGCCCATGAATATCACGAACGGAATGTAGACTTTGACCGCGAACGCCAACAGTTGCGAATCTGCGCCTTTGACGCCGATGGCCGCCGAGCCTATCGCTATCGACAGCGGCGAAATCATTTTGCCCGCGCAGGCTCCCGTAGCGTTCGCCGCCGCCACCCACGCTTGAACAGTTTCGTTCGCGCCAATCGCCTGGCTGGCTATCACTTGCAACTTGCCGAACAAAACACAGCTTGACGTGGCCGAGCCCGTGATATACGTGCCGACCGAGCCCAAGAACGCCGCTATCAGCGGATAAGCCGTGCCCGTGGCCGCGACTGCCGTATCGGCGATTTGTCCCGTCATTCCGCTGTAGCCCATGACCTTCGCCGTAGCTATGACCGCGATAATCGTGACCATAGTGAACTTCAAGCCGTTGACTGTCTTCTTGAGCACGCCGACCATTTCTCCGAAGCTCGCGCCCTGCTTTGAGCCCGCGATAAACGCCGCCAACATTATCAGCACGCCCGGCGTATTAATCCAGACGAAAGTGTAAGGGACGCCGCCTTCGCCGTTGTAAATCGGGACTGCCGTCTTGAATTGCATAAGGAATGAGTTAATCGGCGGGACAAGCTTGCTGGTGAACAGCAGGAAGATAAAAATCAGTATGAACGGCAGGCAAGCGTTGATGCCCTGCGCGGTCGTAATTTTCGCGTGCGCCTGGTCACTCATTGCGAATTCGGGGTCGTTGACGGGAAATTTCTTCGCAATGAAAACAATCGTGCCCATGGTGCAAATCGCGCCCGCAACGACTGCCAGCTCCGGCCCGACGAACATCGACAGCGCAAGTTCGGGGATAAAGAACGCCAAGCCCGCTCCCAAGCAAAACATCGTCATGCCGCGCAAGCCTTTGAGCCCGCCGCCCGTCACGATAACAATAAGCCACGGACAAAGCAACGTCAAAACGCCCAGCTGCAGTGAAGTGTACGTCGCCAACTGCATCGCGTCGAAGCCCGTGACGCTCCCCAGCGTGACGAGCGGTATGCCGATTGAGCCGTAAGCCGTCGGCACAGAGTTGGCGATAAGACAGACCGAGACAGATAAAATCGGATTAATGCCAATGCCCGCCAGCATGCCTGCGGGAACTGCGATTGCCGTGCCGAAGCCCGCCATGCCCTCCAAGAAGCCGCCGAAGCCCCAACCAATCAGCAGAATCAGGACGCGCTTATCGTGGCTGACGCTCGTCAACATGTCTTTAATCGTGTCCATTGCCTTGGTGTGCAAAGTCAAGTTGTAAGTGAAAATTGCCGCGACGATAACCAACAAGATTGGCCAACACGCCAGCGCGACGCCCTCAAGCACGGATTCAATCGCCCGAACGCTTTCCATGTTCCAGACGCCCATGCCCGCCGCCAACGCGATTATCAACGCTATTAAGCACGCCTTCCACGCCGGCATTTTGATAACGCTTAGCGCAAGCACCAGCCATAAAATCGGCGACAGCGCAAGTAGAAACATCAATTCCCCCGACCTCCTCACAAAATTTAAACAAAATAAATCCGTTCGACGTTTTTCTATGACGGGCGGGAAAAATCCTGTTTACTGAAAAAATTTTCTGTCAATGACCGTTGCCGCGGCCACTTTGAAAGTGGCGGAACAGCTGACGCGCCCTAACGTTGCACTAGCAGAAAGTTTTCGCCCGCGCTTATACGCAACGCTAGCGCATTGCTAGCCTCACAACTTAAGCAATGTAAATTCCTCGACGCTCAATAATCGTCAAGCTGAATTTCCGCCTCAACCGTTTTGCCCGTGCGCTTATCGACGGCTTTAAGTTCCATTAAGCCGCTCCTGTCTATTTTCATAGTCAGGACGGTGTCGTCGCCCGCTTTCCTGTCCGCACCGGGAATGTTAATTTTACCAATATGTTTGAGTTGCCGAGCGAGGTAGCTACCGAGGGCTGTCGGCAAAGTAGCGAATGAGTTGCAAGGGATGAAGCCGCCCATGGATGGGCGGCGCCGCGACTTGAAACCTGGAAGGTTTCATAGCGGCACGAGTAGCTTCGGTTGACGCGGACGTTTCGTCAGTGGTTGTTATCCGCCCCTGCGAGGCGAATTTCTTTGCTACTTTCTTTCTTCGCTGAAAGAAAGTAGGTAGATAACGCCGAATCAGAGCCGACAACTTGCCAACACGTCTTAACCGTCAACCATGCGCATCGTGTCTTGCAACAGCTCGGACGTCGCCCGCTCGAATTCCTTGCGCGTTATCTCGATATCGTAAAGCTCGTCGCCAATCTCAAGGTCGCCGCCCCATTTTTTCAGCCGCGAAAGAGTATGCTTGACTTCGTTCGCCATTGTCAAAATATTGTGCTCCGCGCGCTCGTCGAACTCAATGAAGAGACTCTGCTCGCGGCATTTGCGCTTAATCTGCTCGGCAAGGATTTTGTCCCAATCTCGGACGCCGATTCTCAACATGTCCGAATCAATGACGGTGTACCACTCGCGGGCGTTTTTGTCGGCGCGGACAATCGCAACGTCGCAGGTGCCGCCTCCCAAGTCGTAAACAAAAATCGTTTTCTTATCCTCGGCATCGGGCGCGTTGAAGTAGGCAATGGCGGCTGCTACGGGCTCGCGAATGAAACCGATGACTTTCAGCTTAGCCTCCTCCTGCGCGGCCTCGCGAATGAGATTCAGCTCGCGGAGGGTGAACGCCGCCGGCACGGAAATGACTGCACCCGTGATTCTTTTGGCAGTCAGTTGCTTGCGCTCGATTTCCTCCTTTGCTTTTTTCTTGACCTCGCTTAGGATGCTCCCGACGATTTGTTTCTTGCTGAAGGTTTTGCCGTCAAGGCGGAAAATTTTCACGTCGGGGTTGCTGATTTCCATTTTGACATCGCGAACAAGATTTTGGGGTCGATATTTGGCTCTGTTTTCGGCTTCCTCGCCAACTATGACGCCGCTCCGTTTGTCGTAGTAAAAGACGCTTGGCACGGCGTATTCACCGGCGCGCAACAGTCTGGCGGGGCTGTCGTTTATCAAGCACGCGCCCAATGAAAAACACGTGCCGAAGTCAATCGCTATCCTCATTGCGAATCACCTCCCGACGGCTCCGCGATTTCGACGTTCGCTTTGCGGCGAACGTAACCTTTGTAAACTAAGCCGACAGTCAAAACTTTTGTGACCATGGAAGACTTTGTCGGGGGCACGTCGTTGATTATCGTGTGTTTGGCGGGGTCGAAGGGGACATCCGTTTCGTTGATGACTTCCGCGCCGAGCATGGCAAGCGATTGTTCGACGTAGCGCGAAAAATTTTTGCAACGCCTGATAAGCCTTTTGTAGCCCTTCGCCGTGTCGGGCATCGGGTGTCGTTCCAAAATTTCGTTCAGCTTGTCGAAGAGTAGCCACAGCTGATTAAGCGGCTCCTCCAACGCCTCGAAGTCAATCTCGTCGCGAATCTTCATGATCGTTTGCAAGGCGGCTTGCGGCGGCGGCGATACGCTCTGCAGGGCAAGCTGAACTTTTTTTATCTCGTCGATAAGCTTTTCGTCAGCGGCGCGGCGTTCCTTCGCTATCGCGTTCAAGTCTTGAATCAAGTCGTCGTCCTGCGCGGCGGGCACCTCAATGACAGGTTCGGCGGCGAAAATTTTTCCTATACCCTCGTCCAATGCCGAAAGTTGATTAGGGGCTGTTGGTAAATTAACGAAGACGTAGGAACTGTGGACAAAAAGTGATAAAATATATTTCGGGTGAAACAAAATGGCAT
>CAMJMR010000015.1 GCA_946407095.1 uncultured Selenomonadales bacterium | reverse complement strand
TCAGTTGGCTAGAGCAAGCGGTTCATACCCGCTGTGTCCGCGGTTCAAATCCGTGCACCGCCACCACTTGAGATTAACGCCCCTGCATAAGGGGCTTATTAAATTAAATCGGGAGGCTACAAAATGAGGACGAACATCACCTTGTCCTGCACCGAATGCAAAAATCGCAACTACAGGACGAACAAAAACAAAAAAAATACGCCCGACCGCATCGAGCTCAAAAAGTATTGCAAATTCTGCAAGAAGCATACCGCGCACAAGGAAACCAAATAATTTCTCGGCGGCAGGAGTGTGAAAGAATTGTCGGAGCAAAAGGGCGACAAAAAGGGCGTCTTCCAATTTATCAGGGAAGTCCGCACAGAACTCAAAAAAGTCTCTTGGCCTACGAATAAGGAGCTTGTATCTTACACGGGCGTCGTGGGGCTGGCGGTCGTTATCGTCTGCGTGCTGATTTGGGTTTGCGATACGGCTTTTGCCAAGCTGTTCCGCATTATCCTCGGCTGAAAGGACAAGTTGCTATGGAAAAGAAAATTGCCGAATCGGAACGCATTTCCGAAAGGGCATGGTATGTCGTTCACACTTTTTCGGGCTACGAAAAACGCGTCAAGGCTACTCTCGAAAGCAAAGTCGCCGCGCAGGGTCTCGAAGACGTTATCTTTAACGTGATAGTGCCCATGCGCGCCGAATCCGAATACAAGGACGGCAGACGGCGCATCGTGCAGAAAAAAGTTTTCCCCGGCTACGTCCTGGTCGATATGATTGTCAACAACAATTCCTGGTTCGTCGTGCGCAATACCCAAGGCGTCACGGGCTTTGTCGGCTCCGAAAAGGATCCCATTCCGCTAAGCGAAGAAGAGGCTCAACGCATCCTCACCGAATTGGTCGACGGGCGCGCCACCGATAATACTCTCGGCTTCAAGGTCAACGACAATGTCAGAATCATCGCGGGCATCTTTGAAAATCGGCTCGGCACGATCAAGGGCATTGACGCCGAAAAGCAACGTCTCAAGGTTTTGGTTGAGGATATGCCCGTTGACGTCGACGTCAGCCAAGTAGAAAAAATTTAGCCCTTTCGTTTGCTAAGCAAAAGGGCGCAAAGACAGCTTTTTATTTTAAATCTACTTTCTTTCAGTGTCGAAATCAAGTAGCAAAGAAAGCCGCATCCCGGTTTCAATTCGCGGAGAGCGCGCATGTCCGCGCAAGGCGCGCGTCCATGCGCGCCCAAATATTACGCGGCACGTTTCAAAATTCGTCAGCAAATTCATTCTATTGAAAGGAGGTGCTACTATGGCAAAGAAAGTTACCAAAGTCGTCAAGTTGCAAGTTCCTGCGGGCAAAGCCACGCCCGCGCCGCCTGTAGGTCCTGCGCTCGGTCAGGCGGGCGTCAACATCATGGCGTTCGTCAAGGAATTCAACGACCGCACGGCTCAACAGGCAGGCTTGATTATCCCCGTCGAAATTTCGGTTTATGAAGACCGCTCGTTCACCTTCATTACCAAGACTCCGCCGGCGGCCGTCCTGCTCAAAAAGGCGGCGGGCATCGAAAAAGCTTCGGGCGAACCCAACAAAACCAAAGTCGCCAAGTTGCCCCGCGCCAAAGCGCAAGAGATAGCCGAACTCAAAATGAAAGACCTCAATGCGGCGTCCGTCGAGGCGGCCACCCGTATGATTGAAGGCACGGCGCGCAGCATGGGCATTGAAATTGTCGCTTAACGGCACGACGCGGGAGAGTTAATCGTTTGTACCGCGAGGAGGAAATTTAATGGCAAAGCAAAGCAAAAGATTCCGCGAGGCTCAAGCACTCGTCCAAGACGGCAAGTTTTACACCGCCGACGAAGCTGTTGCCCTCGTGAAGCAAACCGCTACGGCGAAATTCGATGAGACGATTGAATTGCACGTTCGCCTCGGCGTCGACCCGAAATACGCTGACCAGCAAGTTCGCGGCGCGATTGTCCTGCCCAACGGCATTGGCAAGACCAAACGCGTCCTTGCATTCGTTGCGGGCGAAAAGGTTGCCGAAGCGGAGGCGGCGGGCGCGGATTACGTCGGCTCGGATGATCTGGTTGCCAAAATTCAAGGCGGCTGGTTCGATTTCGATGTTGCCGTCGCTACGCCCGATATGATGCGCATTATCGGTCGTCTCGGTAAGTTGCTCGGTCCGCGCGGCTTGATGCCTAACCCGAAACTCGGCACCGTCACGCCCGACATTGCCAAGGCTATCAGCGAGCAGAAGGCAGGTAAGGTTGAATACCGCACCGACAAGCAGGGCAACATCCACTGCCCGATTGGCAAAAAGACTTTCGAGGACGACAAGCTCAAGGAAAACTATCAGACGCTTATCGACACCTTGATTCGCGTCAAGCCGGCGGCGGCCAAGGGGCAATACATTCGCTCAATCACGTTGGCGGCGTCCATGGGTCCCGGCGTCCCCATTCAGCTTTAAGCTAACCAATATCATTGACCGCAGACGGCAAGTTCGGCACGCCGATTAAAGCACTTGCCCAGGTCGAAAGTGACTTTGACATTAAAGTTTCCTTCGTCCTGCGCGGTCGAGGGATTTTTTCATTAAGCAGCGGGAGGTGAAAATCTATGGCAGTTACGAGCAAAGTGACGCCTCAAAAAGAGGCAGTCGTCGCCGAAATCAAAGGCTGGCTGACCAATTCCAAAGGCGTCGTTTTGACGAGCTACGACAAGCTCAACGTCGCTACCGATACGCAACTGCGCCGCGAACTTCGTGCGGCAGGCGTTCAATATAAAGTCGTCAAGAATACAATGTTGCGCATTGCGGCGAAGCAGGCGGGCATCGAAGGGCTTGACGCGCACCTGGAAGGCACCACGGCTATGGCGTTCGCAGAAGACGCCGTTGCCCCGGCGAAAGTCCTTTGCGACTTCATGAAGAAAAACAAGCTTGAAGACCCCGGCATCCTCACGATTAAAGTCGGCATGGTCGAAGGCAAGGTTATCGACGCAGCGGGCGTCAAGGCGTTGGCGAATTTGCCGAGCCGCGAAGCTCTCATCGCGAAACTCCTTGGCAGCATGAACGCCCCGATTGCAAACTGCGTCGGCGTCTTGTCGGCCGTCATTCGCAATTTCGTCGGCGTCGTCGATGCCGTTCGCGAAAAGAAGGAAAAGGAACAAGCGGCTTAATCTGCGCCGCGTAAAGTTTTTGACATTTGGAGGCTGAAATAAAATGACTAAAGAAGAAATCATGCAAGCGATTGAAAGCATGACGGTTTTGGAATTGTCCGAACTCGTCAAGGCAATGGAAGAGCGTTTCGGCGTCTCGGCGGCGGCTCCCGTAGCGGTCGCGGCGGCAGGTCCTGCAGCGGCGGCGGCTGAACCCGAAGAGGAAAAAACCGAATTCGACGTCGTGCTCGCCAATGTCGGTCAAGAGAAAATCAAAGTTATCAAAGCTGTCCGCGAAGCCACGGGTCTCGGCCTCAAAGAGGCTAAAGCTCTCGTCGACGGCGCACCCGCTCCCGTCAAAGAAAAAATCTCGAAAGCTGATGCCGAAGCTCTCAAGGCTAAGCTCGAAGAAGTCGGCGCAACTGTCGAAATTAAATAAGCAAGCGTATGTGATTCTTATAAACCCTCGCCCGGAAGTTTCGGGCGGGGGATTTTTTATGCCCGCAATGTTGCCTTGTCGAAAAGCTCGTTGGCTCGCTCGGAAAAAATCTGCGACAATTCGTCTTGCGGCAACGTCCGTGCCATTCTCAAGCCGATTGCGTCCGATGCCTCGCGCCTGATTTGCCTAAGCAGGATTCGATTGTTGTACAAGAACTCCGCCGCCCGATTAAGCTCCGTGTATGTTTGCCACTTGTTCGCCTTAGTGAACTTAATCTTAAAATAATCATATTCATGACGCCAATTCAGATTGAATCGTTTATCCAAGCACCGTTGACAAATTATTTCATGCCAAACACTATCGGGCTTGCCGGAAACTTCGATATAAAGTCTTTGCGGTCTTCTATCGGGATGATTGCCGTCACAAGAGCCGTGAGTTTGTACGCCGCAAGCGGAAATCGCTTTGACATACCTGCCGATAAACGGCTCCAAATAGCTGAGCGGAATTTTCGGCGCACAGCTGTCATGAACAAATCTTTCCCAAGTTATTTCCATGCCAAGCCAAGCTTCACAGCCGTTGATAAGTTTCGAGTAAAAAATTTTTTCGACGTTGGCATTGGGGGCAATGAAAATCTTTCCGTCGCGTACTTCGCCGAGGTCGTCCGCCGTCAAAAGCGCGTTCAAGTAGGCGGCATCGTCTTTGTGCGAATTGTCGCTGAGAACAAGCCCGTCGTCCTCCAACAAAAAGCCTCGCGCCTTCAAAAGCTCCGCCGCGTATTCCTCGTCGGACGAACACTTTTCCTTCAGCGCGTTGAAAAAAATTTCTATGCCGTCAAACAAAGCCGTCATCTCCTTTCCAAATGCTTAATACTGCAAGCGGGCGTTGATTTCCTTTTGCAGCTTGTTCAGCGCGTTGTTGAGCGGGACGACGCCGTCAATGATTTTCGTCAGCTCGGTGTCGGCGTAAAGCATCGCCGCTTTGTAGTTCTTGAACTTGAACGGCATAATCGCTTCGTCCATCGCGTCGGAAATGTCGGCGGGCGTTATCGCGGCGGTCTCGTTGCCCTCCCATGAAAAAATTTCTTCAGCCTCCGCCGAAATGATAACGTCTCGACGAACGGGCAACGCTTGCGATTTTTGCAGAATCAGTTGTTGAGTCGCCTCGTCGTAGCAAAATTTCTTCAGCAACGCCCATGACAAATCCTTTTCACGTGTCCGCGCGCTCATGCCGATTAAAAGCGTGTCCATGACCGAAATGTTCCCGCCCGCCTCGCCTGCGGGCATTTTTATGCAATCCCACTCGAACGACGAATATTTTTTGATACGCCACGGATACGGCTTGTACGTCCTGTATTCCGCGAAGGTGAACGGTCTGAACGCCACGCGCCCCATGTCAAAATCTTTCGGCGAAACTTCAAAGCCGCCGTTCAAGCCGCGCAGCTCCATGACGAATTTAATCGCCTCCTCCATGCGCGAATCGGCAAAGTAGGACGTGCGCCCGTCGTCGCGGAAAAGCTTCACGCCGTTGGAAATGGCAGCCTGCCGCCACGTGTAGTCGTAGCAGCCGAATTGGTCGGGCACGCCGTCGCCGTCGGTGTCTCGCGTGACCTTGCGGCAAATCTCCAGAAAGTCTCGCCACGTCCAATCGTTCTTCGGCAACGCAATGCCCTCTTTGGCAAGCAGGGTTTTGTTCACGAACATGAACGTCAAAGTGCTCTCGCAGGGCAGCGCGTAGGAAATATTTTCGTACTGACCGAACTTGAACGCGGCGGGATAGTAGACGTCGGCGGAAAAATTTTTGTCGGCGGCAATGAAGCCGTCCAAATTCATCAGCCCGCCGATTGACGCGTAAAGGTTGAAGTCGTTCGCCAAGACGAAAAAAATATCGGGCTCCTCGCCGTCAATGAACTGCTCGGCAAGCCACTCGCTGTAGTCCTCCTTTTTTATGCCGCTGACGTATTTGACGCGCACGCCGGGGTTTTCCGCCTCGAAACTCTTGATAACGTCGTCGATTATCGCGTAGGGCTCGCCCTGCGGCACGTCCCAATTATTGCCCGCGAAGATACCAATCGTTAACGTCACGGGGCGGCTCGCTCGCCAATACAAAAAAAATATCGCGACGATAATTGCGACCGCGACCAAAATTTTTTTGCGCATATGAATCAACTCGTTTTCATCGTCAAGCCCGTCTGCACCGACCAAATCGCAAGCTGTGTCCTGTCTCGCAAGTTGAGTTTCGACAGCGCAGAGCTTAGGGCGTTGCGAATCGTGCCCTCCGACAAAAATAATTTCTCGGCGATTTCCTTATTCGACAGCCCGCGCCCGACCAGGCTCGCGATATTTTTTTCCGTGCGATTGAGTTCTTCGACGCGCCGACCGTCCAGCTCCATGGTGATGTTTGCCTGCGCCAACTGATTGAAAAGCTTGACGACCTTGTTAATCGCGCCTTGGTTGAGAATCGAACCGCCGCCCATGACCGTATGAATCGCCGCCGTCAACTCTTGTACCGAACAGCCTTTGAGCAGGTAACCGCTCGCTCCGTACTTGAGCGCGTAAAAAACGTACTCGTCGTCGTCGAACGTCGTCAGGATGATAATCTTCACGCCGGGATATTTTTCCTTGACGGTCTTGGTGCAAAGGACGCCGTCCATTTCGGGCATTCGCACATCCATCAGAATCACGTCGGGCAAATTTTTTTTGAGCAGCTCCAAAACCTTGAGCCCGTTTTCCGCCGTGCCGATAACGTCCATGTCCTTATTCAAGTCCAAAACGATTTTCAAGCTCTCGCGAATCAAATCTTGGTCATCGGCTATCAGAATTTTTATCATGTTGAGCCTCCCTGTTCAAAGGAATCATCGCCTCGACGATAAAGCCCTCGTCGCTCCAATAGTGAACCGTGCCGTGCAAAAGTTCCAATCGCTCGCGCATGTGCTTGAGCCCGAAGCCTTGCTTGACGTCCTCGCAACCGCGCCCGTTGTCGGCTATCACTATCAGCAAATAATTTTCGTTGCCGCCGATTGTGATTTTAACCTTGGTCGCCTGCCCGTGCCGCTTGGCGTTCGTTATGCTCTCCTGCAACACGCGATAGATAACGTCCTCCTGGTCTTGGCGCAGCTTATCCGACCAGCTGAAGATGTCGAAGGTTATCTCCATGCCCGAAGACGCCGAATAGTCCTTGGTCATTTCAAGCAACGCCTCTTGGAAGGGCAACCGCTCCAAATCGTCGGGGCGCAGTTTCTTGACAGAGCGGCGAACGTCGACAATCCCTTTGCGTGCCGCGTCGCGTATCTTGTTGAGCTGTTGCTTGGTTAGTTCGGGCGCAACTTCCAACGTCATAATGCAGGCCTCAAGCCCGGCGGCTATGCCCGTGAGCGCGTGACCCAATGTGTCGTGAATTTCCCGCGCCAATCGGTTGCGTTCGCGCGTCTCCGCCATTTGCGCCACTTCGATAGCGTAAGCCCGCAGCCGTTGATTCGCCTCCTCCAGCCGCTCGTTCAGCAGACGGATGCGCTCCTTTTCCTCGTGCGTGCTTTTTATCAGCAAGACCAGGTAGAACACGAAGCAAACGATATTCAGCGAATAGAATGTATTTTTCAGCGCAAGGATGACGGCTTTGGCGTCGGCGTCGTAGTAGGACGCGTATGCCTCGAACGTGATTATCTTCGTCTGGAAAATCGCCATGTTGTAGTTGGCAATGAAGTACAGGCAAATCATCGCGATTAGCAAAATGTATTCTTGGCGGCGTCCGTCGTACTTGTACATCAAATCGGCCACGACCAGCAAAACCACGCCGTCGTAGGACAAATTCAGCACGCGCATGAGCAACATGCAAATCACGACCTCCGCCGCGAACAGCAGATATTTTGCGTGACGGTTTTGGCTTTTGCGGTAGAAGCAGCCGCTAAGGACGAAGGCAAGGAAGGCGGCGGTCACTGTGCAGAAAATTACGCTCGACGACGGGGGAATGGCTCCCGCCGATTCAAGGAATGCCCGCGCAGTCATTGAGTCGTTGATTCGTTCTTGCGTGAGGCACATGAACGCCATAAGCACGAAGATGACGGCGGCATTGTAGGCGTAAAGCAGGCGGTGCATTCCCGCGACGGTCAAAAGATTTTGCATTCTAAACTCCAGAGTGGGGCTTGTCGGCAAGTTGGCGGCGGCGTGTCTCTTCGATTCGATTAATCGTAATTTTTATGTTTAGAATCTACTTTTTCTTTGCGTGTCCAAAGAAAAAGTAGCAAAAAGAAAAGACACCTCGCAGGGGCGTTAAATAGTCACCGCCGCAATGTCCGCGCTACCCGAAGCCGTCTGTGCCCGCTTATTTCGCATCACGCTCAATAGCGCGGGCGAGCGCGCGTCCATGCGCGCCTTCATCCTCTGCAACGTTTTCCTTACCAACAGCTCGCTAGTCCCAACTGTCAAGGTCGGCGGCGGAAATGTTTTCGGCGGAAAGGAGACGCGTCGGCAACTCGATAATCTTTTCAACGCGTTCGCCGCTGAAAATCTTGTAGGCGCGGTCGGCGGCAAGCTTTCCGATTTGCCTCGGCGATTGTCCGGCGGTAGCTGTCATCCTACGCGAAAAAATCATCTCTTTGACTTCGGGCACGCCGTCGACGCCGTAAATCTTCACGCCCGAAAGGTTTTCGTTCTGCAAGGCGGCAAGCGCGCCCATGGCGGCGGGGTCGTTCAGAGCCATCACGATATTTATTTCGGGGTGCGTGCGAATCATTTCCTCCATGGCGGGCATCGCGACTTCCAACTGACCAAGGCATTCGGCCTCGGCGACGACTTCAAAGTTTTTGTTCGCGGAAATTTTGTCGGTGAAGCCCTTTATCCTGTCGATAGACGAACGCGCCTGCGAATGCTTAAGCAAGCCGATTTTCCCGCCCGCAGACGTTTTCAGCAGGTGTTCGGCGCATTGGACGCCCGCCGCGTAATTATCGGAAACAATCGTGCAGGCGACAAGCGAATCGTCCTCGACGTTGGTATCAATCGCGATAACGGGAATCTGCGCGGCGCGGGCAAGTTCCAGGGCAGTCTCGACCTTCGTCCAGTCAACGGGGTTTATGAAAATCAATTCGACGCCCGAATCAATCAGCTCGCGAATTTCTTCAACCTGCTTGTCGACACTCAACGCAGGGTCTCGCGAAATCAAAACGTCTCCGTGATTCTCAACCGTCGTGCGAATTTCCTCGTCAATGACTTCGTAAAAGGGATTGTTCAGCGTCATGTAGACTGCGCCGAGCTTGCGGCGGTGTTCGTTCTGTCGAAGGGAATAATCCGTCGTGGCGAAGTGCCAAAAGCCCGCCGCCAACAACGCAAGCCCCAACGTCACTGCCAATGCTTTCCGCATTCAAATCACCCGCCGTGCACTATACCACAAAAGAGCCTCAAAGGTAACCTTGAGGCTCTTAAGTTTGGGTAAGGTGTGGTTGTGGATATTAAGCAAAGAGACCGATAGCGTAGCCGACAATGCCGATTGCGAACAACCCGATGATTATGACCAACGGGTTCATGCCGCGCTTGAGCAGCCACATGCAAGCGAAAGTCATCAGCAAGGCGACGATACCGGGCATCAAGCTGTCGAGGATCGTCTGGAGAGTCGTAACGACGTGTTCGCCCGCCGAGTTGTCGTATTCGGAAATGACCAACGGCATGTTGACGGTCGTCCACTTGGCGACGAGCGCGCCCATAACCAGCAAGCCGAGCACCGACGCGCCTTCCGTCAAGAATTTCATTTCGTTGCCGCCGATGTTTTCGACGAGTTCAGTACCTTTTTCGTAACCGTATTTGACGCCGTACCAGTGCGTGGCAAGACGAATGGCGTTGAAACCGACGAAGAAAATAATCGGACCGATAATCGAGCCCGTGAGCGCAATGCCCGCGCCCAACGCCGCCAAGACAGGACGAATCGTGCCCCAGAATATCGGGTCGCCGACGCCCGCCAAAGGACCAATCAAACCGACTTTGACGCCGGACAGCGTGGCAGGGGAAATGTCCGCGCCGTTGGCGCGCTTTTCCTCCATTGCGCCGATTATGCCCATGATAGCCGCCGCTACGAACGGTTGCGTGTTGAAGAATTCCAAGTGACGCTTGAGAGCCGCTTTGAGTTCCTCCGTGTTGTCGGCGTATACGCGCTTTAGAATCGGCATCATCGAGACGCAGAATCCCATTGACTGCATACGCTCAAAGTTGAAGGAGCCGAGCAGGAAGTTGGAACGCACGAACGTCCAGAACAAATCGTCCTTGGTTACTTTTTTGTCTGCCATAAATCTCGCCTCCTTACATCAAATCGGAATCGTCAATGTCGTCGCCTTCGATAGCCGAGCCGCCGCCCGTCTTTGCCGCCTCTTCAATGGCAATGTCTTTCTGCATGCCCTTGATGTGGAAGTAAGCGCAGATGGCACCGATGGCGCCGAAGCCGATAAGGTTGACGTCCGTGAAGACCGCGATAAGGAAGCCCAGGAAGAAATACACCATGAGCTTTTGCGCGTTCATGAGGTTGATAACCATGGCGTAGCCGACGACGACGATAAAGCCGCCCGCTACCTGCAAGCCGCGCGTGATAACTTCAGGGATTGAGTTCAGAGCATTGTTGACGACGTCCGTGCCCGCGACCATGGCAATGGCAACGGTAGGAATGGCAACGCGCAACGCTTGCAACAACAAGCCCGCCACGTGACACATTTCAATGCCGCGCAGGTTGGCCTCTTCGGCGTATTTGTCCGCCAAATGTTGGAAGAAAACGGTAATAGTTCTGACGAAAATCGTTAAGACCTGACCGGCTGCGGCAAGCGGAACTGCCAAAGCAATGCCCGCGCCGATTGATTGATGCCCGACGATAACCAAAACGGTCGAAACCGTCGAAGCAAGTGCGGCGTCCGGAGCCATAGCCGCGCCGACGTTCATCCAGCCCAGAGCCATCATTTCGAGCGTGCCGCCCAAAATTATGCCGGTTGTCGGGTCGCCGAGAACTATGCCCGTCATTGTGCAGGCGATAACGGGGCGGTGGAATTGCGCCTCGTCCAAGACCGAAGCCATGCCCGCGATTGACGCCACGATGAATAAAAGTATCAGTTCTACACCTGACATTAAAAACACCCCTCTTTAGGGCAAGGGAAAAGGGACAAGGGACAAACTTGCCTGCCCGATGTCCCCGTTCCCTGCTTTAAGCGAGACCTTTAGCCTTGAGCGCGTCCATAGCGTCGACTTTCGGGTCGTTGACGAGCTTGCGCATTTCGACTTCGATGCCCATGCTGACGAGTTCTTTAATCGCCTTGACATCTTCGGCGTTGACCGAAACCGCTTGCGAAATCAGCGTGTCGCCGTCTTTGAAGCACTTGCCGCCGAGATTGACGGATTTGAACGGAATGCCGCCTTTGACTGCGCGCAAAACGTCCGTGGGATTCGTGAACAGGAACAAAGTCTTGAACGAATCGTATTTGGGATTCTTGTACGCCTCAACCGCCTTGTCGACGGGAATGACGTAGCCTTTGAGCCCGGGCGGAACGACTTGCAACAAAAGTTTCTTGCGCAGTTCGTCCTTGGCAACCTCGTCGCTGACGCACATAATGCGGTTGCAACCGGTGACCTTCGACCAGACCGTTGCGACTTGACCGTGAATCAGACGGTCGTCGATTCTGCAAAAAGCTATCTCCATAATGAGACCCCCTTTTATTTAAGGGAAAAAGTTAGTAGGGAAATAGGGAAGCAGCCTAATTCCCTAACGTCCTCATTCCCTGATTCCCTAATTAAAGTTCGTCGTCGTCTGATTCGGCGTTCAAGCTTTCGTAGGAAGAAACAGCGACGCCGTCCTTGCAAGCCTCGTAAGCCTCTTGCATGATTTCTTCGATTGGCGCGGAGCCGTCGTCGATATCCTGCGCGGCGGACATGGCGATAAGCCCGGGCAGATTGACGCCCGCAACTATGCCGTAATTTTCGTGGGTGGCAACGAGTCTGCACGCGGCATTGTAGGGGCTGCCGCCCATCAAGTCGTTGAAGAACAAAATCCTGTCGGGGTTGCCGAGTTCCTCAATCGCCTTTTCGTACTTGGCAACGACATCGTCGGGGCCTTCGCCCGGCATGAGCGTTACCGCCTTAAGGTTGTCGCGCTTGCCGAAAATCATTTCGCACGACTGCACAATTCCCGTGGCAAATTGCCCGTGGGTGCCTACGATAATTCCAAACATCTGAACGCCTCCTTAATCAAAAGACACTTTAACACAAAATATTTTATCGACGCGCAGAAGCTTAATCAGCTGAATTGCGTCATTAAAATTCGTGACAATTGTAATAAAGAAAAAGCCGCTTTACAAGCGGCAAGCGGTGTGTTTTCTTTGATTCAACGGATTGATGATTTCAAGTTTTAGCATCTACTTTTTCTTTGCTCACCCAAAGAAAAAGTAGCAAAAAGAAAAGGTGCCTCGCAGGGGCGTTAAGCAGTCACCGCCGCAACGTTACACCAACCCGAAATGTGCTGTGCCGGCAAAGAAACATCCATGTTTCTGTTGCCGGCGGCCGTCATCCATGACGGCCTCAAATCACGTCACGTTGCAATTCGTTTTCCAGTTCGGCGATTCGTTTGTCGTTCTCTTCGACGAGTTTGTTCAAGCTCCGCTGATTCATGATGATGATTTTTTGTTGGGTGTTTATGGCGGTGCAGAGCGCGGGAATCAGAATGTCGAATTCGCCAAGCCTGCCGCCGAACTTGTCTTTTATCTTCCCGTAGATGCCGAATTGCGGAACGGTCATGCCCGCCTCAAAGCTCATGACAAACATTTTCTTCACGACGAAATCCAAAACCGCGTAGCGAAATTGCGGATTGTTCCTGAAGAATTCAAGCTTGCCCATCGCCTTATCGAGCCCCTTCAAGCCCAAAATCACGGGATTAAGCCACAGATTGAACTTGTCCTCTTCGGCGTTGCCGCGTATCGTCGACTTGTCGGTTTGCCGCCAACAGTAAACGGCATTGGGCACGCGCAAGAATTTTTCGGCGAAGAACAGCAACGTCAACGTCCAAAGATAATCTTGGCACGGACGCACGTTTTGGAAAAATAAATCGTTTTCCAGCAGGAAGTCGCGCCGCACCAACTTGCACCAGGGCGCGCCCCAAATATCGCGCTCCAACATGTCATTGACGCGCCGCTCCAAAACTTCCGTCTCCAACGTCGGATTCTCAACCAGTTCGCCGCTTTGATGCGTAACCAAACGAACATTCCCGCCGTCGTCGTCTGCCTCGAAATTTTTTTCGCAGTGGACAACATCGGCGTCATATTCCTTCGCCAGCGAGTACAGCTCCTCAAGCGCGGTCGTCGTCAAGAAGTCGTCGCTGTCGGCGAAGAAAATGTATTCGCCGCGAGAAAAATTTAAGCCCTTGTTGCGAGGCAAGGCTCCGCCGCCCGAATTTTCCTCCATGTGCAGAAGCGTAAGCCGCCCGCCGAATTGCGGCATATATCTTTCGACGACGGCAACGCTGTTGTCGGTCGAGCAATCGTCGACGACGACGACTTCAAAATCGGTGAACGTCTGCGCCAGCAAAGTGTTTAAGCATTCGCCGATATACTTTTCGGTGTTGTAGAGCGGAATGACAACCGAGACGGCGGGACAGCCCTTGCGCGAATCGTTCGACGCGGACGCCTTGCGAGAAATGTCCAATTTGAATTCTGCCATAAAATTTCTCCTTCGATTGGACGCGCTTAAACTTCAACGATAATCGGCAAAATCATCGGGCGGCGGCGCGTCTGCTCAAAGAGAAATTGTGCCAAGGCGTCGCGAATGTTCAGCTTGATTGTCATCCAATCGGAAATTTGGTCTTCCTTGCAGCGTTTGAGTACGTGGAAGACGCGGCTCCTTGCGTCGTCCATCAGTTGTTCGGATTCGCGAACGTAAACGAAGCCGCGCGAAACAATGTCGGGACCCGAAACGATTCTGCCCGAAGCGCGATTCATTGTCACGACGACAATCAAAATCCCGTCTTGGGAAAGTTGGCGGCGGTCGCGCAGGACGATATTGCCGACGTCGCCGACGCCCAGCCCGTCTACCATAATCACGCCTGCATTGACGTGCCCCGTGATTTTGCCGCTGTCGCGTGAAAGTTCAATGACCGCGCCGTTTTCGGCAACGATAATGTTTTCGCGATTCATGCCCAGTTCCTCGGCAAGCTTGGCGTGAGCGAACAGGTGATGCAGTTCGCCGTGAACGGGCATGAAAAATTTCGGCTTAACCAGATTGTGAATCAAGCGCAACTCGTCGCGGGCGGCGTGACCCGATACGTGAATGCCCTCTTCGCGGCGGTGTATGACATTGGCTCCGAGCCGCAAAAGATTGTCGACGGTCTTGGCAACAAGCTTTTCATTGCCGGGTATGGGCGTAGCGGAAATGATTACGGTATCGCCGGGGATGATGTCCACTTGACGGTGGTCGCTCATTGCCATGCGCGTCAAGGCACTCATCGGTTCGCCTTGGCTGCCCGTCGTTATGATTACGATTTTGTTTGACGGATAATTTCTTATGTCCTCAATGTCAATGATTGTGCCTTCGGGCGCGTGAATGTAGCCGAGCTCCAGCGAAATGTTGACGACGTTTACCATGCTACGTCCGAGAATGGCCACGCGCCGACGGTAGCGAATCGCCGTGTCAATCGCCTGCTGAATCCTGTGGACGTTCGACGAGAATGTCGCCACGATGATTCTGCCCGTAGCATTTTGGAAAACGCGATTGAATGCCGCGCCGACGGTCTTTTCGCTGGGCGTGTGTCCTTCCTTTTCGGCGTTCGTCGAGTCAGCCATTAAAAGCAGGACGCCGCGCGCTCCCAAGTCGGCAAAGCGGCGGAAGTCAGTCATCTTGCCGTCAATCGGCGTGTAGTCGAGTTTGAAGTCGCCCGTGTGGACAATCATGCCGACGGGCGTTTTAATCGACAAGCCGACCGAATCGGGGATTGAGTGATTGACGCGAATGAAGCCGACGCTGAAACAGCCAATCATGACGATTTCGCCGCCCGACACTGCGCGGAGGTTTTTGCATTCTACGCCGTCCTCTTTGAGCCGCCCCGTCAAAATGCCGAGCGTCAGCTTGGTGCCGTAGACGGGGACGGAAAGATTTTTCAAAATGTAAGGCAACGCGCCGATGTGGTCTTCGTGCCCGTGCGTCAGGATTATCGCCTTCAAGCACGTTTTATTTTCCATGACGTAAGAAATATCGGGTATAACGAGGTCGATACCGAGCATATCGTTTTCGGGGAACATTAAGCCCGCGTCAATCATAATCATTTCGTCGCCGTAGCGGATTATGGTCATATTCTTGCCGATCTCGCCCAACCCGCCCAGCGGAATAATTTTCAGTTTGTTGTCGCCTCGTGGGTCATTTCTCAAATAGAATCTCCTCCTTTGTTTAAAAACTAGTTCCTAGTTCCTAGTCCCTAGTTCCTACCTTTTTCCGAACTCTCAACGCTTGCGGGCATTGTATCAAATAGCGCAGGGCAATGCAATTTGAATTTTGCCGGGGAGGTTATCAAAGTATCGGCTTCGACTCGGCGATTCAATAGCTTTAATGTTTAGAATCTACTTTCTTTCACCGGGGAAAGAAAGTAGCAAAGAAACCCGCCGCTACGCGCGGGGCGGAAGCCGACCACCGACGAAACGTCCGCGTCAACCGAAGCCGCTCGTGCCGCTGTCGACGCATCCTGCGTCGAAGTCGCGGCGCCGCCCATCCATGGGCGGCTTCCTCCTTTGCAACGTATCACCGCAAAAAAAATCCTCCGCTCGTCGCGGAGGGGCAACCGACTTTCACTTTAAACGTTGAAACGGAAATAGGTAACGTCGCCGTCCTGCATGATGTAATCTTTACCTTCGAGGCGAACGAGCCCTTTGTCGCGAGCGGCGTTGATTGAGCCGAGCCGAATCAAATCGTCGTAGTTGACAATTTCCGCCCGAATGAAGCCGCGTTCGATATCGCTGTGGATTTTGCCCGCCGCCTTGACTGCAGGCGTACCCTTTTTAATCGTCCAAGCACGACATTCGTCCGCGCCCGCCGTCAAGAAAGTCATCAAGCCGAGGAGGTCGAATGCCGCATGAATCAGCCTGTCGAGCCCCGAAGCGTCGAGACCCAAGTCGGCCAGAAATTCTTTGGCCTCCGCGTCGTCGAGTTCGGCAATTTCCTCTTCAACCTTCGCGCAGATGACGACGACTTGAGCCTCCTCCCGGTCGGCGAGGTCGCGAACTTTTTTGACGTAAGAATTTTCTTCGGCGAGGTCGTCTTCGGCTACGTTGGCAATGTAGAGCGTGGGCTTTAGCGTCAAAAGATTCGCGTCGCGAATGGCGGCCAGTTCGTCTTCGGTCAAGTTCAGACTCCGAGCAGGTTTCGCCGCGTCGAGAGAATTTTTGACGCGCTCCAAAATTTCTGATTCAAGCTTGGCCTCCTTGCTACCCGACTTCAAAAGCTTGGCAACCTTGGCGAGCCGCTTATCGACGACGTCGAGGTCAGCGAGGCACAGCTCCGTTTGAATGGTGTCGATGTCGCGCAACGGGTCAATGGTATCGGCCACGTGCGTGATGTTTTCGTCTTCAAAGCAGCGCACGACGTGAGCAATGGCATCGACTTGCCGAATGTGTTCAAGGAATTTGTTGCCGAGGCCTTCGCCCTTCGACGCGCCCTTGACGAGCCCGGCGATATCGACGAAGCGGACACTTGCGGGCGTGGTTTTCTTCGAGCTGTAAAGTTTCGTCAAGACACCGAGGCGCGGGTCGGGCACTGCCACTATACCGACATTCGGCTCAATCGTACAGAAGGGGTAATTGGCGGCCTCCGCACCCGCCTTCGTTATCGCGTTAAAAAGCGTCGACTTGCCGACATTGGGCAGACCGACGATACCGACTTCAAGGTTACTCATGAAAATTTTTCCTCCCGAAAGTTTTTAAGGCAGTCTAAGGCAGGAAGTTCAAGCTGTCAAGGCGAATGACGCGGCAAAACTTGTAAAGGAGAAATTTTTATGGCAAAACACAAATCCGGGCGCATACGCCAATTGTCCAATTCATTTACCCCCCCCCCACCGCACTTTACCTGCCCTGCTGTTTCGGTAGTCATTCCACTCTACAACGCAGAAAAGTATATCGGCGAATGCTTGGACAGCCTCCTTGCGCAGACCTTTCAAAATTTTGAAGTTATCGTTGTCGACGACTGCTCAACCGACTCAAGCCCCGCCGTTGTCGAAAGTTACGCGCCAAAATTCGGCGGGCGGCTCCGTTATTTTCAAACGAACAGGAATACGGGCAGCGGCACCGAGCCCAGAAATCTTGGATTGGCTTATTCGCGCGGCGAGTACCTTTACTTCATGGACAACGATGATGCCGTTACACCAACAGCTTTTGAGGAATTGCATTCGTTCGCAAAAAAATACGACGCCGACGTTGTCCATTGCGAAAAATTCTACAGAGTTCCCGAAGAAATTTGGTACAATGCCGAAATTCGAAAACAGCTCAAACCGCTCGGTATGATGGGACAAAATTTTTTTGTGCAGGAACCGTGGATTTGGGAGAATAACATAGAGGAACGTGTAAAACTTTTTTGGTCAAAGGAAAATTCTTTTTAACTATTGGATTCAACTTGTCCGACGTGACTTTTTAATCAAAAACGCAATAAAAATGGTCGGCATAATGGCAGATGACATGCTCTTCACCACGTGCGAGATTTGTTGTGCGAAAAAGTATGTATTGGTTCCCAATGCCATTTATTTTTATCGCCACAGAAACGATTCGCTCGTTCACAAGAAATTTGATGCGGCTAAGCACGTTCATTTGTGGCTAAGCATGTTGCGAGACGGTTTCCAATATCTGGATAAATTTTTGAGCGACATTGAATTATTTTCACAACGCACCGATTTGAAGTACATTTTGTTCAATTTGCTTACCAATGAAATGCTTTGGCACTTGGACGAGCTTTACACTCAAATCCCTCCGTATGACCTCGATAAACTTTTGCGCAAGGAATTCGATAGCGGCGACAATACCGCCTTAACGAGCTTTATTTTCAGTGCAATGAACATTCATCGTTTGAATCTCATGCACGCAAGCCAACATATTGGTGCCCTGGAAAACGAACTGCGCCGCGTTAAGTAGACCGGTAAAAGGAGGATTTTCGTGACGAAACAAAAATTTATCTGCCCTGCAGTATCTGTTGTCATTCCGCTTTACAACGTCGAAAAATACGTCGGCGAATGCTTGGACAGCCTCCTTGCGCAGACCTTTCAAAATTTTGAAGTTATCGTCGCAGACGACTGCTCAACCGACTCAAGCCCCGCCGTTGTCGAAAGTTACGCGTCAAAATTCGGCGGGCGGCTTAAGCTCACACGTATGAAAAAAAATTCGGGCAGTGCAGGCTCCCCGCGTAATAGGGGCATTGAACTTTCTTGCGGCGAATATCTTTACTTCATGGATCCCGATGACGCCGTTACGCCGACAGCTCTTGAAGAACTTTATACTCTTGCAAAAAAATACGACGCCGACGTTGTCCATTGCGAAAAATGGTACGAAGTCCCCGATAAGTTTTGGCATGATGACGGATACAGAAAAAGTCTCAAGCCTAGCTCGTGGCCTGCAGGCGAAAAAATTTTCATAACGACGCCGACTTTACTCACGGAAGATTTTGCTCTTCGCGTCACTGAATTCAGCAAACGTTGGCTCACATGGGGCATGGGTATTCAATTTGTACGCAGAAATTTTATAATAGAAACAAGTATCAAGTTTGCTAACCTTCCCGTCTTTGAAGACTGTGCATTTACCATTTGCGAAATTTGTTCTGCAAAAAAATATCTCGTCGTGCCCAATGTCATTTATTTTTATCGGCAACGCGAAGGCTCCGCAATGCATTCGCGCCCGGAATTGTCCACATTTCTTCACAAGGAACTTTCTTCTTTGAAAAAAGGTGTTCGATACCTTAATGAATTTTTGAGTGAACAAGAGCTTTTTGCGCAGAGACCCGATCTCAAATACGCTTTGTTCGATATGTTCGTACAAGAAATTTTAGGGCATTTGATTAATATTTATGTCAATATCCCGATGTTTGCCCTCGATGAACTTTTGCAAAAAGAATTCAGCGACGACGGCAACATTGCTCTAAACGCTTTTGTTTTCAGTTCAATGAATGTTTATCGCTTGAAACTTTTGCAGGCGCAACAGCGAATCGCCGCCTTGGAAAAACGAACTGCGCCGCGTGAAGTAAATCTTTAAAGGGAGGATTTTCGTGACGGAACAAAAATTTAGCTGTCCTGCTGTTTCGGTAGTCATTCCACTCTACAACGCGGAAAAGTATATCGGCGAATGCTTGGACAGCCTCCTTTTGCAGACGTTTCAAGATTTTGAAGTTATCGTAGTCGACGACTGTTCCACCGATTCAAGCCCCGCCGTTGTCGAAAGTTACGCGGAAAAGTTCGGCGGGCGGCTCAAGCTTGCACGCATGAAAAAAAAATCCGGCGGCGGCGGAAGTATGCCGCGAAATATCGGATTGGAAATTTCACGCGGCAAATATCTTTACTTCTTGGACGCCGATGACGCCGTCACGCCGACAGCCTTTGAGGAACTTTACGAGCTTGCAGAAAAATTTTCGGCAGACGTTGTTCATTGCGAAAAATTTTATCGCGTTCCCGACAGCATTTGGCACAACAAAGACTTGCGGGCAAACCTTAAACCCGACAATTATTTTACCGAAGGGCGTTTGAACGTGACGGCTCCGACCGTTTTAAGTGACGATATTGCCGAACGCGCGCGAATGTTCGCGGAAAGAAAACTGATATGGAATTATTGGGCGCAACTTATTCGTCGTGAATTTATCGTTGAAAATTCGATTAAATTGCAAGACGCCGTCGCTCAAGACATGATACTGACCATTTGCGAGCTTTGTTGCGCCAAGACATACGTTATAGTTCCAAATGCCGTTTACAATTACCGCGTGCGCGAAGACTCCGTGACAACGGAAAACATAGACGACGCCACGCGAATCAACAAATGGTTTAAATGCATTAAATTCGGCATGGAATATCTTGACGAGTTCTTTGCCGACAACGAAAGGCTTTCCAATCGCCCCGACTTGAAATACGTTTTGTTCGATACCTTTTTTAAGAAAATGATAGAGGCCTTCGACGCCGTGTATTTGCAACGACCGATATATGCTTTTTCCGAGCTTTTGCAAAATGAATTCCTCAAGGACGACGATACGATTTTTATGCCGTTCATTTTTAGCGCAATGAATGTTTATCAAGTGTTGCTGAAGCGAGCGCAACGACGAATTGCCGTACTGGAAAACGAATTGAATTCTGACCGTCGACAGCTCACCTTGGCGCAAGAACGAATCGCCGCCCTGGAAACCGAGCGGTGCCGCGCAGATTAAAGGAGAATCTTTCATGTCAACGCAGAAATACACCTTCCCCGCCGTGTCCGTGATTATCCCGCTTTACAACGTCGAAAAATATATCGCCGAATGCCTCGACAGCCTCCTTTTGCAGACGTTCACGGATTTTGAAGTTATCGTCGTAGACGACTGCTCAACCGACTCAAGCCCTGCCGTTGTCGAAAGTTACGCGGAAAAGTTCGGCGGGCGGCTTCGCTTTTTCAAGACGAAAAAAAATACCGGTAGCGGCACCGAGCCCCGAAATTTGGGCATTATTTATTCGCGCGGCGAATATCTCTACTTCATGGACAACGACGATACCGTCACGCCGACCGCGCTTGAGGAACTTTACACGCTTGCCAAGGATTATGACGCCGATGTCGTCCATTGCGAAAAAAATTTCGAAATCCCCGATAAGTTTTATCACGACGCCGAGTACAGAAAAAATCTTAAAGCGTCCTGTCATCCCTCTTACGAAAAAATTTTCATAACAAAGCCGACTTTGCTTGCCGAAGATTTTGCGCAACGCGCCGTTGACTTCACTAAAGGCTGGCTCACCTGGAGCATATGGGTTCAGCTCATTCGCCGCAGTTTCATTCTGGAAAACAAATTGAGATTCGTAGGCATCGCGCTTGACGACAAACTTTTTACCATCTGCGAAATTTGTTCCGCCAAAAGGTATCTTGTCGTCCCGAATGTCATTTACATGCATCGCGTTCATTCGGGCTCTTTGCTTTGGCAAGACAGCGATAACGCCGAAAAATTTTTGCATTCGCGCTTGACTATGCTTAAAGACGGCTTCAGATATTTTGAAAAGTTTTTGGATGAGCAAAGGGCTTTTTCGTCGCGCCTTGACTTAAAGTACCTTCTTTTCGACATGTTCTCAAAGGAAATCGTCGGAAATGTGGAGCATATCTACAGGCAACTTCCCGCGTATGCCCTCGACAAAATTTTAAGGAAAGAATTCGGCGAAGACGTCACGCCGGCTCTAAAAGCCTTTATTTTCAGCGCAATGAATATCAATCGGCTGTTGCTGAAGAGAACTCTGCAAAAAGCCGCCGTGATGGAAAACGAATTGAAATCCGACCGCCGACAGCTCACCTTGGCACAAGAACGAATCGCCGCCCTGGAAGCCGAATTGCGCCGCGCAGATTAAAGGAGAATCCCTATGCCAACGCAGAAATACACCTTCCCCGCCGTGTCCGTGATTATTCCCGTCTACAACGCCGAAAAATATATCGCCGAATGCCTCGACAGCCTCCTTGCGCAAACGTTCGCAGATTTTGAAGTTATCGTAGTAGACGACTGCTCAACCGACTCAAGCCCCGCCATTGTCGAAAGTTACACGGAAAAGTTCGGCGGGCGGCTTCAGTACTTCAAGACAAAAAAAAATACCGGCAACGGCACCGAGCCCAGAAATTTGGGCATTGATTATTCACGCGGCGAATATCTTTACCTCATGGACAACGACGACGCCGTTGCGCCGACTGCCCTTGAAGAACTTTACACTGCGGCAAAAAAATTCGACGCCGACGTTGTTCATTGCGAAAAGTATTACGAAGTTCCCGCAAGGCTTTGGAACGACGCCGAATTGCGGAAAAAGCTCAAGCCGTTCAGTTACGTGACGGGCGAAAAAGTTTTTCTGACCGAGCCTTTGATTTGGGCGGACAATTTGGAAGAGCGAATCAAATTTTTCAGTCAAAGGAAACTCACTTGGAACTATTGGGTCAAGCTTGTCCGCCGCGACTTCATTGTCGAAAACTCAATTAAAGCGGTCGGCGTCATGGCGGACGATATGATTTTTACAATCTGCGCGCTGTGTTGCGCGAAAAAATACGTCTTGGTTCCGAACGTCATTTACTTTTACCGCAAAAGAGAGGATTCGCTCATTCACAAAGATTCTGACACGCTCCGTCAAGTAAATTCTTGGCTGAAGATGATTAGGGACGGCGTTGAACATCTTGACGAATTTTTTGGCGATAATGAATTTTTGTCGAGCCGCCCCGATTTGAAACATCTTTTGACGGAGGCGTTTGCCAATGAAATGCTGGGGCATTTGACGCAGGTTTATGCCAAAATTCCCGCGCACGAGCTTGACGAACTTTTAAGGGAAACATTGGGCGACGGTGACAATGCGGCTCTGACGGCGCTTCTTTTCAGCGAAATGAATGTTCGCCACCTGCAGCTGTTACGAACGCAACGACGAATCGCCGTCCTGGAAAACGAAATGAAATCAGACAGGCGGCAACTTATGTTGGCACAACAGCGAATCGCCGCCTTAGAAGCCGAACTGAAACGCCGATAAAAAAACCTCCGCCAAACATCTGACGGAGGTTTTTTCATTTGCCGTTAGGCTTCAATCGCTCAATGTGGAAAGTTCCTGTTTCGACTTCCTTCCTGTGACAATGCGGGCACTCGTTGGCGATAATGCCTGTGTAGCCGCAAACAGGGTCGCGGTCGACGGGATGGTTTATGCTGAAATAGCCCATATCGGCGTCGTGCATTGCCCTGACCAATGCCTCGAACGCGGAAAGATTTTTCGTCGGGTCGCCGTCCATTTCTATGTAGGCGATATGTCCCGCGTTGCACAGCGCGTGGTACGGAGCCTCAATGCGAATCTTGTCGCCGGCGCATATCGGGAAGTAAACGGGCACGTGGCTAGAATTCGTCATGTAAGGTCGGTCTGTCACGCCCTTAATTATGCCGTAAGATTTACGATTGGAGCGCTGAAATTGTCCTGCGGTTGATTCGGCGGGCGTTCCGAAGGTCGTCCAGTTCCGCCGCTCAAGCTTGGTGTAGTCGTCTGTTCTTTCGCGAAGGTGGCCGACTATTTTCAAGCCCAATTCCTGTGCCTCGTCGCTTTGACCGTGATGCTTGCCCGTCAACGCAACAAGACACTCCGCGAGCCCGCAAAAGCCGATTGAATAGCTGGCGTGCTTAAGGACGTCTTTAATCTTGTCGGTCGGCTTGAGCTTTTCCGAATCCATCCAGACGCCTTGCCCCATAAGGAACGGGAAATTGTAGACGTGCTTTTCCTCAATGGTCTTTAGACGGCACAAAAGATAATCGTGGCAAAGCGCGATGTACTTGTCAAAGAGCGCGAAAAACTTTTCAAGGTCGCCCTTAGCCTCCAGCGCAAGCTTGGGCAAATTAATCGTCACGAAGGCAAAATTCCCTCTGCTGCCCGATTCTTCGCGCCCGTTGACGTTCGACATGACACGCGTCCGGCAGTTGCCCGAATTGATAAACGACAAGGTAAATTTATCCGTCGCCGTCTCCAAGTCGTAACTGCACTTGTCGAGGCTGCCGAGGTATTCAATCGAACGCACACTGACGATTTCGGGCGTCTTTGTACGAGATTCGTTGCCAGTCCACCGGACGCAAGATTTTTTTGCGCTTGCAAGGTGTTTGGCAATTTCGTCCGACATCGTGAATTCGACGCGGTAACGAATCTTTTCGGGTTGTTCGGAGCTGTATCGATTTAAGTACAGCTTAGCGGGATAGCCGAGCGATTGAGCAAGTGCCAACTGTTGCCAAGCAAGCTCTTTGTTCGTGTTGCCGAGTTGGACGTTAGATTTGTAGCCATCCTGCCCGTCGCCGTCAATCATGCCCGCAAGGAATGCCAATCTGACTTCGCGCGGTGCCGTGAAAACATCGGCGGGGATTTGCCTGCTGTTTTTCTGCAAGCCGCCGAAAATCGCGGTAAGCCTTTCCTGATATTCTTTAGGGCTGCCTTTGACGTAAACCATGAAGTAATCGCCTTTATCGCCGCGCTCGTGACGCATGACGGTGCAGTCTTTGTCCCAAGCAGTCTTTACACGCTCCGTGAATGTTTCGAGAACATACTCCTCCGTTTTGGCGTCAAGGCTCACGAACAAGCCGCCGTCGTAACAGCCGTCCGTTACGATAAGCCCCAAAATGTAAGCTTCGTCGACGTTGCGAACGAGTTCCGATTTAGCTTCCGTGTTCGGCGCGGCGTAGAATGCTTTGACGGTATCGCCGATTTTTAAGTCGGAAACGCGAATGCGCCCGCGATTTGCCGTATAAAGCGGATGGTCGGCCGTCACAAGGATTGACCTGCCGTTATCGAAATTTATTCTGACCCAGTTGCCTTGGTCGGGATTTTTGACTGCCGTGTAGACGTCGACGAATTTATCGGCGTCGGCGTCCCAAACCTGCAAGTCTTTCGGCTGAACGTATTCGCTTATCCCGCGACGCTGAACGGACTCGCTTAAGCGCGCCCAAAGACGTTTGAGTCCTTCGCAGAAAAATTTTCCGCCGTAACGATAGCTGACAATCTCATCGCCGTCCGCGCACCCCATCGTAGCGACGTAACTGTTATAATCGCCGGGCTTGTAGTATTGAAGATTGTACGGCGCGTCGAGCGAAACGAAATTGGGGAAGAGCCGCTTTGCGCTGACTTTGCAGGCTTGGCGGAACAAATCATAATTCGGGTCGCCGACGTTGTAATTGACGCCCGCCTTAAGTTGAAAGACGCTTATCGGGAAAATGGGCGTTTCGCCGTTTCCGAGCCCCGCGTCGATAGCGTTAAGAACTTCGCGAATCACGAGGCGCCCTTCGGGACTGGTGTCCATGCCGTAGTTTATCGAGCTGAAAGGGACTTGCGCACCCGCCCTGCTGTGCAACGTGTTAAAGTTGTGAATCAGTGCCTCCATGGCTTGATGGGTTTCCTCTTCAACATCGATACAAGCTTGCCGATAAATTTTCTCCGCCAGCTTAGCCGATCTGACGACTTGAATTAAGTTGTCGACAGCGACAAGGTTATCACCCTCTGAATAAGTGCAAACATTAAAATCAATTTCGCCCGCCGCCTCCACGCCGCAGAAGTTGCAGGCGCGTTTTACCTCGTCACGTATCGCCTTCCTGAAAGATTTTTTTACACCTTCAGCCATCGCATAATCGAACGCATTTATGCTTTGTCCGCCGAACATGTCATTTTGGTTAGACTGGATAGCGATACAAGCAAGCGACGCGTAGGAGCGAATGGAGTTGGGCTCGCGAAGGAAGCCGTGCCCCGTCGAAAAGCCGCCGCGAAAAAGCTTGAGCAAATCGATTTGGCAGCAGTTGAACGTTATCAGCGAAAAGTCTTTATCGTGAATATGGATCCAGTTTTCCTTGTCGGCTTGGACAAACTCTTCGGGCAGTACGTAGTTATCGACAAAGTACTTTGAGCTTTCCGCGCCGAGTTTGAGCATGATGCCCATTGAGGCGTCGGTATTGATATTTGCGTTGTCGCGCTTGAGGTCGATGTCCACGCTGTCGGCGAAGAAAATATCGCGGTAGGTTGTCATAAGCCTTTTCTGCGCGGCGCGCCGTTGAGAATGTTTTTGTCGGTAAACAATGAACTGCTTGGCAACGTCGAAGAAACCGTGCGCCATCAAACTTTTTTCGACTTGGTCTTGAATCGCTTCGACGTCGATAATTTCGTTTTCGGATATCGCCTGCTCAACCGAATTCGTCACAAGTTGCAAGTCGCTGTTGGAAAGTTTGTCGGCGGGCGTCGACGCGTCACGATTTGCGCCGGCTATTGCGCTGAAAATCTTTTCGCGGTCGTAATTCACCTTTTGCCCCGAACGCTTCCGAACTTTGGCAATCTTCATTTGTCTCCCTCCTTTCATAGTTTAGAAAAAAAAACACGCTTGACCATGTTGAATGCGCATGCCTCCCTCCAAAGTAAAATCTTGGCGCGGCGCGATTATATCATTTAAAATTTTCAACGTGAAACGCCTACAGATTGGCGGCAAGACGCGAAGGCCAATAAGTCAAGATTTTTAAACGGCTTAATGACGCGTCGTCACAAAGTCGGCGATCGGACGGCGGCTCAAAAAAATTTTTCATGGAATTTCGATGACGGAGCCCGTAGACAATCTGCGCGGGCAACGGCTCATGAACTCTTCGCCCGAACAGTGGCACGGCAAAATTTCCCTCACGCCCAAAGCTTTAAGCTCGGCAAGCGTGCGATTAATTCTGTCCTGCGCCGCGCCCGTCAAGTGCAAGCCGCCAATCACTCGCGCAAGCGGCAAGGCAAATCGCTCGCGAATGTCGGCAACGATATTTAGAATGCCCGAATGCGCGCAAGCCGTCACGACTGTCAAGCCTTCGCCGCCGCGCAACACCAAAACAATCTCGTCGCTAAAGTCATCGGGGATAAAGGAACGTTCAAGCGCGGCATCCTCCCTTAAGCTGCCGAAGAGTTTCAACGCGCTATCTGGATGCAACGTCACGTTGCCGTCGGGGATTTTTTCTGCGCCGCGAACAAATTTTTTCGGTATCGTTTCAAAATCGTAACGCCGCTTAAAATTCCCGACAAGCCACGCCTCCGCGTCAAGCTCAAGCACATCTCGGCAGACGACTTGCTTAATGCCGCGCGCCGCCAAAAAATTTTCGTCGAAGCCGCAGCCTCTGTACTTGAAGCCGTCGTCGGTGCGTGAAAATTTTTCTTCCCAAAAGTTCGCGCCCGTCAAAACCGTTTCAATCGCCGCGCAGTCCAAAAGCTTAGGGAAGCCGCCCGCGTGGTCGTAATGTGAATGGCTCAACGCCGCAACCTTCACGCCGCGCAGGTCGACGCCCAAAATCTTCGCGTTGTCGAAGGCCGCGCCCGTGTGTCCACAATCAAAGATAAATTTCGTCCGAGCCGTCTCCACAAAAAAACTTAGCCCGTGCTCCGCCGTCAACGCCGAACTTTCGGGTTTCGTGTTCTCAATAAGTATCGTCAATCTCAATTCGCTCACCCCCGCCAAAGTTTAACGAATTTCTTAGGGCGGTGCAAGAAATTATCCTTGCATATTTTTTTCAGGTAATGTACAATGCAAGCAAAATTTTCCAACGAGGTGAATCGATTTGCGAAAAATCTTTTTCCTGACGGCTCTGCTGATGATGATTCTTACGGCGACCGCCTTCGCCGAGGAAGCGGCGGCTACCGAGCAAAACGCCGAGCCGACAGACGAGCCCTACATCTACACGAGCGAAGACTTCAATTACTCAATCGCCTGCCCGTTCAAGCCGCTTGCCGTCGTCCAAAATCCTTGGGAAGACCCCTCAAAGCGCGGTGAAATGCTTGTCTTCGCCAACGAGGGCTGGAACGTCCAATACGCCTACCTGATTCAAGTCAACGCCTTCGACAACGACAAAATCCCCGACTTCAACAAGGCGGACAAAAAAACTATCGACGAATATCTGGAAGGCCTCAAGAAAACCAACGGCTTTGAACTCGCCGAAATCGTCAGCATAACCAAGGAAAACAAGGGTGTCTACGCCGTCACCGCCCAATCAATCGAAGTCCTCAACAAAGAGACCGGCGAAGTCGAAGGCGAATTCGTTGCCGACAGACAGGATATCTACACTTTCTTCCGCACCCCCGAAGGTCGTTGCGTAAGCGTCCAGCTCCTCACCACCCAAATGGATAAAAATTTCGTCGACGTTTACCGCTACGGCGTCACCACTTTCAAAGACAACTCCGCTCCCGACAAAAAATCTAAAGACAAGAAGTCCAAAGACAAAAAAGATAAGAAAGACAAAGATAAAAAATCCAAAGACAAAAAGTCCAAGGAAGACAAGAAATAATTTCGATTGACAAAGCTTTTGGCGTGTGGTATAAATGGCAACGGTTTTACCAAAGGGGTATCGCCAAGTTGGTAAGGCACCAGACTCTGAATCTGGCATGCGTTGGTTCGAGTCCAGCTACCCCTGCCAATCAAGAAATTTCAGGCCTGCGTCTTTAACGGCGCGGGCTTTGTTCGTTAAGGGGCTGGGGCGTGTTGATAAATAGGATTTGTCGGCACTGATTCGGCGTTATCTACCTACTTTCTTTCACTGGCGAAAGAAAGTAGCAAAGACCCGCTTTAGAAGCGGGGGAACAGCGTGGACGCGGCGTCCACCCTTAAGCCGTCAGCGAGCTACAACGCGCTATCTGGATGCAACGTCACGTTGCCGCGCGGAGCGGCTGCCGATCACTTGTCCAACGTCCGCGCAACCCGAAGCCGACTGTGCCCGCTGTTTAAGACGCGGGCGGTCGCCATCCTTGGCGGCCTCGTTCTTTGCAATTCGTTTTTTACTTTATCGGTAAATCCTGGTAGGGAGGTCGAAAGTATGGAAGAAACAATGGCATCGCCGCTTTTTGCCGACGCACTGAACTTTTTGGCATTGGGCTTGAGCGTCGTGCTGCTGTTCGCCGTGGCGTATCTGTGGTCGAGCAACAGCACCAAGGCCGCGCAAATCGAAAAGCTTCAGTCGGAAGTGCAGAAGATGAAAAAAAAGTTGGACAAGGTCGAGGAAAAAGTCAATCAGCTGAGAGAGCCGACGGTCGTTTCGGAAGTGCCGCAAGTGGAGCCGTTCGGGCTGGACATATCGGAGCCGCGTTCGCTGAACGTCACGCCGCTGGCGCCGCAAGACCCGTGGATGGATTTCGTGGCAGATTTCAATACCCTTGCCGAGGAAATGGTTAAGCCGGGACAGTTGACGCGCTGTGAAAAATTCGTTCGCGAAAAAAAATTGCGGGCGTTGACTTACGGCGGCTCAATGACTTTCCGCCCCGCCATAGACGTGCGCGACAGCAGCTATTGGGCGTTCAAACTTTCGGGTGACGAGTTCGCGGTTGTCCCCAACCCCATGAACCCTTGCGACGAAGAATTGCACGAACACGGCGGGCTTAAAGAAATTTTCGCGCTCAACTATCAGCGCGGCACCTACAAAAAATATTCGGTCAAGTTGCCCGCAATTTTTACTCACGACCCCGAAAGAGGCTGGATGCTCAAAAATCCCGGCGTTGTGAATTTGGAGAGGTAATATGAAAAAATTTTTAGCGATAATCTGCGCGGCTCTGCTCATGACGGGTTGCGGCGAAGTCAAGGAAGTGCAAGCCGACGTTCTGCCTCCTCCGCCTGACCCGATTGAAGAGACGCTCAAAGCAATGACGCTCGAAGAAAAAGTCGGGCAGATGATTATGATTGGCGTCTACGGCACAAGCGTCAATGACGATATTTTTTACCTGCTGAACAGAATTCATTTCGGCGGCTTGATTCTCTTCGACAGGAACCTTGAAAGCGTGGCGCAGACAAAAAAATTGGTCGACGATATATCCTTTGCCGCGAATCAGAAAGCCCCGTTGTTCGTCGCGATAGACGAGGAGGGCGGGCGCGTCGCTCGCGGCAGACATATGTTTGAAGTCGCGCCTTCGCAAGAGGAAATCGGGCTAAGCGGTCAGCCTTCCAACGCAACCTATTGGGCTCGCCACAACGCCAAAATCCTGCGCAGTATCGGCGTCAACTTAAATTTCGCGCCCGTGGCTGATGTCGGCAGCAAAGACACGCGCTCTTTCGGCGATAACGCGCAGACCGTCGCCAATTTCGTCGACGCCGCCGCGCAGGGCTACGAGGCCGAAAATTTCTTCTACACGCTGAAACACTTCCCCGGCATAGGCAAAAGCAAGATTGACCCGCACAAGGCAGTTTCCGAAATCGAAGACGATAAGGCAACGCTTGCCGCCGAAGATTTTTTGCCGTTCGCGAAAATCATTCGCGGGCACGACAATAGCAAGTTCATGATTATGGTCGGGCATTTGAAATACACTGCGCTTGACCCCGCCAACTCCGCGAGCCTGTCGCCTGCCGTTATGACGGGGCTTCTGCGCAACGAGATGGGTTATTCGGGCGTTGTCGTCACTGACGATTTGGAAATGGGCGCGATTAAAAACAACGTCGAGTTGGCAAGCTTGGGCGTCAAAATGATTCAAGCGGGCGGCGATATTGCTCTGGTCTGCCACAATTACGACAGTCAGCAAATCGTTTACGACGGCATAATCAACGCCGTGAAGCGCGGCGAAATTTCCATGGCGCGTATCGACGAATCCGTTCGCCGCATCCTCAAGATGAAGGCGCATTTATAAATCGGAGGCGATTTTGTGATAAGGCACATTTTTATCGGCACGTTCAAGGACGACGTTGACGACGCGACTAAAAACACGGTGCTTGCCGATTTGCGGGCAATGCGCGAGAAAATCCCCGGCATCGTCGACTTGCACGCGAACTTCGCCACGGGTTGGGTCGGCAGCGAAAATTCTGTCGTGATGACCGTTGACTTCGCGGCGAAGGCGGATTTCGACGTCTACATGACGCACCCCTATCACACCGAGCACGTTGCCAAGCAGGGCGAGGCTTTTGTTTCGAGCTACGTTGCCGCGCAGTTCGAGCTATGAAAATTTCAATCGCGCAATTCAAATCGACATTGGGCGCGGTCGACGAAAACTTTGCAACGGCGGCGCGGCTTATCGAATCTGCGCGGGCGGCGGATGTGATACTTTTGCCCGAACTCTGGTCGACGGGCTACTACCCCACTCCCGTTGAGGACTTCGCGGACATTGACGGCTTGCGCACGACGGAATTTCTAAGCACGCTTGCCGAAAAATTTTCCGTGAACATAATCGGCGGCTCCGTCATAGTTTCAAGCGGCGGCAAAATTTTCAATCGGTGCCTCGTAGCGAATCGGCGCGGCGAAATCTGCGCGGCTTACGACAAAACTCATCTGTTCAGCTTCGCCGACGAGGATAAAGTCTTCAGCGCGGGCGATAAGGTTGTCACGGTCGAGCTTGACGGCGTGAAGTGCGGCTTGGCCGTCTGCTACGATTTGCGCTTCCCCGAATTCATGCGCAAGCTTGCCTTGGCGGGCACGGAAATTATTTTCATCCCCGCCGCTTGGAGCCTCAAACGTTTGACGCCGCGCAGGATTTTGACTAAGGCACGCGCGATTGAGAATCAAGTTTTCGTCGTCTTCGCGAACAGTTCCGGCGTTTCCGAGGTCGTCAATCCCTGCGGCGAAGTCGTTGCCGAGAGCGGGCGCGGCGAAGAACTTTTGACGGCGGAAATCGACTTGAACGAGCGCGCCGACGTCATCGCCTCAATGAATCTGCTTGCCGACAGAAATTTGAACACAGACTAAAAAACCCCGTCGATAAGGCGGGGATTTTTTTGTTCAGAGTTCGTTGTCGGACAAATCTATTCGACGACGGTCTATATAGTCCATGAAGCGAATATCGCGTTCGGGATAAAAATTCACGTCGTAATAGTCGGCGTCGGTGCCGGGCGTGTATTCGTAGGCGAGCTTGTCGAAATGTTTCCTGCTTACGTCGAAACCAAGATTTTTTTTCATGACGGTGCCGAGGCGGTCGGCATTGGGGATGAGATAGCTGACTTCGTCGATATACTGAAGCCAACCGGGCACGACGCCCGTTTTGACATTGCCCGCCGCCTCCGCGCTCTTTAGGGTGCCCGCCGCCGCAAGCATTTCGCCCGAAGACAAATCAGTGTCAATCGCCTTGACCGCCACGCCCAAAAGTTCGGGGATTTTAATCAGCATTGACGGCTGACTCAATTTGTCCGCGCAGGCACGCATGAAAGCTTGTTGACGACGCACGCGCCCGACATCGCCCTCCGAATCGCGGAAACGCACGAATTGAATCGCGGTATCGCCGTCAAGGTGCCGCTTGCCCTGCTTAAGGTCAATCACGAGCCCGCCGTTGTCGTCCCACGGGTCTTCGTAGTGCATATCGCGTTCAATGTAAATTTCGACGCCGCCCATGGCGTCAATCACTTCGGCGAAACGCGCCTTGTTTATCGCGACGTAACGGTCGATTTCAATGCCCAAGAAGTCTTCGACGGTTTCGCGCGCCAATTTCGCGCCGCCATAAGCGTAAGCCGCATTGATTTTCTGATAGCCGTGCCGTTCGACGTAAACCAACGTGTCACGCGGAATGGTAAGCAGTGACGCGTTGTCTTCGGATAAGTTCAAAATCATCAGCGTGTCGGAACGCCCCACGTCGTCCTTGCGCTCGTCGACGCCCATCAGCATTATCGTCGTCGGCTTGCGGAATGTCGGCAAAATCGTTTCGGGCTTGACCTTCGACGCGATGCCTTCTTTCATTCGCGTGAAGTCGGAATTGAAACCCAGATGCGCCAGCGACCCGATAACTATAAAGAAACAAAGAATTAATGACCAAAATAATTTCCGATTGCGCATTTTGCGATACAAAGCGAGCCGCCTCTTTTCCAAACGTTCGCGCATGATTTTCACCTCCCCTCAATCAAAATCTAAGGGAAGTCTTCAGCTTTGTCAAGTCAATGTCGGTTTTAATTTCGGGGTGTTTGCGGAGGAAAAATTGTTCGGCGTCGGGCGCGGCAGCGAAGCTTGTCAGCCGTCCGACTTGCGCGTAGCATTTCCGAACGGGCTTGTCGACGTGCGGGTCGTTAATCGTCAGACACGCCTTGGAAACGACGGGCTCTTTGCCGCGATTGGCGATAAAGTTCAAGTGCAATTCGACTTGCGGCTCGTCCTCGCCGCTCGCGTAGTAGACGCCCAAAGTTTTGTCGGCGTAGGGATTGAGGACGTTGAAGAGTACGTCCATGAGCATCGACAAATCCATTTTCTTCGGGTTGAATTCGATTTCGACGGCGGGAATGTTTTCTAGCGTCTGCGGCTCGTGATTAACGTAGCTGTGGACGTTGCGGGCGGACAGCCTCCCGATTAAAACTTTCACGACGCCCGGCACGTCGGCGAAGATTTCTTGCAGTTCGCTGACGTTCCCGCCGCTGAAGTAAATTTTTTTAGTGTACAAGTTCTACTCTCCCCATTTCCGAAAAATAATTATCGTCGTGCGTTATGATTATCAGCGTGCGATTTTTAATCTGCGCGGCGGCGATAAGGTTTTCAATCAGACAATCTGCGCGGCGGCGGTCGAGCCCTGCAGTCGGTTCGTCGAGAATCAGGATGTCGGCGTCCTTCGCCACGGCCAACGCCGCTTGCAAACGATTGCGCTCGCCGCCCGAAAGATTTGCGCCGTCCTCGCCGATTGGAGCGTCAAGGTCGAAGCCGTCAAGCCCGCACAATTTCAACGCCGCCAAAATTTTTTCGTCGGCAATATCGCCGTGGAGCATTCGGAAATTTTCGCGAATCGAAGCCGAGAAAATCACATTGGCAAACGTCGACGCCGCTATCGTCCCGCCGAGCGCGATTGTGCCTTTGTCGGGCGGAAAAAGTTTCATCAGCAGGTAAAGCAACGTCGTTTTGCCCGCGCCGCTTTCGCCGACAACGGCAACGCGTTCGCCGCGCTCAATCGTCAAGCTGAAGTCGTCGAAAATTTTTTCGCTGCCGTAGCCGAAAGTGACGTTGCGCAGTTCGACGGCCTTATCGGTCGAGACAATCTGCGCGGGCGGCAAAAATTTTTCGTCTGCAAGTTCAACGGCGCGAATTTTTTTCAAGGTGCGAACGGCGGGCGGGATTTGACTAAAAATTTCCAACGTCGCGAGGAAAATCAAACTCCAAACCGTCAAGGCGATTGTATCAACAACTGCGCCGAGTTTCAACAGAATAAAAAAAAATCCCGCCGCGTTGCCGATTCGGAAGGCGGTATCGAAATTTATTTGCCGAGCCGTCAGCTTGAGACTTTCCGAGCCGAAATTTTCCGCCGCACGGTCGAGGGCTTTAATCGCGGGCATCGTGCCGAAGATTTTCAATTCGTCGCGCCCGTCGCTGAAGTCCAAAAGCTTTCCGCGATAATCCGAGTCGTCAGCCCGTTCAATTTTAATCAGCGCGGCAAGCAGGACGTTCGCCAGCAAAATCGCGGGCAAAGTCAGCGCGAAGACTTTCAACGGCTCAAATAAAAAACACGTCAGCAAAAGCGTCACTAGCGAGGCGGTCGACAGCGGCAACACGACGCGCGGCAGGAAATCCTTAAGCAAATCGGCGGAGACCGTCAGCGAGTGCAACAATTCCCCTTCGCGCGAGCGTCCCGACTTCAGCGGAAAGATTTTCGCGGCGCGCAAAAAAATTTCCCCGCGCAGGTCGTCGAAGAGCTTGAAAATTATTTTGTGCGAAACGAATCTGTCTGCGTAGCGCAGGACCGCCCGCGCAATGCCTGCCGTCCGCACAAGCGTTATCCCCACCGACAGCGCGCTGAGCGGCGGGTGCAGTGCCGCCGACGCGATAAGCCACGCCGACGACGCCATAAGCAAAAGTTCACTCAATGCTGCCGACACGTTTGCGGCTATCGCGGGCAAAAATTTAAATTTCATCGAGCATAACCTTTCCGAGCTTGCCGGCGCGGAATTCGCTCAAGACGAGCCGCAAAGCCTTGTCGGTGTCGAGGAGGCCGCCCTTGCGAATGCAGCCGCGCTTCAAGCCGATTTGATTCAAGAGTTCGTGCCCGTCAGTCGGCAAGTCGGCGAGCTTGTAGCGTTCGATAAGCCCTGCAGGAAATTTCGCGGCGAGAGTCTCAAGCAACTTGCAAACGGTCGGCTCAAGGTCGTGAATCTCATCGCTTATTGCGTAAGTCCACGAGAGTTTCAGCGCAACATCGGCGTCGTCGAACTTCGGCCACAAAATGCCCGGCATATCGAGCAGGTCGAGCCCGTCAGCGATTTTAATCCACTGCTTGGCGCGCGTGACACCCGGGCGATTCTCAATCTTGGCGTGATTCATGCCCGCCAGCCGATTTATCAGCGAAGACTTGCCGACGTTCGGAATGCCGACAATCATCACGCGGGCGGCGCGCGGCTTGGCTCCGTGCTTTGCGAGCTTGTGCGTCTTCGATTCGGTCAGCGTTTTGGCGAGCGCGATTAAATTTTTAATGCCTGTGCCTTTGACAGCGTCGACGGCGGCGGCGGGAAGATTTTCTTCGCGGAAGTGTTTCAGCCATGCGTCGACGTTCGCAGCCAGGTCTGCCTTGCCCAAAACGATTAGGCGCGGCTTGTCTTGAATAATTTCGCGTAGCATCGGGTTTTGACTGCTCAGCGGAATTCGCGCGTCCAAAAGTTCAATCACCAGGTCGACGAGCGATAAATTTTCCAGAATCAGCCGTTGCGCCTTGCGCATGTGCCCTGGGAACCATTGCAAAGAATTTTCCATAAAAATCACCTTCGCGAACATTGTAAACGAAATTCCCGTTCCGTCAATAAAAAAACCCTCAAGCGTCGCGCTTAAGGTTTTTTTTTGTTGTCGAAAAAATTTACGCGCCTTGCCAAGCTTTTGTGACGTGATTGAAGCGATAAGCCGAGCCGTCAGCCAAAACGAACGCCGAACTCAAAAGTTCCGAACTTTGAACCGCTACGACGTTGCCCGTGTTGAAGGCAAGAGCTATCACGCCGTTGGCCTCACTTGCCGCAACGATATCGCTAAGTGTCGTGTCGTTCAAGTTCACAACGTCGGCGGAGGAGGCGTTAAAGAAAATATCCGAGCCCTGATACTTGCCGCCGATAAAAATATCGGTGCCGCCGCCGCCCGTCAAAACATCCGCGTCGAAGCCTGCGCCGCCCCACAGTTGTGAGCCGCCGTCGCCGCATACGCCTGCCTTGGCATAAGGGGTGTCCGCGCCGTCCGTGAAACTGATTAGCTTGTCGTTGGCGTTTTGGATAAGGAGCGTACCCGTCGCCGAAGTCAGCGCGAAATTTCCGCCGCCGAAGAACGCGCCCGTCGGAGACGTGCCCAACATGATTTGTTCGCCCGCGTAGTTGCTGATGACTTGGTCGCCGCCCGCGTAGACGTAACCGCTTGAGACAATCGGCGTTGAAGTCGTCGTCGTGGTTGAAGTAGCGGCAGGCGTCGTGGCAACGGGTGTCGCCGCTTGAACGGTTGAAGAGCCGTAGGTAGCGACAATTTGCGGCATTTCTCTGCCGTCTCTACCGTCGCCGCCAAGGGTTATCTTGCCGTTTCCAACCGTGACAATGATGTCCTCGCCGCTCATTGCTGTTGAGTAATTGTCGCCCGCAATGTTCAGAGTGTTGTTGGAGCCAAACATACGAATTAGGACGTGTTGGTAAATTGAGTCTGTCGATTCTGATTCGGCGTTTAGAATCTACTTTCTTTCACCGGGGAAAGAAAGTAGCAAAGAAACCCGCCTCGCAGGGGCGGAAACCGTCCACCGGCGAAACGTCCGCGCAACCCGAAGCCGTGTGTGCCGGCAAAAAAACTTCCATGTTTTTGTTGCCGGCGGCCGCCATCCATGGCGGCCTCTGTCCCTTACTACTCATTCGTTAATTTACCAACACGCCCTAAAACGTGACCGCCGTTTGAATTGGTGATGATATCGTTACCCGCGCCGGCGTTTATCGTTACGCAGTCGCCGCCGTCTTGGTTAGCAATCGAATCGGCGTAAACCGTACCGATCAAGACTTTGTTGGCGGTTGCGTTGTAAATATCGCCGCCGCCGCTGTTTGAATTCGTATAGCCGGGGTTGTCTGCAAGCGGGTCATTGTCCAGAACGCTGTCGTCTTTGTACAACCAATATTGCCTGTAGTTTAATTCGCTGTCATTAAAACATATTGTGGGGGCATAGCAAGGATTGGATATTAAATCTTGAAAAAAAAATCCCCGCCTTTCGACGGGGCAACGTGACGTTACAAAAAATTTTTTTTTACGCGCCTTGCCAAGATTGAGTGGCATGATTAAAGCGATAAGCCGAGCCGTCCGCAAAAACGAACGCCGAACTTAAAAGTTCCGAACTCTGCACGGAAAGGATGTTGCCGCTCTTAAATTGCAGGGCGACAGTGCCGCGTCCGTCCGAGGCCGTGAAAGCAATATCGCTCAAGGTTGCGTCGTACAAGCGGACGGAATCGACGGCGGCTGCATTGGTGACGACATCGGAGCCTTCGTTCTTGCCGCAGAGGAAAGTATCGTAGCCCAAGCCGCCGACCAAAATGTCATTGGCGTAGTCTTGACCGCCCCACAAGTTATTTTGACCTGCGCCCGACACAATGAGATTCGCCGCGTAGTTGCCGACCAAAACGTTTTGACCCCACGAGGGATTTGCGTTAATGTTTTGCGCCGTGCCGTAAGCCCCGCTACTCAACCAGACTTGATGGTTTCCTTCGCCGACGACCGTCACCGTGACGCCGTCGTTTGTCACGTAGGTGGTAAGCGGCGTATCGTCGTCATCATCGTCATCATCGTCATCGTCGTAGTCGTAGTAGTCGTCGTAGTCGTCCACGTCGTCGTAGTCGTCATAATCGTAGTAATCGTCCAAATCGTCCCAATCCATGTAAAAGCCTCCTTCAAAACAAACAACCAATAACCTTTTGGGTATGCAATGATTATACTAATTGAGGTTTCGTTGTCAATCGGTCGCGTGCAACTTTACGCGCCCTGCCAAGATTTAGTCACGTGATTGAAGCGATAAGCCGAGCCATCCGCCAAGACAACCGCCGCGCTCAAAAGTTCCGAACTCTGAATCGCAACCGCATTGCCCGTGTTGAAGGCAAGAGCTATCACGCCGTTCGCCTCACTGGCCGCAACGATGTCGCTAAGCGTCGTGTCGTTCAAGTTCACAACGTCGGCAGAGGAGGCGTTATAGAAAACGTCCGCGCCCTGATACTTGCCGCCGATGAAAATATCGGTTCCGCCGCCGCCCGTCAGAACATCTGCGCCGAAGCCTGCGCCGCCCCACAGTTGGCTGCCGCCGTCGCCTGCAAAAATAAAATCGGAGCCCGTCGCACTGCCGCTGATTATTTCGTAGCCCGCAATGCCTCTGCCGTCAAGGACTGTCGGGACGCTTGATTCGTAAGCCGCAACGAAAGTCTCGCCGTCCGCCGTCGACAGGTCGATAACTTTATCGCGAGCATTTTGGACGGTAAGCGTGCCGAGATTTGAATTGACGATAAAATTGCCCGCGCCGTCAAATGTTGCGCCCGCGAACGTCGCATTGAAGATAATCTTCCGCTCCGACGTGTAGCTTGAAATGAATTGATTGCCGCCCGTGTAGTTGTAGTAGAATCTGCTGTTGGCGGTCGTCGTCGTGTTGGAAGTCGCGCCGGTGCCGTGCGAGGATGTCGTGCCGCTTGTGCCGTTGCTGCCTCCGCTTGAACTGCCGCTTCCGCTTGACGAAGAGCCGCCACTGCCACTTGACGAAGAGCCGCTTCCGCTCGACGAAGAGCCTCCGCCGCTGGTAGAAGAACTGCCGCCCGACGTGCCGCTTGACGCGCCCATGTTTTTATCGCCACTGCCGCCCGTCAAAATCAGATTTTTTCTTTCTGCCAAAAGTTTACTCAAAATATCCGTTGTGCTCATGAAGTTTTCCTCCTTGTGCTTGAAGTTTGTCCCGATTCATTAAAGCACACAGCGGGGGGGGGGGATAGCAAGGACTTCGCAAAAAAAAATCCCCCGCCGATTGACGAGGGATTTTCTTATGTAACGATACGAATCAATCTTCAAGAATGTACATGGGCACGACGCGGCGTCCCCACTCATGGCATTCGCCTACGGAATCGAACGCAAGGTCGACAACATCGCCGACAATCGCGCCGCCAATGTCCGCTGCCACAGCGTAGCCGTAGCCGGGAATGAAAACCCGCGTGCCGAGCGGAATGAAATTCGGGTCTGTCGCGATAATCCCGCGGCGGCAAATTTCGCCCGTGGCGGTGTAAGCACTCAAGCCGGGCTCTGCGCTGGAGTAGGCGGTTGCCTCGACGTAGACGACGCGGCTGTAGGCGGGAATGCCGAATTCGTCTTCACCGCTGTAATCGTCGTTGCCGTCAAGTGCCGAATAAGTTCTGCGTCCGCAAATGCCGTCCGCCGCAATGCCGCAACTGCGCTGGAAATTTTTCAACGCGCCAATCGTCGAAGCGTCCGCCACGCCGTGCGCATCGCCTTCGTAGTAGCCCAGCTCAATCAATTTATTTTGGAGGTCGACAACGCCGTCGCCTTCCATGCCGAGCTTGATGATATCGCCGACGCCCGCGTATTCGGCAACCTGCTTAACGGTGCTGACCGCGCTTAGCACCGAACTTGCCGAGCTTGAGCTTGACGCGGCGGGAAGTTGATAATCGGGAACGTAATCGCCGAGTTGGAAAGTGTTAATGTCAATTTCGTCGAAGGCGGCTGCCCGCAAGATTTTGTAAGTCAACGCGCCGCAAACGCCGTCGACTTCAAGACCGAGAGCCTCTTGGAAATTTTTTATCGCATTGACGGTCGACGAGCCGTAGACGCCGTCAGCCTCCGCGTGAAGAAGGTTTTGCGCTATGAGATACGTTTGAATTTCTTTGACCCCGTCGCCTCTGTCGCCGTACTTCAACGCCGCTGCCGAGCAAAGACTTGAAAGACTTACGGCGGAAATCAAGAGCAGCGCCCAGAGCAATCGCCTTAGCTTCATTTCCTCCACCTCGTTAATCGTTTCTTAAGTTTGAGCGATTATATCAGCGCATACTGAAAATCTTGTGGCAAAACGGGATTTTTTTCGTTCGCCCTTGCAAAAAATTTTAATGCAGAATAGAATCTTGCCGATATAGATTTAGGGGCAGTTGGTAAATTTGATTTGTCGGCTCCGAATCGGCGTTTCGATTAGCTTTTATGTTTAGGATCTACTTTTTCTTTGTGCGGTCAAAGAAAAGGGTGCCTCGCAGGGGCGAAAGGTCGCAAGCCGCACCGTCCGATAATTTCAGCGTGGTTGCCGCCGACGGTATTTGCATCACGCAAATGCGTCGGCGGGCGGCCGCCCGTCCTTGGGCGGCCTCTAAATCAAGGTTCGCGGTGATTTATACCGACACGCCCAAAGAAAAATGACATTTAGTTTAAGGAGATGCTTGAATTATGATGAGATCGCTGTGGTCGGCGGCGTCGGGCATGAAGGCGCAGCAGACGAACATGGACGTGGTTGCGCACAATATCGCCAACGTCAACACCTACGGCAACAAGAAAGTCCGCGCAGAATTTCAAGACTTGCTTTATCAGACGCTGCGCGACGCGGGCGGCACCAGCGGCAACGGCACCCAATACCCGCAAGGCTTGCAAGTCGGCTTGGGCGTGCGAGTGGCGGCCACCAACAGAATTTTTACGCAAGGTCCGTTGCAGACGACTGACCGCCCGACTGATATAGGCATTCAGGGCGAAGGCTTCTTCCAAATCCAACTGCCCGACGGCACGACGGCTTACACCCGCGACGGCTCCTTCAAGCTTGATTCGGAACGCCGCCTCGTCACAAGCGAAGGCTTCCTGCTTATCCCGAACATCACGCTTGAAGAAAACGCCACGATTGACAGCGTCGTTATCAGTTCCGACGGGCGCGTTTCCGACACCCCGACGGGCGGCACGCAAACCGAAATAGGACAGATTACGCTTGTGCGCTTCATCAATCCCGAAGGACTTTACGCTTATGGCAAAAATCTTTTCCTTGAGACGGCGGCAAGCGGCGCACCGATTGAAAGCGAGCCCGGAGCCGACGGCGCAGGCGTTTTGGCGCAAGGCACCATTGAAATGTCGAGCGTGCAGGTCGTCGAGGAAATGGTCAACATGATTGTCGCCCAGCGCGCTTACGAATCGAATTCAAAGGCGGTCACGACTTCCGACTCAATGCTTGAGACCGCCAATGGCTTGAAACGATAATTTAACATGAAGAAAATATTTTTCGTCGCGGCGTTAATCTTAGCAATGAGTTTGACGCCGCATACTTTTGCTTATACGATAATGGGCGCGGAACTGCAAGCAGTTGCCTTCGACGCCTTGGAAGATGCTCTTGCCGAGCGCGGCGAGACCAGACGTCACGAAATATTTTTCATGCAAAGCGCGCCCGATATCAAATTGCCCGAAGGCGTCGTCGACGTGAAAGCCGGCTTGCCCACGCAGATAAGCTACACCGGCTTGACACCCGTGCGCGCCTCCATCTTCGTGAACGGCAGGCTTCACAGGACGGTCAGCTTTACCGCGAACGTCAGAGTTTACGACGCGGTCATCGTCGCCAATCACGACTTGCGAATCGAAGTGCCCGTGACGGCTGAAGATTTTCACGTCGCCGAGGTCGCGATTGACGGGCGCAACGAGTATGTCAAGGACGTGTCCGAAGTCGCGGGGCTTGTTCCGCACAGATTCATTCGCGGCGGCTCACCCGTCACCAAGGGCTACTTTCAACAGCCCATCGCCGTCAATTCGGGTCAGCGCGTCAACATAATCATAAGATACAACGGCATTCAAGCTATGGCGCGGGGCATCGTAATGACGCGCGGGCGAATCGGCGCATTGGTCAAAGTCAAGAACGAGACTTCGGAAAAAATCTTGACGGCTAAGGTTATCGATTCGCAGACGGTCGAAGTAACCTTTTAATTTTTTTTTGCAATCAAGGAGGCTAATCTTGGTGGATAAGTTGAGTTTGGCGGAAGCCGCGCAGGTTACGGGCGCAGTGACGAATTCCAAGGCTGAAATGTTTTTCGAGTGCGTGACGACCGACAGCAGGAAGGTTACGAGCGGCGCGTTGTTCGTGGCGTTGAAGGGCGAAATTTTCAACGGCGAAGATTTTGTCGAGGAGTCCTTCAAAAAGGGCGCGGCGGCGGTTGTCGTCAGCAAAACTTTCGACAAAGACATCGACGGCGTTGTTTTGAAAGTCGACGACACCTTGACGGCTTACAGGCAAATCGCGGGCGCGTGGCGAGACCGTTTCGACATTCCCGTCGTCGCGGTCACGGGCTCAAACGGCAAGACCACGACTAAGGATTTGACTGCCGCCGCCCTCAACGGACTTGGTCACGTCAACAAAACTTCCGGCAACTTCAACAACGAGGTCGGCGTCCCCATGACGTTGCTGGAGCTGAACGACAAGCACTGCGCGGCGGTCGTCGAAATCGGCATGCGCGGGCTTGGACAGATTGAATCGCTTGCGAAGGTCGTCAAGCCGACGATTGGGATTGTCACTAACGTCAGCGAGGCGCACATTGAACTTTTGGGCTCAATCGAAAACATCGCGCGGGCGAAGGGCGAATTGGTCGAGGCGATTCAAAGCGGCGGCACGATTATCCTCAACGCGGACAATCGTCACACGGCGGGCATGAAAAGCTTGGCGGGCGAAGGCGTCAACGTCATGACTTACGGCTTGGAACTTCCTGCCGACGTGACGGCGCGAGACGTTTTAATCGGCAGCGTGTCGACGGAATTCACGTTGAGTTATCGCGGCGAGGATTTTGACTTTGAAATTCCCATGCTTGGTCGTCACAACGTGTCGAATGCTTTGGCGGCTATAGCGGCGGGCTTGGCGTGCGGCTTGAGCGTCGAGGAAATTCAGCGCGGCATTTCCACTTTGACTACGACGAAAATGCGCTTCGAGGTTATCAGACGCGACGGCTTGACGATTGTCAACGACTCCTACAACGCGAGCCCCGCCTCCATGCGCGTGGCGATTAAGACGGCGTCTGAAATTTACGACGGGCGATTGATAGCAGTCCTGGGCGATATGATGGAGCTTGGCGATATATCGGAGGCCGTTCACCGCGAGATAGGCGCGGAGCTTGTCGAAAACAAATTCGACGTGCTGATAACGTTGGGCGATTTGGGCAAGTTCATAGCGGCGGGCGCGCGCGACGCGGGCTTGAAGGAAGTCTACACCTTCGACACGCACGAAGACGCCGCGAAAAAAATCTTGGAGATTGTCCGCGACGGCGATACGATTCTTTTCAAGGCTTCGCATGTCATGCACATGGAAAAAATTATCGAGCTGATTTAAAGCACTGAGCTTTAGCGGTTAAAAAATTTTTAGGCAAGGGACATCATTAAATGGAAAAACTTTTGATAGCGGGAGCGATTGCGGCGGGCGTCGTGATTCTGCTTGCGCCGATTTGCATACCGATTCTGCACCGATTGAAATTCGGGCAGAGCATACGCGCCGAAGGTCCCAAAAGTCATATGGTCAAGAGCGGCACGCCGACTATGGGCGGAATTTTTTTAATTGCGGGGATTGTCGCCGCCACGCTGATTCAAGCCGATTGGAACGCGGAAATTTTCCTTGCGCTGTTCATTCTGCTCGGACACTTCATTTTGGGATTCATTGACGATTATCTGAAGGTCGTCCGCAAACACAATCAAGGTCTGCTTGCCCGCTACAAGTTGGCGGGGCAAATCCTAATCGTCATCGTGACGACGCTTGTGGCGAGCGAATTGCTGATTGACTTCAACCCGACGATATGGCTGCCCGTCGTCGACGTGACGATTAACGCGGGCGGTTGGTACGTGCCGTTCATGTTTTTTGTAGTGGTCGGGGCGTCGAACGCGGTCAACTTGACGGACGGGCTAGACGGCTTGGCGGCGGGCTGCATGGCGATAGCGGCGAGTTGCTACGCGGTGATTTGCATTTTGACGGGACATAACGACTTGGCGATATTCTGCGCGGCGACGGTCGGAGCGTGCGTGGGCTTTTTGAGATTCAACTTCCACCCTGCGAAAATTTTCATGGGCGACACGGGCTCGTTGGCATTGGGCGGCGCGTTCGCGGCAGTCGGCATTCTTTCGCACACAGAAATTTTGTTGGCGGTCGTGGGCTTCGTCTTCGTCTGCGAGGCGTTGTCGGTTATCCTGCAAGTCATTTCGTTCAAGTCGACGGGCAAGCGCATTTTCCGCATGAGTCCGTTGCATCACCACTTCGAGCTGGGCGGCTGGTCGGAAGTCAAAGTCGTGTTCGTCTTTTGGATGGTCGGCTTGCTTTTCGGCGTGATAGGGCTGTCCATGCTTTGACGCGTCGAAAAAAATAAAAAGAGTCGTTCCCGTTGCGGAGCGGCTCTTTTTTAATGCGCAATGAGGAATGGCACGTCGCCCGGCAAAATTTTTTCGCAAGGTGTTGATAATTGTTTTCACGCGTGATAAACTGCGCGGGAAGTAAACGAAAATATTTTTCAGGGAGTGATGACATTGACGCTTAAAGATACAAGACCGGGAATGGTCGTGCGTATTGATTCCGTCGGCGAATCGGCACTCAAGCAACGCCTCATGACCATGGGCTTAATCCCCGGCACGCGCGTAGAAATTTTGAACTCGGCTCCGTTCGGCGACCCCATTGCACTGCGCCTCCGCTCTTACAACCTCGCTATGAGACGCGACGACGCCGCGCAGATTGAAGTTTCCGAAGTAGGCTGAACAAGGAGGCTTGAACATGTCAGCATTATCCGTAGCTTTGACCGGCAACCCCAATACCGGCAAATCGACAATCTTTAACGAACTCACGGGCGCGCGGCAGAAAATCGGCAATTGGCCGGGCGTCACCGTCGACAAGAAGGTCGGCGTCATTGAACACAACGGCAGAAAAATTTCCGTCATTGACTTGCCCGGCACTTATTCAATCAACGCCCGCTCGCAGGAAGAGCAGGTCGTCAGCGATTTCTTCAAGACCAACAAGCCCGACATAGTCGTAAACATTATCGACGCGTCGAACATAGCGCGCAACCTGTTCCTTACGATTCAACTAATGGAAAACGGCATTCCGCTTATCCTCAACCTCAACATGATGGACGAGGCCGAACGTCACGGCATTAAAATCGATATGAAGAAGCTTGAAGCCGCCTTCGGGATGCCCGTGACCAATACCGTCGGGCGCAGCAACAAAAGCGTCCGCAAACTGCTTGACGTCTTCACGAACGCCGTAATGACGAACTACACGCCGAGCAAGCTTATCAGCGAACACATCGAACGCGTCCGCAACCTGGAACGCAGCGGCTTGGCTCCCGCGAAGGTCGAAGAAGAAATTATTTCGGCGCGCTACGATTTGATTGACAAGATTATGGCAAGCGCGGTGACGGTCAGCGCGGCGGGCAAGACGCTCACTGAAAAGCTCGACTCTTTCCTTGCCAACGGTGTCACGTCGATTCTGCTCATGATTGCGATATTCTATCTGATGTTCCAAATCTCGTTCAACTGGATAGGTCAGCCGCTTGCCGATATCGTCGGCGAATTTTTCGACGAAACGCTTGTACCTTGGGCGGCAGAATCAATGGAGGCGGCGGGCGTCGAAGGTTGGATGCAGTCGCTCGTTTCGGACGGCATTATCGCGGGCGTCGGCGCGGTTATCAACTTCGTGCCGCTGATTTTCACGCTGTTTATCATTTTGAGTTTCCTCGACGGCACGGGCTATATGGCTCGCGTCGCCTTCATAATGGATCCGATTATGCGCCGCGCAGGCTTGTCGGGCAAATCGATTATGCCGCTGATGATGGGCTTCGGTTGCGCCGTCCCCGCCATTATGGCAAATCGTGCGCTCGACACGCACAAGGACAGAATGATTTCAATCTTCGTGACGCCGTTCATAACCTGCAACGCGAAAGTCCCGATTATCGCGCTGTTCGCGGCGATGTTCTTCCCCGATAACGTCGCCAACGTCGTCTTCGCCATGTATTTCCTCGGCATAATCACGGCGATTGTTATGGCGAAAGTTTTAAGCTCGACGATGTTCAAAGAGCAACAATCGACCTTCCTGCTTGAGTTGCCGCCCTATCGCCTGCCCGACCCCAAAACCGTTTTGCTTGAGGCTTGGGACAAGGGCAAGGGCTACTTGATTAAGGCCGGCACGATTATCTTTGCAATGAGCGTCATAATTTGGTTCCTCAGCAGTTTCAATTCGGACGGCATGACCGAAGACATGGACAGCAGTTACTTGGCAAGCATAGGCTCGGCGACGTCCGTGATTTTCGCCCCGCAAGGCTTTGACACTTGGGAAGCGGGCGCGGCTGCCGTGACGGGTATCTTGGCTAAAGAGGCGGTCGTTTCGACGATGGGCATACTCTACGGCGCGGGCGATGACATTTCTACCGAAGACGAAGACGTTGCCGAATCCGCCGAAACCATGATGGCAACTTCAATGGGCGGCGCGTTCACTCCGCTGACGGCGTTGGCGTTTATGGTTTTCAGTCTGCTGTATTCGCCGTGCATGACCGCGCTGGGTACCGTCAAGAAAGAGGCGCAAGGATTCAAGTGGATGGCGTTCGTATTCTTCTACACGACGGCGGTCGCTTGGGTGGCGTCGCTTATCGTCTATCAGGGCGGCAAGCTTTTGGGCTTTGAATGATTGTAGGGAAGCAGGGAACAAGGGAATAAGGGAATAAGGGAAGCAGACTATTTCCCTATTTCCCTGTTGCTCTGTTGCTCTAATTCCCTAACACGGAGATGAATTCAAATGACGGCAACGATTATACTTGGAGCGGTGATAGCGGCGGCGTTCGTCTTCGGGCTCAGGACGGCTTATCGCGCGTTCTTCAAGGGCGAGGCGGCTTGTTGTTCGGAGGACGGCTGCGCGGGTTGTGCAGGCGGTTGTAACATGCAAAAGGCATTGGACGACAGCTATCGTGCCCGCGTCGAGAAGATTGAAAAGTTCCCGTTGCACCGCACTATTGACGTTGACGGCATGACTTGCGAGAAATGCATTTACCGCGTCGTGCGCGCGCTTGAGAAGGTCGACGGCGTGACGATTGCGGCGGCCAGTCTTGAAAAGCAGTCCGCGCAGGTCGGTTTGAAGGAAAACATTTCGGACGACGTTTTGCGCGAGGCGATTAACAAAGCGGGCTACACTGCGGGAGCCGTCACGGCTTAAAAAATTTCGCAAACAAAAAGCGGCAGGCTTGAAAAAGTCTGTCGCTAATTTTTTTTTACGAGGTCGCCAATGCGCCGTGAAGTTTGAGGCCGTCATGGATGACGGCCGCGCCGAGTACTGAGCGTGATACGAAGTAGCGGCGCACACAAGGCTTCGGGCAGCGCGGACGTTTCGTCGGTGGTCGGTATCCGCTCCGCGCGTAGCGGCGCAAGCTTGAATCTTGACCCAGATAGCGCGTTGAAAGTCATCGACGACTTAAGGGCGGTCGCCGCGTTCACGCTGTTCCCCGCTTTTAAAGCGGGTCTTTGCTACTTTCTTTCCCCGGTGAAAGAAAGTAGATACTTAAACTCGAAAGCTATCGAAACGCCAAATCAGAGCCGACAACTGCCCAATCGCCCTCTGCTTCGTTTGCAAGTGGCTGGACAGGCATTTCTAAAAGACACACAGCCCGTGGTTATCGTTACACCATAAAACGAAGATTTTGCTATGAAACGCTTGAACCCCGAGTCGCTAGCTCGGGGTTCTTTTTGTAGCCATTCCTGTGTCTACACTGTCGTTTGTATTGGTCAAGAAAAATTGTAACAAGAAAGGCTATAACGAACGTTTCTGAAAAGGCGTCAAATTATCATTGAAAGAATGAGGACGAACGTGATTGTAAAAAACGTAGACAAAATCATCTATGGCTTTGTACAACTGCTCCTTGGAGCGTTCCATAATTGTCGTAAGGACAAGCGGCGCGGCTCATACTCTGAATCACGCCGACCGAGTTGCAGAAAGAAGTGAATTCGTGAGAAGTAAATTGTGCACCCTGATCCGAATGTAAAATCAATCCGGATATTTTTTTCGG
>CAMJMR010000014.1 GCA_946407095.1 uncultured Selenomonadales bacterium | reverse complement strand
GTCCGCTGTTTGGTTACTTTTTAAAAGTAACCGCGCCGACGAAAATCACTTTGTCTGAAAAATTTTAATCGGTAGGCTAGCAATGCGCAGCGTTGCGTTCAAACGCGGGCGAAAACTCTAAGCGGCGCAACGTTAGAGCGCGTCCGCTGTTTGGTTACTTTTTAAAAGTAACCGCGCCGACGAAAATCACTTTGTCGGAGAAATTTTGATTGAGGTGTTGCTTATGAAAAAAATTTTGTGCATCGTGACGAGCAACAACGTCAAGGGCGCGACGGGTATCCCGACGGGCTTTTGGCTCAGCGAATTGACGCACCCGCTTGCAAAATTCGTTGCGGCGGGCATTTCTTACGACATTGCGTCGATTAAGGGCGGCAAGCCCCCCATTGACGGCGACAGCCTCGACTTCAACGACGCGGTCAACAAAAAATTTTTGGATGACGTCGATTTTCAAAGCAAGCTTGCAAACACAATCAAACTTGATGACGCGAAAGCCGAAAATTACGACGCGATATTTTTCGCGGGCGGTCACGGCGTCATGTGGGATTTTGCCGACAGCGCGGCGATTCAAAAAATCACGCGCGAAATTTACGAACGCGGCGGCATTGTCTCGGCGGTCTGCCACGGTCCTGCGGCTCTGGTAAATGTCAAGCTTAGCGACGGAACATATCTTGTCGACGGCAAGACAATGACGTCCTTCACCAACGGCGAAGAGGCGGCAGTTCAAGCGACGGACATTGTGCCGTTCCTGTTGGAGACGACGCTCAAGGCTCACGGCGCGAATCACATAGCGGCGGCGAACTGGTCTAATCACGTTGAAGTTGACGGGCGGCTCGTCACGGGACAAAATCCCGCGTCGGCAGCCAGCGTCGGCAATGCCGTTATCAAACTTTTATCTTGAGGAGGAATGAATCATGCCGTTGATTTCAATCGATGCGGTGCACCCGACCAAGGAGCAAAAGGAAAAACTTATCGCGGGGCTCACCAAGACCGCAAGCGAAATTTTGGGCGTCGACGAAAAATTTTTCTACGTCCTTGTCAAAGAGAACGATTTGGATAATTGGGGCGTCGGCGGCAAGACGTTGGCGCAATTCCTTGCCGAACAGAAGAAATAATCCTTAAGGCAGTACTGAAGTCCGTCGCAGAATGTTCGCGGCGGTTTTTTTGTTATAATCTGCGCGGGAGGCAACGTTGCGTTCCGGCACGGCGATTAACTTAAATCGTCAAGCGGTTGCAGCGCGATGCAACGTCATGTTGTCGCAACCGGTATCCCGACAGGCTTTTTGCTCAGCGAAATTTATTCACCCGCTGGCAAGATTCTGCTTGTTTAATCGCTCGCAAACGAAAAACCCCGTCGAAATGATTCGGCGGGATTTTTTTATTGGCGGACGATTTACTTTAACTCGGCGGTAAAGGTTGACTTACCCTTGTCGGCGTGCACGGAATAAGTTACAAGCCCGCGCTCTGTCGTCCAGTCGTAGGTGCCTTCGGTCGAAACTTCTTTGAGCATACGCAAATCGCGCATGACTTCGCCTCGGTCTTCGGCGTCCAGCTCGGGATTCAGCGTCGCTATCAGCAAGCCAAGGACGTTAATCACTCGAAACGATTCGTCTTGATTTTGCGGCTCGGCGAAAAGTTTCAGCTCGGCAACTTTGCCCGTGTCGTCAAGCGTGCCTTCAAGCGTGAGGTTGGGCGCGAATTCGTGGCGGAACTTTTGCCCGTCGACAGTCAAAGGCGCGTCAATCGTTACGTCCAAGTTCGGAGCCAATCTTTGCGCGGAGGCGTTGAATTTTTCTCGGAAGACTTCGGGCGTCGTGCGGACTTCAAAACTTTTGTCGCCGCCCAAAATGCTCAAGTTGCCCGCCGAAATGTTCGCGTAGACGAAAAACGCCAGGCACGCGGCGGCAATTATGACATTGGTCAGCCTGTCGAAGGTCGAATACTTATACATGACCAGCCAACCGACGGGCGGCAAGAAAATCAGCAAAGTTATCATCGCCGCGATTTTTATGTAAGCAGTCAATTTGACACCTCCAAAAGAATAAGCCCGCCGCAGTCGACGGGCTTTAACGAAGAATATTTTTCACTCGGATTGTTGGAACGTGAACGGATTAGCCGAGGACTTCAAGCAAGTCGTCGGAGCCCGCTTTGACGTCGCCGGTCTTGAGCGGGCGAACTGTGCCGTAAGCGGAAGAATTGGTGACGATGAGCGGCGTGACGACAGGATAGCCCGCCTTCTTGATAGCGGGGATGTCGAACGTGACAAGCAAATCGCCGCGCTTGACTTCCTGCCCGTCGGTGACGTGAACTTCAAAGTTCTCGCCGTTGAGCTTGACGGTGTCGATGCCGATGTGCATGAGCAGTTCCGCGCCTTCGGGCGTGACCATGCCGATAGCGTGCTTGGTCGGGAAGATGAGCGTAATGGTGCCGTCGGCAGGAGCAACGAGCTTGCCTTCCGTCGGGTCTACCGCCACGCCGTCGCCCATTGCGCGCGAAGAGAAGCCGTCGTCGGGGACTTCGTTCATGAGCATCATGCGGCCGGTAAGGTGCGCGCCGAACGTTGCGTCTTGCATCTTGGGCTTTTCGGGTTCGGGAGCCGCCGCCGCGCCGCCGCCGCTTGCGCCTTCCAGAATCGAACGGTCAATCTTGCCTGCGCGGATGTCTTCGACGAATTCTTCAAAGTTCGCCTTGACAATCGTGACGCTCGGTCCGTAGATAACCTGAATCGCGTTGCCCTTGATAACGACGCCGCCCGCGCCCGTGCCTTTGAGGATAGCTTCGTTGACTTTGGTGCCGTCAACCAGCGTCAAGCGCAGACGAGTCGCGCAGCAGTCGATTTCGGTGACGTTATCGACGCCGCCGACACCGCTAAGAATGGTAGCCGATTTCTGCTGGTCGGGAGTGAGGCTAGCAAGAGCAGCCGAGCCTGCGCCGCCGCCCGCAACGCCAACGCCCGTGGCCTTCTGGTAGTCGGCCTTGGACATCATCTTGACTTCCTCGTCGTCAGCTTCACGACCCGGAGTCTTGAGGTCCCATTTCATAATGAAGAACTTAAACGTCACGAAGTAGATGACTGCGAAGACCGCGAACAACGGCAACATCATGACCCAGCCCGTCTTTGAGTTGCCGGGCAGTACGCCGTAAAGGATAAAGTCAATCAAGCCGTCGGAGAACGTCGTGCCCATTGCTATGCCCATGATGTGGCAGGCAGCGAACGAGCAACCCGCAAAGAATACGTGAATGGCAAAGAGTTCCTTCGCAAGGAAGAGGAACGTGAATTCAATCGGCTCCGTGATGCCCGTGAGGAACGACGTCAAGCCGACCGAGAACAGCAACGAGCCCGCAGCCTTTTTCTTTTCGGGACGCGCGCAGGTGTACATAGCCAACGCCGCCGCAGGAAGACCCGCCATCATGAACGGGAACTTGCCCATGAGGAAGCGCGCCGCGTCAACCGAGAAATGCTCCGTGTTCGGCGAAGCCAATTCCGCGAAGAAAATGTTTTGTGCGCCCATGACGGTTTGGCCGTCGATAACGGCGGTGCCGCCAAGACCCGTCTGCCAGAACGGCAGGTAGAAAATGTGGTGCAAGCCGAACGGGATAAGCGCACGTTCGCAGCAACCGAAGAAGAACGTGCCGAAGTAGCCCGCCGCTTGAACGATGCCGCCGAGCGCGAAGATACCGCTCTGAACGAACGGCCAAACGAAATACAGAATGACGCCCGTCACGATGCCGAAAATCATACAAACAATCGGGACAAAGCGCGTGCCGCCGAAGAATGAGAACGCGGGCGGAAGTTGCATCTTATAAAAACGATTGCACAGTTCAGCTGCAACCAAGCCCGTAATGATACCGGCGAAAACACCCATCTGCAACGTGGTGATACCGAGGACTGACGTTATCGCGCCTTCCTTGACGCTGGGGTCAATGGAGCCGTCCGCGTGAAGCGAGCCGTCGAGTCCGAGGAAAACGTGAATCGTCGTCAAGAGGACGAGATAGAAAATTGCTGCGCCAAGAACGGCGATACCTTTTTCTTTCTTCGCCATGCCAAGCGCGACCGCCAGCGCGAATATCAACGGCAAGTTGCCGAAGATGGCGCCGCCGACGTTTGAAAGAATAAGCATGAAACTAAACAGCGCACTGCCGGGGTGAAGCGTCGCCTCCAAGCCGTAAGCTGCGATTGTCGTCGGGTTTGAAAAGGATGCGCCGATACCCAACAAGACGCCCGCGAACGGCAACACGGCAATCGGCAGGAACAATGACTTACCGATCTGTTGCGCTACGGCAAATGCCGAACCGCCTCCGTCGCTCATGTTGTAACCTCCTTACATTTTGACAGAAAAAAAATCCTCCGAGTTGAAAAATATCCTCCTTCCCAATGTATTTTTATTGTTGGAGCCTAAACCCACCCGCTCCCCCTTGCAAAAGGAGGACGCCCCTTAAACGAGCCTCCTCCTTAGTGTAATATTTTCAGGAATTATACATGACGCCTTTTTTTTTGTCTACAGATTTGTCAAAGTAATTTTTGAACTTATCGGCAACGATAGTAGACGAGCGTGCCCAATTTCTTGACGGCGTAGCGATTCGGGAAGTCAGAAACGAATTTGCTCCACGAACTGTAGCCGAAGCTTTTAATGTCGAGTTTCCGTTCGTGAGCCTTCAAGCCCGCGCGATTCAGAGCCGTGTAGCCGCCGGCGTCGTTCAAGTCGGTGTAAGCCGTCGCCACCTCGCGCAAGACGTCATGAATCGATTTGAGCTTGTCTTTGGCGGCAGAACTTTTCGGCGCGGCGGCAAGGCAACGATAGGAAATGGTCGTCCCTTTGCCTTTGACTTCGTAAAGATTCGGAAAGGCGGCAATGAATTTGCTCAACGTGCTGTGCCCCGAACCCTTTATGCTGAGATTTTTTTTGCCGATAGCGTCGCCCGCCCAACTCAACGTGGCGAAACCTTTTTCGTCACCGTGAACCTTTGCCGTTTCTTGCAAAATCGTATGCAAGCGTTGCAGTCGGTCGTTGTCGTCCAAAATTTTCTGTTTGACGTTGCGGCAACGGTAGCAAAAATCTCCGCCGATTTGAGCCGCCTCATAAAGGTCGGGCGCGCCCGATATGAACGCCGTCAAATCTTTGTGGCTGAGGCTTTTGACTTCGCGACAAAGATTTTTTTTCTTGCCGATGAGTTCGCAAGCCCACCACAGATTGACAAAGCCGTCCGCGTCCTCGTGCAAGGCAGCCGCCTCGCGCAAAACGTCATGAATCTGATTTTGAACGGCGTCGGAATTTTTCCGCTCGACGGTGCGGCAACGATAGCAGAAATTTTGTCCCGAATCGTCTTGTCGACTTTCGTACAATTTCGGGAAGGCAACGATAAATTCTTTAAGCTGACCATATCCGAAATCGCGAACGGTGAATCCGAAATTTTTATTCTTCAAATCCTGCCGCGCGTAATTTATGGACAAGAAGCCCGTCGCGTCCGCATGAGCCGCCGCCGATTCGTGCAAAGTGTTATGCACCAGCTGAATTTTTTTGTCGCGTTCGCTCTGCAATTTTCTGTCGTCAATGGAAATGACTTTAGGGCTTGCCGCAACCGTCGCGGGAACAATTTCAGCCGGCAACGTCGCGGGCGGCGGCGCAGGCTCAACGGCTTTATCCTCGTCGAACAACGACAGTTGCACCGAAGAAATTTTTTCCTGCGCGGCGGAAAATTTTTTCACGACCTTGGGCGGCGGCGGGACGGTTTGAACTTCAATCTGCGCGGTCAAGTCAATGAACTCACTGCAGGCTGCGCGAAAAGAATTCGACACCTGCGCGGAGCCGAGCCCGATAACATTCATGCCGCCTTCGCGAAGACGTATCGCAAGCGGCGTAAAGTCGCTGTCGTTGGAGACCAGAGCAAAGACTTCAGCCTTGCCGTCGTGGAGCACGTCCATTGCGTCAATCGTCAAAGACATATCGGTCGCGTTCTTGCCCGTAGCGAAGTCGGGCTGTTGAACGGCGCGCAACGAATAATTCAAAATGCAATCGTTCCAGCCGTGGAGCGAAAGTTTTTCCCAGTTGCCGTAGATTCGGCGGATGAAAATTTCGCCGCGCCCTTCCAACGCGTCAAAGATTTGCTTGCCGAACTTGGCGGAAATGTTGTCTGCGTCGATGAAGAGTGCGATTTTCTTTGCGGTCATGGGAAAACCTCAATAGCACTCGAAAGCCCGAATCGCGCCGAACTGAATGAAGTTGCTCGCCTCGACGGGGTCGCCTTCGGTTATCGCAACTTCGACGTCGGGAAGATTTTCCGCCGCGATTTGAATTCGTTCCGCGCCGTATTCCTCTTTGACTTTCTTCCAGAGACTCTTCCGCGAAGTCTTCGTGTCCTTATAGACCGTGCGGTTGTAAAAAATATTCATTGACGCCTCGCTTTTGGCGGCGTCGCAGTTGAAGAAGATAAACACTTTGCCGGGTTTGGCCATACAATAAAACTCCTTTCAAAATGTTGAACACGCCGCGATTATAACAGTCAACGTGATTGGCGGCAAGATTTTTCTTGAGTCGGGCAAAGATTTTCCATTTTGATTTTTTCCTTCGTCTGCAGGAAAACTAAAGCCTAAGCCGAAAAAAATTTTCCTGTATCAAATCTAATGGAGGGTAAGGCGATGAAACTCAGACAAAAATTTTTGGCATTGGCTTTGGTGATGGGAATGGCGGTGGCGGTCGTGTGCGTCGTCAGCTATTTCTTCTCAAGCAGCGAACTCGGCAAAAGCGTCGACAGCGAACTGCGCGTGACGGTGGACAGGGAAGCCTCTCAACTCAACGGCTGGATTGAAACGAAAAAGGCTTTCGGCGTCAGCACGTCCAACGGCTTAACGAGCTTGGGCGGCAACATGGCTCAACTCAAGACGCGCGAAATTTTGGGCACAATCACGTCCGACAGCGAAATTTTGGAAATGTCCTTGGGCTTGGAGGACGGCTACTTCCGCAGCTACAACGCGGGCGACCGCACGGGCAAAGTCGACCCGAAGGCGCGCCCGTGGTATCAGTTGGCTAAGCAGACGGGGAAAGCGGCAATCACCGAGCCTTACGTCGACGTGAACACGAATAAATTGATTGTGGCGGTTGCCACGCCCGTCACGGCGAACGGAAACTTCATTGGCGCGACTTGCCTTGGCATTTCTCTTGACACTTTGGCGAATCGCGCTAAGGCAATGAACTATCACGGCGTGGGCGCGGGCATTATCACCGAGCCCAACGGAAATATTTTGGCGACCGCGCAGTTCGGCGAGCCCAACAAAAATTTCCGCGATATCGACGGCTTGGGCAAGCACTTCGACGAAATGGCAAGGCAGGGCAACGGATACTTTGAAGTGACGATTAACGGCGAAGATATGGTTTTTGCTTTTTCGACGGTGCCCGCGACCGGCTGGCTTATCGGCATCACGGTTCCGTCGGATTTTGTTTTCGCGCCGCTGAGCAATTTGCGTATGCTCTTCTCGGTGCTGATTGTCGTCGGTTTCGCGTTGGCGTTCGGCATTTGCGTCGTCTTCGCCAACACAATCACGACGCCCGTATCCAAGCTTGAAGAGTATTCGATTCAAATGGCGAAGGGCAATTTAAAAATGCAAGACTTGCAAATCACCTCCGCTGACGAAATCGGCTCCTTGACGCGTGACTTCAACACCATGAAGGACAACATCCGGAATCTTATCGCGAAGATGTCATCCACGTCCGAGCAAGTGGCCGCCTCCTCTCAACAGCTCACGGCTAACTCTCAACAGTCGGCTGATACGTCCGTGCACGTCGCCGAGACCGTCAATGAAGTTTCCGACGCCGTCAATCAGCAGATGAACGACATTGACAACGCCAAGGAACACGTCGACAGCGTCTTCACGGATATCAGGTCGGTCGAAGAAAAATCGCGCCTCGTCGCCAATACTTCCAATCAAACGTCGCAAGCCGCGCAGAAGGGCTCCGAGCTAATGACAAACGCCGTCGACAGCATGGGACGTATCGAACGCTCCGTTATGGCTTCCGCTGACGTCGTCAAGAAGTTGGGCGAGAACAGCCGCCAAATCGGGCAAATCGTCGAGGCAATTTCCGCCATTTCCGAGCAGACGAATCTGTTGGCACTCAACGCCGCAATCGAGGCCGCCCGCGCTGGTGAACACGGCAAGGGCTTTGCGGTCGTCGCAGAGGAAGTTCGCAAGCTTGCCGCCCAGTCTCAAGAATCAGCCGAGCAAATCAAAGTCCGTATCGATTCGATTCAAACCGATACCGAAGACGCCGTCGAGGCAATGCAAGTCGGCACCGACGAAGTCAAGCAGGGCACGGGCGCGATTCGAGATGTCGGCGAGCAATTCGGGCAAATCCTTTCAATGGTCAACGGTATCAAGACTCAAATGGATGAAATTAATTCGTCCGTGCAAGAAGTGTCGAAGGAAACGGCTGAAATCGTCAAAATGGTTGATTCAATCGACGAGATAAGCAAGCGGACTGCCGACAACATGAAAAAAATATCCGACGCCACCGAGGAACAATCCGCCTCCAACGAGGAAATTGCCGCCTCCAGTCAAGCCCTTTCGCAAATGGCGGAGGATATGCAAGAGGCGGTCGGGAAGTTCAAAGTTTAGGAATAAGGGACAAGTTCGCCAAGCGCGGCGGGCTCTGTCCCTTGCAATATCACGGAAAGGTTTTGGTAAACAATGAATGTCTTTGAAAACCTGCGCGGCGGCAAGCCGTATCACATCTTCGACGAAAATTATAAGCGCGAAGCCCACACGGAATTTAAACGTTGCCGTCACCTGTGCCGGCTGATTAATTCGACTGACCCCGACGACAAGCAAAAATTCTATTCTTTGTCGCGAGCGCGATAATAAAAAATTTTTCCATCTCGTTCATTTCCGCTTTGGTTGAGCAAGTAAGTATGAAATGTCCGACGGCAACTTTATCAAAGGGCTTGTGATTCACGGCGCGGAAGTCAATCAGTCCGCCGCGCAGGTTGAACGTTGGCTAAAAAATCTTTAAGGCAACGTGACGCAAGCGTGACGCTTGACCCGGATAGCGCGCCTCAACGTGACGACGATTTAAACTAACCATCCGCGCTTGAACGCAATGCTGGCGCATTGCTAGCCTCGTGATGTTATAAAATTTTTTAGAGGGCTTTTGTCATGAGCGAAAAATTTTTCGTGGCGAGTTGCGTCTTCACCGGGGGCGCGCCCGCTTTGAGCCGCAAAGTTCAAGCTTACGTCCGCGAACGGTTCGGCTTGCCGATAATTCGCTGTTGCGTCGACAAGTACAAAGTCGCCGAGTTCGAGGCGCGTATGCCCGACGATTATCGCGAGGAATGGCGGGCGATTAAACACTTTGAACACTTCCCGCCCGGCTCAACCATGATTTCAATCTGCCACAACTGTTCGGCGATTTTCGAGGAGCGGCACTCCGAAATTTTTTGCAAATCGATTTGGGAGCTGATTTTGTCCGACGAAACTTTTCACTACCCGAATCATCATGGCGAGGCCATCACCGTCCAAGATTGTTGGCGGCCGCTTTAGAAGCGGCAGAACAGCGGACGCGCCGTACCGCTCGTGATTCAAAGGTTATCGCCGCGTCCATACGCAACGCATGCGCATTGCTAGCCCACTTATCGCCCCGCCGCCGCGCAACCCCGCGCTTGCCCCGAAAAGATTTCTTCACGGCGCAAAGGGTCTTTTCCAACCGCACACCGACGAGCAAAAGCGCCAAATCATGCAAGACTACTGCGCGCAAATCAAAACGGAAAAAGTTGCGGCGTATTGCCATTACTGCCTGTGCGGTTTAAAATTGGGCGGCGCAAAGGCGTTTCACCTTGCCGAATTGTTATTCGAGGGAGCTGATTGTTATAAATTTGCAGAAACTGACTTGCACGGATAAGCCGACGTTCGATAAGTATTTCGGGGCGCGCTATTGCGAAAATTCCGGGTACACGTTCACCAATTTTTTTATGTGGCGCAAGATGCGCGATTATCTCCGGGCAATAGAAGACGACGTACTTTACATTTTCTCTGCCAATGAAGAAATTTTCGCGGCATGGCAACCGATTGGCGCACAAGACAAAATGCAAGACGCTATCACCAAAATTTTGCGCACCGCCGAGGAAAATCGCGGCGACAAAAAATTTATGTTCGTCTTGGTCGAAAAAATCTTTGCCGACGAGCTGGCGCGCTATCCTCATGCGAAATTCGACATCACGCCCGAACGCGACCGCTTCGACTATGTTTACCTGGCGCAGGACTTGATTAATCTTTCGGGGCGAAAATTCCACGGCAAGAAGAATCATCTCAACGCCTTCCGCAAAGAATATCCCGACGCCCGCTACGTGTCGATAACCGAAGAAATTATCCCGAAGTGCCGCGAGGAGCTTAACAACTGGTATGAAATACACAGGCGCGCCAATCCCGACAATTCGTTCATCTGCTACGAGCAAGCAGCGATTCACGAAATTTTTGACCACTTCGACGCCTTCAAGCTAAAGGGTGGCGCAATTTTGATTGACGATAAAGTTGTGGCGTTCACCTTCGGAGAACGGCTTAATTCGGACACGGCAGTCATACACGTCGAGAAGGCCGACCCGAACGTTCGCGGGGCTTACGCGGCGATTAATCAAAACTTCGTGGCGCACGAGTGGGCTGACATGATTTACATAAACCGCGAAGAGGATATGGGCATTGCGGGTTTGCGTAAGGCTAAAGAATCCTACAAGCCCGTCAAGCTGATTGAAAAGTTCAACGCGACGCTTGCGCAAAATTGAGGCGCGCCTTGACGCGGATATTACCTTTAAACGAGGCAACGTTAGATCTCGTCTGCCGTTCCGTTGCTTTTAGCGGGCGAAGGGATTTTCCTAACTCGTTGCGAATTCAACGATAAATAACGTCAATCTTTTGGAGGGAGTGTTCAGCTTGGCAAACAGAATCATCCTCAACGAAACGTCTTACTTCGGACCAGGCGCAATTAAGGAAATCGTTCCCGAAATCAAGACGCGCGGTTGCAAAAAAGTTATGCTCGTGACGGACAAGGACTTAATCAAGTTCAAGGTCGCCACGAAGGTCACGGAGCTGTTGGCGGCGAACGGCATCGCCTTTGAAATCTACGACAACATCAAGGCGAATCCGACTATCGAAAACGTTCAGACGGGCGTCGACTTCTGCAAAAAGTGCGGCGCGGACATCATCGTTGCGGTAGGCGGCGGCTCGGCAATCGACACCAGCAAGGCAATCGCCATCATCATGACAAATCCCGAATTCGCCGACGTCAGGAGCTTGGAGGGCGTGGCACCGACCAAGAACAAGTGCTTGCCGATTATCGCCGTCTCGACGACCAGCGGCACCGCTGCCGAAGTTACGATTAACTACGTCATCACCGACGTCGAAAAGAATCGCAAATTCGTCTGCGTCGACCCGAAAGACATTCCCGTCGTCGCGATTGTCGATTCGGAAATGTCAGCCTCAATGCCTCCGAAACTTTGCGCCGCCACGGGCATGGACGCGCTCGTTCACGCCATCGAAGGCTACATAACCAAGGGCGCCTGGGAACTCACCGACATGGTTCATCTCAAGGCGATTGAAATCATTTCCAAGTATTTGCGCGCCTCCGTCAAGGGCGACCCGAAAGGCCGCGAACAAATGGCACTCGGTCAGTATATCGCGGGCATGGGCTTTTCAAACGTCGGGCTCGGCATAGATCATTCAATGGCGCATCCGCTGTCGGCAGTCTACGACATTCCGCACGGCACGGCTTGCGCGATTTTGCTTGCGCCCGTCCTGAAGTTCAACGCGCCTGCCACGGGCGAACGTTACCGCGAAATTGCTCGTGCCATGGGCGTGAAGAACGTCGACGCCATGACGCAAGAGGAATATCGCGCCGCAGCAATCGAAGCCGTCAGCAAACTCAGCACGGACGTTGGCATCCCGACTAAGTTGTCCGAACTCGGCGTCAAGGCGGAAGATATCGACTTCTTGGCCGCTTCCGCGCTCGCCGACGCCTGCACGCCCGGCAATCCCCGCGACGTCACCAAAGACGAAATCGCCGAAATTTATCGCTCAATCTTGTAAGCGTGTCTCGAATAAAAATTTTTCCCCGCCGAATCGTGGCGGGGATTTTTTTTGTAGACAGTTGCCTTAAAGCATTGTACAATCAAGCGGCAAAGCAATAAGAGACGGAGACTTTGACATGCGAAAGAAATGGATTGTCAGGGAGTCAAATCCCTTCGACGTGAAAAAAATTTCGGAGGAGACGGGCGTCAGCGAATTGACCGCCAAAGTTCTGTATCATCGCGGGATACGCGACGCGCAGGCCGTCAAAAATTTTTTGGCACCCGAAGCCGCGCCTTTCAACGACCCGTTCGCAATGAAGGACATGCGCACTGCCGTCGACAGAATCAAGCAAGCCCTCGACGCCCGCGAAAAGATTTGCGTTTACGGAGACTACGACGTCGACGGAATGAGCGCGTCTGCCATTTTGATTCGGACGTTGCGCAAATTCGACGCCGTGGTTGAAAATTACATCCCCGACCGCTCGGAAGGCTACGGGCTCAACGTCCCCGCCATGGAGAAAATCGCGGCGGGCGGCACGAAGCTTTTAATCAGCGTCGACTGCGGAATAACCAACGAAAAGGAAATCGCTAACGTCAAGGATAAGCTCGACGTGATTGTCACCGACCACCACTTGCCCGCGCTTGCCGACGTTCAATCCGCCGTCGCCGTCGTCAATCCCAATCAGCGCGGCTGCACCTATCCCGAAAAAAATCTTTGCGGAGCGGGCGTCGCCTTCAAGCTAAGCCAAGCCTTGATGAACGACCTGCGCGGCGTCGACGTGCAAACCTACACGACCGACATCGATATTGCGGCAATGGCCACCGTCGCCGATTTGGTTCAGCTTGTCGGCGAAAATCGGAAAATCGTGCGCATGGGCTTGCGGGCAATGCGTGAGACGACTTGCGTAGGCTTGCGGGCTCTGCTGTATGCGTCGGGGCTCGGCGGCAGCAAAAAAATTTCGGCGGGACACGTCGCCTTCCAAATCGCGCCGCGCTTGAACTCTGTCGGGCGTCTTGAATCGGCAAGCAAAGGCGTCGAACTTTTGCTTATGGAAGACGCGGACGAGGCAAAAATTACGGCGCGCCACTTCGACAAGCTGAATCAGAAGCGTAAAGACATTGAGACCAAGATGTTGGCGGAGGCGGAGGAAAAAGTTCGTCTCATGCGCGAGGAATGCGGCGGCGATTTGTGCACGCTGGTTATCGCGGGCACGGGTTGGCTTGAAGGCGTTATCGGCTTGACGGCGTCGAAATTGGTTGAACGCTACAACTTGCCGACGATTATCTTGACGACGCAGGACGGGCTGATTTATCGCGGCTCATGCCGGAGCATTCCGACTTTCCACATGAAGAACGCCCTGGACACTATGGCGGAGCTGTTCGTCCAATACGGCGGGCATTCGCAGGCTGCGGGCTTGACGCTCAAGGCTGAAAACTTGTCCGAATTAGCTAAGCGTTTCGACCGCTACACCAGAGACAAGCTAAGCGATGAAGAATTTCAACCGATTTTGAACGTCGACGCGATAATCGACCCCGCGCAGATAACTTTCGACGTGGCGCGCGAGTTCGACAAGTTCGAGCCCTACGGCTTGGGCAATCCTCATCCCGTGCTTGCCTGCCAAAATGTTCGCGGCACATCTGCGCGGGCCATGGGCAAGGACGGCGCGCATTTGAGTTTTTCAATCAGCGAAAACATTCGAGCCGTCGCGTGGGGTTGCGGAAGTCTTGCGCCGCTTGTCGAGTCGGAGCCCGTCGACCTTGCTTACGAGCCCGAAGTCAACGAGTGGCAAGGCGAATGCCGCATCCAATGCAACGTTTCGAGCTTGGAGCCCGCCGCGCAGGGTCAAGCCGCCTTGGACGACAACGGCTTGCGCGAAGTCTACACCTTCCTGCGCAAGGCGCGCAGCTTCACGGAATATTTCAATCTTTGCTCACTGGTTAAGGCCTTCAACAATCAGACGGGGCAAAATCTTTCGACTTACACTTTCGACGGCGCGATTAAAGTTTTCGAGGAGCTGGGCTTGCTGATAATCGACCGCGACAAAAAAACTTTTGAACTGCCGCGCCCGAAAAATAAATTGGACTTGAACAATTCACGGACATACCGGCTGGGAAGGAGGGAACGGGGATTGCAAGCCGTCAAGCCGCCCGCCGCGAAAGTCATATCGATTGAGGAGGCAGCAAGGCGGCGTTCCCTGCAGCTATGAACGACAAAGGCAAACCGCCCGTCACGATAAAATCTTTGATGGAGACGGTCAAAAGCTACATGCCCGACGCGAATCTTGAAATGATAGAGCGCGCCTACCTGGTGGCGAAGGAAGGTCACGAGGGGCAGACGCGGGCATCGGGCGAGCCGTATATCAATCACCCGCTCAACGTCGCGGCGATATTGGCGGAACTTCAGCTGGACGACAAGACAATCGCCGCCGCCATTCTGCACGACGTGGTGGAGGACACGCTGTTCACGCTGGACGAGATTGAAGACATGTTCGGCGAGGAAATTGCGCTTTTAATCGACGGCGTGACGAAAATCGGAAAAATCTACTTCAAGACGAAGGAACAGCAACAAATCGAGGCTTACCGCAAGCTGATAATCGCCACGGCGAAAGATTTGCGCGTCATCCTAATCAAGCTTGCCGACCGCCTTCACAACATGCGAACGCTGAAATTCATGCGCGAGGACAAGCGCAAACGAATCGCCAAGGAGACAATGGAACTGTACGCGCCGCTTGCCAATCGGCTGGGCATATCGAGCATCAAGTGGGAGCTGGAGGATTTGTGCCTGCGCTACCTTGAGCCCGACATCTATTACGATTTGGTCGAGCACGTCAAACAGAAACGTCGCGAGCGGCAAATTTACATCAGCGAGGCTGTGCGGCTCATCGAGGAAGAATTTGACGAGCTGGAAATTCACGCGTCGATAAGCGGGCGGGCGAAGCACTTCTACAGCATCTACAAGAAAATGGTTCGCGACCATAAGGACATCGGCGAAATTTACGACTTGTCGGCGGTCAGGATTCTGGTTGACGACGTTAAGGACTGCTACAACGTTTTGGGCGTCATTCACGCGAAGTGGCGGCCGATACCCGGACGTTTCAAAGACTATATCGCCATGCCCAAAAGCAACGGCTACCGCTCCTTGCACACGACCGTTATGGCTTTGGGCTACCCGCTTGAAATTCAAATTCGGACTTTCGCCATGCACAAGATTTCCGAATACGGCGTGGCGGCTCATTGGAAGTACAAGGAAAGCGGCTCGTCTAAGCCCGCCAACAGCGACAAAGACCAGAAAATTTCTTGGCTCCGTCAAATGGCGAAGCTCCAAAAGGAAATTAAAGACCCGAAAGAATATCTTGAGGCGTTGAAGTTGGATTTCTTCAGCGACGAGGTTTTTGTCTTCACGCCCGGCAAAGATTTGGTCGTCTTGCCGAAGGGCTCCAATCCGATTGACTTTGCCTATCGCATTCACACCGAGGTCGGTCATCATTGCGTCGGCGCGAAGGTCAACGGGCGAATCGTCCCGCTTGAGTACAAGCTCCAGAACGGCGACTTCGTCGAGGTCGTGACGAACAAATCTAACAACGGACCCAGCCGCGATTGGCTGAACATCGTGGCGTCGAGCGACACGCGCCAAAAAATCCGTTCGTGGTTCAAGCGCGAAAACCGCGAAGAAAACATCGAACGCGGCCGCGAACTGATTGACACCGAACTTAAAAAGCTCGGCTACGCGCCAAAAGATTTGCTCAAAGACAACAGGCTTGAAACGATAGCCAAGCGCATGAACATGGCGGAAGACGATTTGCTTGCCGGCATAGGCTACGGCGGCACGTCGGTGCAGTCGGTCATAACTAAGCTCGTCGAACTTCACAAAAAGGAGCGCGCCGAAAATGCCTCGCCCGAAGTGTCCGCGCTGTTGGCTGAAGTCAAACTTTTGCCCGAACGCAGCAAGCAAGGCAAATCCGAACACGGCGTGCTTGTCGAAGGCGAAAGCGGCTTCGTCGTCAGGTTGGCGAAGTGTTGCAACCCGATACCCGGCGACGAAATTTCAGGCTACGTCACGCGCGGCAGAGGCGTCAGCGTTCACCGCGCAGATTGTCCCAACATCCTAAACGGCAAGTCGGACGTGAATCGCATGATTGAAGTCAGTTGGGACGGCTCAAGCGACGAACTTTACAACGTCGAAGTGGAAATCGTCTGCGCGGACAAAAGCGGCGTCCTTGCCGACTTGATAGCGGTGCCCGCCGAAATGAAACTCAATCTGCATTCGATTCACGCTGCGCCCAATAAGTACAACAAAACTTCAACCGTCAAACTCGGCGTCGAAGTCAAGAACGCCGCGCAGGTTGCCGAACTCACCAACAAATTGCGGCGCGTCGAAAGCGTCTACAGCGTCACGCGCCCCATGAAAATCGCCGGGGGTGATTGATTGGAGGGAATTTATCTTATCCTGGTTATGATTGTGACGGGCGGCGCAATTGCCTTTATCGGCGACAAACTCGGCACGAAGATTGGCAAGAAACGCCTTTCGATTTTCGGACTGCGCCCGCGCCATACGTCAATGATCGTAACCGTCGTGACGGGCGGGCTGATAACCGCGCTGTCAATCGGATTCATGGCACTCATATCGCAAAACGTGCGCACGGCACTCTTCGGCATGGACGAGCTAAGGGCAACGATGAACTCAACGCTTGCCGAACTGGACGAGGCGACGGAAAATTTATTCAAGGCGCAAGAGGAATTCGAGCGGGCGAACGCCAACTTGAAGGAATCGAAAGTTGAAATAGCCTCCCTCAAGACCGAACAGGAAGAACTGCGCGCCGAATCGGACAGACTCAAGGAAGGCAACGAGCGGCTGGAGGCAACCAATTCCGAGCTTGCCGCGCAGAATGAAAATCTTTCGGGCACCAACGCCGAGCTGGAGGCGACCAACAAAAAACTTGGCGACTCAAACTCTGCGCTGACCGCCGACAACGAAAAGCTTGCCGGCGACAACAAATCACTTGAGGAGCGCAACAGCCGCTTGCGCGAAGGCATTATCGCGATTCGCGAAGGCGATATAACGTTGCGGGCGGGCGAAGTCTTGGCGAGCGGCGTGATTCGCGGCGGACGCACTGCCGACGAAATTTCCGACGATATCAACGCGCTTGCCGAACAGGCGACCCAACATCTGGTTGAACGCTTCGGCGGCGACGAGGACACTGCCGTTTGGATTTATCAGCCCGAATTGCACCGCGTCATCGACGAAATCGAATCGAGCGGGCGCGACATGGTTTTGAGGATATCGGCGGCAGGAAATTTGGTGCGCGGCGAGCCCGTCCGCACGAGGCTTGAACTTTATCCCAACGAGCTGATTTTCAGCGCAGGCGAACAGATTTTGTCGAAGACTTACGAGCTTGGCGACGAGGCGCAGCCCGAAATGATTTTGCAAGACTTCTTGACGGATATAAATCACATCGCGACGGAAAAAGGCATCTTGGCAGACCCGTTGACGGGAAGCGTCGGGCGCATGGAAGGTACGCAGCTTTACGAAATTGTCGACGCGTTGATGTCGGCGAAAGGCAGAGTACAGCTGACGGCGACCGCCCGCGACGTGACGACTTCGGGCAGCCCGTTGCGCTTGAATATAAAAGTTGAACAAAAGGCGGCGACTTGATTGTTTATGGGCATAGACCCCGGCAGAGACAAATGCGGCGCAAGCGTGACGCTTGACCCGGATAGGGCGGACGTAAAATATTTCATGGGTATAGACCCGGGGCGCGACAAATGCGGCATGGCAGTGTTGACGGCGGCGGGCGAAATAAAATTTCAGCGTGTCGTGGCGACGGAGGAGCTTGATGCCGTCATAAAGTCGTTGGCAGCGGAATTTCAAATCGAGGCGGTGATTTTGGGCGACGGCACCACGCACAAGGAGGCAGCGGCTAAAGTCACGGCGGCGGGCTTGAAGTTTCAGCTTGTCGACGAAAAGCATACGACCGAGGAGGCGCGCCGCTTGTATTGGAAAAAAAATCCTCCGCGCGGTTGGCGGCGATTGTTGCCGACTTCAATGCAGGTGCCGCCCGAGCCCGTCGACGCCATTGTTGCCGAAATTCTGGTCAGACGATTCTTGGAGGGTAAATCATGAACGACAACACGCGTCCCGATTGGGACGAATATTTTTTGAACATCGCCCGCGAAGTCGGCAGGAGGGCTACGTGCTTGCGTCGACGCTACGGCGCGATTATCGTCAAGGACAAAATCATAATCAGCACGGGCTACAACGGCGCGCCGCGCGGCGAAACAAATTGCATAGACAGCGGCATTTGCGAGCGCGAACGTCTTCACGTGCCCAAGGGCGAACGCTACGAGCTGTGCGTGGCGGTGCACGCCGAACAGAACGCGATAATCAACGCTGACCCCGAAAAGATGGCGGGCGCAACGATTTACATTGCGGGCGTGAACTGCGCGGACGGCTCCAACGCATCGGGCGAGCCCTGCAAACTTTGCCGCCGCATGATTATCAACGCGCGTATCGCCAAAGTTGTCTACCGCGACCGCGACGGACATATCACCGTCAAAGCCCCGCATGAGATTAGCGACTGACAACGTAATAAAGAGGCCGTCATGGATGACGGCCGCCGGCAACAGAAACAAGGATGTTTCTTTGCCGGCACACTCGGCTTCGGATAGCGCGGACATTGCGGCGGTGGTCGGTATGAACGCCTTTTCTTTTTGCTACTTTTTCTTTGGGCGTGCAAAGAAAAAGTAGATCTTAAATATAAAAATTGAAATTAGCTGAATCGAAGGGACGCGCCTCCGCCGAAAAACTTTCTTTGATAACTTTCTTGAGTGCGGGCAAGAAAGTATGAATCATGCAGGTTAATCTGCGCGGACGCCGAATAATTTTGCGGCAAGGAGGTGGGCGCAATGCTCTACGCAATGATTGACGTGGGCTCAAACACGATACGCATGGCAGTATACGACATAGACGGCGACCGAGTCGAAATGCTCATGAAAAGGAAACATACCGTCGGGCTTGCGTCCTACGTGCGCGACGGCGTCATGCAAAGGCAGGGCATTGACAAAGTCGTCGAGATTATCGGCGAATACCGCCACTTCCTTGACGACTTCGGGATAACGCAGGTGACCGCCTTCACGACGGCCGCCCTCCGCAATGCCGTAAACGGTTCGCAGGCCGTCGACGAAATTTCCTACCGCACGGGAATAAATATCATGCTGATGAGCGGCGACGACGAGGCCACTTACGACTTCATCGGCGCGACGCACGACCTTATCGACGAAAAGGGCTTGCTGATTGACATAGGCGGCGGCTCCACCGAAATCGTCTACTTCAAAGACCGCGAGATTCAAGTCAAGGCCAGCTTGCCAATCGGTAGCTTGAGCTTCCACACGCGCTACACGGGCGTACACATCCTGCCGAGCGCGGTTGAAATCGCGGAAATGTACGCCGAGGCCGAGGCGACCGTCAGCGCAGTCAAAGAGTTCCAAGCCGTGAGCCACGCGCAGATTTGCGGGATAGGCGGCACGTTCAAGGGAGCAATGGCTCTTTACAACGCAATGTACGGTATGACGCGGCAGAATATGCGCATGGAAGTCCGCCGCATTCAAGACATCTTGCACCGCTTCCGCCGCGACCACGAGCTGATTGTCCCCGATAAAATTCTGCTCATGAAGACCGTCCCTGAACGAATGCATACATTCATGCCCGGTTTGATTATCGCAGACGTGTTGGCGAGACGCTTCGGCAGCTTGAACATCCTCTACAGCGATTCGGGCGTCCGCGAGGGCTACATTTACGACAAAATCATCGACAAAGACTACTTTTGAAATCCGCGCTAAGGAGGCGACAAAATGGATCTGACACCTGCCGAAAAGCAACAAGTACAAAAATTGCTTAACGACGAGCGCAGCCCCGGCATGATTATCTGGACGGAGGCGCAACCCGACGGCGACACCTGCGCGGAAGGCATTGTGCAGGGCGACCCCGTCGAAGTGACGATGATGACCATTCACGCCATTGATTATGCGGCGAGGTTTTTGCATATGAAGCCCGAACAAGTCCTTAAGAAGATATCAAAATTCATTTCGGCAACCAAACACAGATGAGCCGTGAATTTCAAATAAGGAGAGGATAGCGTGATTTTAGTCGACAGGAACACGAAAGTTATCGTTCAAGGCATCACGGGCAAGGCGGCGACTTTCCACACGAAACAAATGCTTGCTTACGGCACGCAAATCGTCGGCGGCGTGACGCCCGGCAAGGCAGGACAATTCGTCGAAGGTTTGCCCGTCTTCAACACCGTCGAGGATGCAGTCAAAGCTACGGGCGCGACGGCGTCTGTTATCTACGTCCCCGCGCCGTTCGCAGCCGATTCGATTCTTGAGGCGATTGACGCCGAACTTGATTTGGTCGTCTGCATTACCGAGCACATTCCCGTTTTGGATATGGTGAAAGTCCGCCGCTACATGGAGGGCAAAAAGACGCGCCTTATCGGACCGAATTGCCCCGGCATCATGACGACGGGCGAGGCGAAACTTGGAATCATCCCCGCCAACGTCCAGAAGCGCGGGCACGTCGGTTTGGTGTCGAGGTCGGGAACTTTGACTTACGAGGCGGCATTCCAACTCATGAACGCGGGCATCGGCATAACGACTTCGGTCGGCATAGGCGGCGACCCCGTCAAAGGCTCTGACTTCATCGACATCCTTCAGCTGTTCAAAGATGACGACGACACCAAGGCGGTGCTCATGATTGGCGAAATCGGCGGCAATGCCGAGGAGGATGCGGCGCGTTGGATAGCCGAGAACATGCACGATAAGCCCGTGACGGCCTTCATTGCGGGCAGACAAGCTCCTCCCGGCAAACGCATGGGACACGCGGGCGCGATTATCAGCGGCGGCAAGGGCACGGCGGCCGACAAAATCAAAGCTCTGAACGCGGTCGGCATTGAAGTGGCGGACACCGTCGCTCACATCGGCGATACCGTCGTCGAAACCCTAAAGCGCAGAGGTCTTTACGAAGTCTGTCACACCTGCTGAAAAAATTTTTCCCGATAAAAAATCCCCTCCAATACGGAGGGGATAATTTTTTTTCAATCGATATATCAGAACTTGAATTGCCCGACGGCATCTTGCATATCGGACGCCATGTTGGAAAGGGCTTGGCTGGCAGCGGCAATTTCCTCGTTGGAGGCGGATTGTTCCTCGGTGGCGGAGGAAATGGTGTGCATGTTGTCCGAAGTCTTCTTGCTTATCTCGTCGATTGAATCAACCATCTTGACGATAGTGGCGGCCTCCTTGGCGACGGTCTGCACGGCGGAATTGATTTCGTCCATTTGAGTCTTGATGCCGTTGACCATTGAAAGGATTTGCCCGAATTGCTCGCCGACATCGCGAATCGCGCCCGTGCCCTGTTTGACTTCGTCGGTACCGGTCTGCATTGCCTCGACCGCCTCTTCGGTGTCTTGCTGAATCGAATCGATACGGACTTTGATTTGCTCGGCGGACTCTTGCGATTGGGCGGCAAGCTTGCGAACTTCCTCTGCGACGACCGCAAAGCCTTTGCCGTGTTCACCGGCGCGGGCGGCCTCGATTGCGGCGTTGAGTGCCAACAAGTTCGTCTGCTCGGAAATGGCGCTGATAGCCTCGACGATTTGTCCGATTTGGCGGCTGTTCTCGCCCAACTTCTTGACGACGTCGGCCGAAGCCATAACGGAGCGTTCGATACGTCCCATGCTGTCGACGGCGTTTGTCATTAGCTCGGAGCCCTTCTGCGCGGCCTGCGACGTTTGATTGGAAGTATTGGCGACGGTGCGCGATTTTTCCTCGACGCCTTTGATATCAGTGAAGATTGCGTCAATGTTCGCCTTGGCGTCGTTGATGTTGGACATTTGGCTGTTGACGGCGTCGGAAATTTCATTGACGACCTCGGCGACGTGCACGGAGGCATCGGCGGAAGATTGTGAGCTTGCCGTCAGCTGTTGGGAGGCGGCGGCGACTTGCTCGGAATTCGTCGACATCTTCGATATAAGTTTTTGCAAGCTGGTCTTCATGATGTTGAATTCGTTGGTAAGCGCGCCGATTTCGTCAGCGGAGTCAACGGGCAGGTCTGTCATCTTCAAGTTGCCGTTGGCAAGCTGAACGGCGTAATTTTCAAGTTTGGCGACGGGCGTCGTGATTTTGCCCGCGAACGTCAAGCAAATGCCGAACGCCAACAGCAAGCCGAAAATTATAAAGCCCGCGAACATTCTGCGCAAAGTCTGCAACGGCTCGAAAACTTTATCGGCGGGCGCGGCCACGCAGATGAGCCAACCGGTATCGGGCACGGTGGCATAGGAGCAAACCATATCCTCGCCGTTTATCTCGACTTCAAAGTAGCCGTTGCCCTTGCTAACCATCGCGTCGAATTTCGCGCCTATGCCGTCAATTTCTTTGAAGCTCTTGTTGGGCTCGCCCAGTTCTGCGGTAGCCAAGATATTGCCGTTGGGCTCGACGATAATGCCGGAGCCGAAGCCGTGATACTTGATTTGCGACGCCTGCTTTGTCAAAGTGTCAAGCGAAATGTCCAAGCACGCCGCGCCGATAAATTGACCGTTGGCAGCCTTAATGGGCGCGCCGACCGATATAATCAGCTTGCCGACGTTGACATCGACGTAGGGCGCGGTGAAAGTGGCTTTGCCCGTCGACTGCGCGGTTTGATACCAGAGACGCCCGCGCGGGTCGACTTTGCCCGTCAAGTTGCCGGCGTTGTAGCAGTAGAAGTAGCCGTCCTCCAAGCCCATCGTCATTTCGAGGACTTCGCCGTCGGACGTGGCGGAACCTAAAATTTCGCGCGTCTTGAGCAAGGCAGGGTTGCCGCTCATGCTTGACAATAAGTTCGCTTCACTTTCGCCGAAAGTTTTCTTTGCATCCAGCCAACCGTTGAGTTGCGTGGCCTCGCGCGCGACCGTCATGCGCAATTCGCTGTCGACGCTCTTTTGGAGTTCGGCACTGGAAAAGTAGTAGCTTATGGCGCAGACCGCCGCGATTGCCGCAGCCATCATGCACGCCAATGCCATAAATTTTTGTTTGAGTTTCATCCCTCATCCCTCACAGTTTTTTATGATTTCTGTGGAATTTCGGCTTGACGATTAAATTTCCTGCCGCCCGAAAAAATATCGTTGAACGCTGAACGTTGGCAAGTTGGCGGGGGCGGGGTGTTAGTTTTGATTCGGCGGTTCAATGGCTTTTATACTTATTAACTACTTTCTTTTGCTTGCCCAAAAGAAAGTAGCAAAGAAAAAGGCCCCTCGCAGGGGCGAAGGGTCGCAACCCGCACCGTCCGATAATTTCAGCGTGATTGCGCCGACGGTTTTTGCATCACGCAAAAGCGTCGGCGACGGCCGCCCATCCATGGGCGGCCTTTTAATGGCGTCTTACGCTGTAAGCAAAAAATAAATCGCCGTCAGCGTGAAGTAGGGACCGTATGCAAAGTAACTGCGCCGCGTCTTATGTTTGAACAGAATCATGAACACCGCCGTTATTCCGCCCAAGATGCTGCCGACCAGCACGACGTTCAAAAGACCCGCGCCGCCCAGCCACAAGCCCAATGCCGCGACTAATTTCACATCGCCGCCGCCTATGCCGCCCTTGAAAATCAACGCCAGCAATACGAAAATGCTACCGCCCAAAATCGCCGTTATCGCGCCGTCCCAAAAGTTCAAGCCGAGCCAAAAAATTCTTGCCAAGCCGATTATCGCCAAGGGCAACGTCATCGCGTCGAAAAGCATGTACTGTTCAAAATCCGTCACCGTCATCAGCAAGAGCAGGAAGAACGCCGCAATCAGCCACAAGTCGTTGTTCGCCGCGTAAAACGAAATCGTCAGCGTGACGAATAAAATCGGCAGGCGGAACTTCGCGCGCTCCGAAATTTTTTTCGGGAAGGACAAATCTTTGCTCTTCCGATAAAGTTTGTTAATCCACACGTTGCCCGCGCAGGTCAGCACCGCCGCCGCCGCCAAGCTCAAAACAAAATCCATTTCAATCAGCTCCAAGTCGTTTGGCTTTAGGTTTTCGATTATATCATAACCTGCGCGGCCGAGGAATTTTTATTTGCGATTTGAGGCGGCGTCTGCTATATTTTGAAAAAATTTTTGGCTCGGAGGAATTTTTTTGAACACGCGCGATATCGACATGCTTCACGGCTCACTATGGGACAAGATAATTTTGTTCGCGCTGCCGTTGGCGTTGACGGGCGTCATGCAACAGCTTTTGAATGCGGCGGACGTCGTGACGCTGGGCAAATTCGTCGGCAAGCACGCAATGGCGGCGGTCGGCAACAACATTTCAATGGTCGGATTGATTGTCAGCCTGCTTATGGGCTTGAGCCTCGGCGCGAACGTCGTCATAGCGCAAAACATCGGTGCGAAACGACTTGACCGCGCACACGCGGCAGTCAGCACGTCATTCGTGTTGGCGGCGGCGGCGGGATTTTTTTTCTGCGCGGTCGGAGAATTTTTGGTCGCGCCGATTTTTTATTTGCTTGAGGTGCCCAAAAGCGTCGTGGCAATGGCGGAAACCTACTTGCGAATATTTTTGCTCGGCCTGCCCGCCATGAGCCTTTACAACTTCCAGGCGGCGATATTCCGTAGCAAAGGCGACACGCGCACGCCGCTAATCGCATTGGCAATCGCCAGCGGCGTCAACATCGTGCTGAACTTGCTGTTTGTCCTGCAATTCGGTTGGGGAATCGCGGGCGTGGCGGCGGCCACCGTGCTTGCCAACGTCGTCAGCGCGACAATCCTGTTCCGCGCCCTGCTGAAGGCCGATGGTGTCATAAAGCTGAACTTCAACGCGTTGCACGTCGACAAGGAGGAGCTGTTCGAGATTGTCCGAATCGGCTTGCCGGCGGGCGTCCAAGGCATGGTCTTTTCGTTGTCGAACTTGCTGATTCAAGCGGCGATAAATTCTTTGGGCGCGGACGCAATGGCGGGCTCGGCGGCGGCGTTCACGATTGAAATAAACGTTTTCTGCGTGGTGAACGGCTTCGGGCAGGCGGCGACGACTTTCGTCGGACAAAATTACGGCGCGGGGAATTTGCCGCGTTGCAAGCGCGTGACGTGGGTATCAATGGGCTTGAGCGCGATTTTCATGCAGACGCTTTGCTTCGTGATTCTGTTCTTCGCCGAGGAAGTCTTGAGCCTGTTCAACCGCGACCCCGAAGTCATACGGCTTGGCGTGATTCGGCTGTGGTATATCGTTGCGCCCGAACTGGTGAACGTCGTAATGGAAGGTTTGTCGGGAGCCCTGCGCGGCTACGGCATATCGTTGACGCCCGCCGTGATAACGTTGGTGTGCGTGTGCGGCGTGCGAGTGGCTTGGGTCTTTACGGCGTTCGCGAACATCCCGACCTACGCGACTTTGATGGCAGTCTACCCGATAAGCTGGTTCGTCACAGCGATTGTATTGGTTGCGGCGTATTTCTATCACATGAAACGCCTAAAGCCCGCGAGGAAATGAATTATTTGAGCGCGGCGACTTGCTGAAGTTATGAGCGGTTGAGCGCGCTAACAGGATGCAACGTCACGTTGCCCCGCGCGGAAATGATTTTTCCATACAGATTTACGAATACTTCTTGAAAAAATTTTGCGCTTTGATATATAATGGCGGCGCAATTTTGAAGTAAGGAAGTGCCCGTTATGAAATTCAACGAATCTGCCGCGTACGCTCTGCAAAGAAAGATTTTATTCCGACGGCGAGGGCAAGCCACCGTGTTCCTTGCGTTGCTCATACCGATTCTGTTCATACTCGCGGGGGTAGGCTTCGACATCGGCTGGTATTATCTGAACGTGTCGCGCCTGCAAAACGCGGCGGACGCCGCAGCTTTGGCGGGGGCAAGCACTTTGCTCAACGACACGACGAATTTCGCAGACTACAGCATAGAAAGCATCAGGCTCGTCGACAATAAATTTTCCGCCCTCCCCGAACCCGATAAGGATATCGACACCGCGACAAGCGACCGCGTTGCCGCCGATTACGCGCGAAAAAATTTGTCGTCCGACAGTGCCGCCACTCCTCTGAAAAATGCCGCCAATGCAACTTACGCTTACACCTTGGTCGACAACTTCAGTCAAAACCATTCTGAAATTACAATGACGCCCCGTCTCTGTCAGGACGGCGACGTTTTTTATTACGTCGTTCACCTCACCGAAGACATTCGGCATTTCTTCATGCCAGGCGGATATGACGCTATGGCCGCGCCCGTCGTGGCCGTTGCCATGTTGGCCAAGTCCGCCGACGCTACAGTTGTCTTCAACGCCAGGACGCTCGTTCTCGACGCAAACGGCGGCACCTTGCTCGACGAAGAAAATCAATCGGGCACGCGGCGAAAGGTAACCGAAAACGAAAATACCGATACGCTGTTGCCGACCAAAGCGACAATTCAACTCAAAAATTACGATTCGACTTTCAACGAGGAATTTTTATTTATCGGTTGGAACACAAAAGCCGACGGCTCCGGCACGACCTACGGCGACGGCAAAAGCTTCACGCAAGCCGAACTCAATCAGCTTTTCGGAAACGGCGACACCGTCGTCCTCTACGCGCAGTGGGAACGCCGCAACATTTACATAGCGGGCGATTCGCTTTACAACGCAATGAAGGGCAATTCCTCCTACGAAACCAAAGGGCTTGAAGAGCTGATGACTTACAACACGTAGGTTGCGATATACAAGCTCGGCAAAGACGGCACCTACGGCGTCTACCCCGACGGCGGCGGCTCCGTTTATAACAGCAAAGGCGACCACTTCCGCACCGAAACAACTAACATAAATTCAAGCGTCACGTCAAGCAAGTCGACCAATTTTAATATCTTTCTCGACCTCGGATCGGATTTAATGTACAACAACAACGCAAGCAGTAGCGGCAAAGGCTTGTTCAAATATTCGTGGGATATAGCCGACATTCTCAAATACAACAGCACGCTTGATTCAATCGTGGCGAAGAAAAATTCATTCGTCTCAAGCAATCCGAGCTTAACTTACAACTTTACGAATAATTCCTCAATCTCTAAAGCCGACGTCATTAAATACCGCGTGCACACGCGCTTTAATATAGACGCCGCTTGGGTTGCCCGCAGCAAATATTACAACAGCGAAAGTTATACCTCACCAAAATACGTGACCTACGTCCGCGAATGCCTCAAGACCGTTTTGACCACCCTTCAATCGAAATACGGCACGAGCAAAACAATTTCCACCATTTCAACCCTCGCCGCCGACGTCGACACGATAATCGCCGGAAAGGTTGGCATTCCGATTCAATACAGCTCCTACTTGACGAATGTCATAAGCAGCAACGCGAGCAAAAAACTTTCAAGCACAAATATCAACAGCATAGTCAACAACTTCAATCCCGCGTCGATGATTCCCGGCACCGACCCGCTTTACGTCCGAATTGAAAGCGAGGAACTCAACGAGGCAGACGGCGACAGACAAAATACAACCGTCCGCCAAATGTTTATCAACGTCAACAAAGCCAACACCGGCTCAAGCGACCGCCCGCTGATTATTTTCTACGAAGGCCCCGACCGCGGCTTGACGGAGGGCGTCGACGATTCGGATAAAAATTCTTCGCAAAGCGGCTCGCCGAAAGAAGCTTATCCCGATTTGTCTTGGCGCGATTCAAAGCCCGTGATTCTGAACTTGAACGCCGACTTCAGAGGGATTCTCTTCGCGCCCAACAGCCCCGTCGTCATAAACGGTAACGGAAAAAATTTCTACGGCTTCGTCATAGCAAGGGAATTCGTCCGCGTGACGAGCGCAAGCGATTACACCTTAAAGGACGGCAAATATATCGACAGCAACGGCAAAGAATGGTTCCAAAGCTCGCAGACGAACAACGGCATAACGAATACGGTTTTCGTCGACGCATACGGCAACGTCGATACGCGCCCGCTTGACAACGCCACGCGCCCGCTCGGCAGTGCCGAAAAGTTGGCAGGCATCCCCGCCGAAGACGAAATTGTTGCCTACAGAGCGCGCCACCTGGATATGGAACTCGTCTACAAAATGAGCGCGTTCAATCTCGGCAGCGGCTCCTATTACGATTCGTTCAACGTCCCCGAATTGAAACGCAACGTCTACACTTACCTCGACAACTATCAAGACCCCGACAAGACGAATTCGGTTGATATGTTCTTCACGACGATTCGCTCCAAGTGGATAACTTGACGCAAAAAAATAATCGCCGCGACGATTGGCTGAAGTCGTCGGACGATTAATCGCGCTAACTGTTCCGCCGCTTTTAAAGCGGCCGCCGCAAGGAAAAATCCTTGAGGCGATTTTTTTGCCAGGGGCTGTTGGTAAAGTAACGAAGACGTTGCAGAGGATGAGGGCGCGCATGGACGCGCGCCCGCCGCGACCTTTTCGCGTGATGCGAAAAACAGCGGCACGAGCGGCTTCGGGTTGCACGGGCGTTGGACAAGTGGTCGGTATCCGCCCCACGCGCAGTGGTGGCTTTCTTTGCTACTTTCTTTCGCCAGTGAAAGAAAGTAGGTAGATAACGCCGATTCGACGCCGACACACCCAATTTACCAACAACCCCTAGAAATGTTTTTTCTAAAAACTTCAAGCCGCCGACAGAAAATCCTGCCGAGCGGAAAACAATCGCCGCGAAATTTTGCGACGATACGTAATTAGGGTCTGTTGGTAAATTAAGGAATACGTTGCAAAGGACAGAGGCCGCCATGGATGGCGGCCGCCGGCAACAAAAACATGGAAGTTTTTTTGCCGGCACAGATGGTTTCGGGTTGCGCGGGCGTTTCGTCCACGATTGGTATCCGCCCCGCGCGTAGCGGCGAGTTTCTTTGCTACTTTCTTTCCTCGGTGAAAGAAAGTAGTTAAACAATGATTCTATGAAACCTTTCTTGCGCGGGAAGAAAGGCACCACCCCACAATAAAGGCAAATCTGAATATTGACTGGAAAAACATGTTTTGATACAATCAATCGCAGAAATTATTTGTTCGAAGCACGGAGAGGTGAAACGCCTTGACAAAAGTATTTCAGGCGACGCACGTAGGAAAAGTGCGCTCAAACAACGAAGACGCGCTGATAGTCATAGAGCCGGAAACATTCGTAGTGGCGGACGGCATGGGCGGAGCATCTGCGGGCGAAGTGGCAAGCCAAATGCTAATCGAGACCGTCAAGCATTTTCTGACCAAAAACCCGCTACCTTGGAACGAAAAACTTTTATCGCAAGCAATTCTTTTGGCCAACGACAAAATCTTGAACAAAGCACGCCTCAATCCCGAATTTCGCGGCATGGGCACTACCGCGACAATTCTATCGCTCAACGGCGGCAAGGCTTACTTCGCGCACGTCGGCGACAGTCGGCTTTACCTGCTTAGGAACAATTATTTCGCGCAAATAACTCAAGACCATTCCTACGTTGAGTCTCTGGTTAAGCGCGGAGAAATTTCTCACGAAGAAGCTCGTATGCACCCAATGAAAAACGTCTTAACTCAAGCTGTCGGCGCGATTCCCGAACTCGACATCGACGCTGCCAATTTTTCCGTCCAAAGCGGCGATATTTTTTTGCTCTGCACTGACGGCTTGACGAATATGGTCGAAGATGAACTTATAGCTAAAATTTTACTCGGCGCGTCCAATCCCGCTGATGTGCTGATCGATGCCGCTCTTTCGGCCGGCGGCAAGGATAATGTTTCCGTCATTGTCGCAGGAGTTGATTAGCTGTGTGCCACGGACTTTTTATCTGCGCGGTGAATTTTTTTCACGCATTGCGCGGCGCAATTAATTGCGCTTGCCGCATTGCCCACGACGCATTGATTTAAGGAACTGGGAACTAGGAACTAGGAACTGGTTTTAAAACGCTAGTCCCTAGTCCCTATCCCCTAGTCCCTAAGGAGGAAACCATGATTCAGCGAGTCTTGAGCGGGCGTTACGAGCTTGAGGAAAAAATCGGCAGCGGCGGCATGGCTGAAGTCTACAAAGCCCACGACAGACTTCTTGCGCGCCCCGTAGCCGTCAAAATCCTTCACGAGGCGTATCGTTCCGATATAGAGTTCATCGAAAGGTTTCACCGCGAAGCAAAGTCGGCGGCGCGCCTTTCGCATCCGAATATCGTCAGCATTTACGACGTAGGCGTCGCGGGCAACGACCATTACATCGTTATGGAATACGTCCAGAGCAGCACGCTTAAGAAAAAAATTCAGGACGAAGGACCTTTGAGCCTTTTGACGGCGGTGTCGATAGCCAAAGATATCGCAAGCGGCTTGACGCACGCGCACGCCAACAATATCGTCCACTGCGACATTAAACCGCACAACATTTTGATGACAGCCGACGGACGCGCCAAAATTACCGACTTCGGCATAGCGCGCGCCGTCACCGAATCGACTTTGACTTACGGCGGCAGCGTTATCGGCTCGGTGCACTACTTTTCACCCGAACAGGCTCGCGGCGGTGCAATCACGCCCAAATCCGACGTGTATTCGCTCGGCATCGTCCTTTACGAAATGCTGACCAATCGCTTGCCGTTCACGGGCGAAAACCCCGTTGCCATAGCCATGAAGCACATTGAGGAGGAGGCCATTTCCCCAAGCCGCTATCGTCCGCAAATCCCGCCCATGCTTGAGGCTATCGTCTGCCGCGCCATGAGCAAGAGCCCCGAAATTCGCCCGTCAAGCTTTGAACTCGTCCAAGAACTTTCCAACGTCGAAGCGGCTTTGAGCACGTCGATTAAGAGCGACCCCGATGCCACGCAAGTTTTGCCGCGCACCGAAATTCCCTCCCGCCGCGCAGTCCGTCAAGGACTCGGTGCACAAGTCACCACGACGCAAGAGGAAAAGCCCAAGGTTGAGCCCGCCGTCGAACAAAAGCCCTTTTACAAGTCGAAAGTCTTCATGATGATGATGCTGTTCGTCTTGTTTATCGGCTTCGGCGTCGGGATTTTCGGCGCGTTCGGAAAAGTCTGGACGAATCAGGAAACCGTCACCGTCCCCGAAGTCAAGGGCAAGCAGTTGGCATTGGCTCGGCAAATCCTTGAGGACAATCACTTGCGCGTCAATGTGGCTGAAACTTACGACAACAACGTTCCAGCCGGGCAAGTCGTCTCGCAAGACCCCGATGTCGGCAAAACCGTAAAGAGCGACCGCCTCGTCACGATTTACGTCAGCAAGGGCGGCGAAGCGCTCGATATGCCCGACCTCGCGGGGCTCGCGAAGTCAGCCGCCATTGAACGCCTTCAAAAGCTCGGCTTGAATCTCGGCTCGGTTTACGAAAAAGATTCGCCCTCGGAACCCGGCACCGTCCTTTCGCACGACCCGAACACCGGCACGAAGATTAATCGCGGGCAAACGATTGACTTGGTAGTTTCTCGCGGCGAACCCGAAAAAAAAGTTGAAGAGCCGCCGCCCGAACCCCGCAAGGTCACTCGCGTCCCCGACGTCCAAAACGCAAGCCTTTCCGTCGCTGAAGACGGTATCGAAGGGCGCGGGCTCCGCGTCGGCTCGGTTTCCTATCAAGACAGCGCGCAGGCCGAAGGCACCGTCATTTCCCAATACCCCTCCGCCGATTCGGAAGTCGAACTCGACAGCTACGTCGATTTGGTTATCGCTCGGCACGAAGAGCCGCAACCGGAACCCGAACCTGTTCGCGAACCCGAACCCGACCGTCAGCCCGAACAGCAACCGCAATCCTCCGAATTTCCCGACATCCCCGCGCAGGTTGACGTACCCGGTCGCGATGACGAACGCCAAAAGGAGCGCTGATATGCTTAGCGGACGCGTTATAAAATTTTACAACAGTTTCTTCTTCGTGAAGGCGGAGGACGAAATTATTCCCTGCAAGTTGCGCGGAATTCTCAAGCGCGATAAAAAAATCGGCGGCGCGGTTTGCGTCGGCGATTTTGTGGAAGTGTCAAGGCTAAACGACAACAGCGGCGTGATTGAAAAAGTTCAGTCGCGCCGTAATCTTTTACTGCGCCCGCTCGTCGCCAATGTCGACAGAGTGATTTTGACTTTCGCCTTCGACGCCCCGAAACTTCATCCGCTCCTTCTGAATCGTTTCCTTGCTTTGGCGGAAAAATCTGCGCTAGACGAAATCATCATCTGCGTGAACAAAATCGATTTGGCGGCGGCTGAAAATTTTTTGGCGGAATACGAATCGCTGTACAAAGTCTTGCGGGTGTCGGCTTTGACGGGCGAAGGGCTTGACGCGCTGAAAAAAATTTTGTCGGCGGGCGTGACGGTCTTGGCGGGCCCCAGCGGCGTCGGGAAGTCGTCACTGCTTAACGCCGTCGACGAAAGGTTGCGCCTCAAAGTCGGCAAGGTCAGCGAAAAAATTCTGCGCGGCAAGCACACCACGCGAATCACCGAGCTACTTGAGTACGGCGGCGGCTTTCTGGTCGATACGCCCGGCTTCAGCGCGGTCGATTTGGCGGAGGCGGGCATCGACAAAAACAACTTGCGCCTGTGCTTTAAGGAATTCGGCGCGTTCGCCAACGCTTGCAAGTTCATGAATTGTTCGCACAGCCACGAGCCTGATTGCGCCGTCAAAGCCGCCGTCGACAGCGGGAAAATCCTCCGCGAACGCTACGAATCCTACTTGACTCTGCTTGCCGAAGTCTGAAACAAAAAACGACGCTCTTAATCGAACGCCGTTATTTTTTTGCCGTTACTGAGAACTTATAAAAAGTTATAAACTTTAATGTCTCATTCCTGCTTCAACGCGTCCGCTTTTGCCTTAGCTACTAACGTTTTTTTGACGCTCCACAAACTTGAATTCCCCGCTAACGAACGGGTATTTGCCGAATTTGGTTTTCTTTAGCTGTTGAAAGCCTACTTAATTTCCACGCCGAACCATTGAGCCGCCTCGTCCCATTTGTAATGCAATTCGCGCGTCGCCTTGGTGTTCCATTCTTCATAGACGAAAACAATCGTGTCGCCCGCCGCGTACAAGTCCTTCATGTAAAATTCGTAACCGATTTGCCGTTTCGCGTCGTAGGTGTCGAAGTATTGAACCCAAACGCCGTCGCGTTCGCCGATAACCTTCATTGAGCCGCCGCCGCCCGTTTCCGTCGCCAGCAAGTAAAATTCGCGTCCGTCGTCGCTACTTATCGGAATTATTGCCGTCCGACCCTCGAACACGAACACCGGCACGCAATTTTCCGCGTCCTTGCCGCCGAATCTGCTTGCCCTGTCGAAAATTGCCTGTTCGTCGTCGTAACTTGTGGCTTGCGGCATTTTTTCTTTCAGCAAGCGGGCGTCGAAGTGGAAGTAAAGATTTCCGAACAGCACCACGCCTTTTGAGTCGTCGCCTTCGATTTGCTTGCCGCCGTCGATTTTCAACGTGAAGTCTCCGCTCTGTCCGATTGAGCCGACCGATTCGCCTATCGTCAAGTGCATTGCCGACGCTTGCGAAGAAAATGCCAGCGCGAAAATCATCGCCGCCAAAAATTTTTTCAACAAGTCAATCACCTCCGCAAGGATTTTAGCAAACGCCTCTGCCGCCGTCAAAGAAATTTCCTCGGCAGGCGGCGGCGGGGAAAATTTTTTTGTTATTTCCGCCGATAACTGCTATAATCTGCGCGGCATAACAAAGCTACTCAAAGGAGGCAATTTCGTTAATGGAAAATTCTGCGTTGTCAATGCTGCCGCCGATTATCACGATAATCCTCGCGCTTGCCACGAAGGAAGTCTACACGTCGCTGATAGTCGGCATTTTCGTGGGCACAATGCTCTTCACGGGCGGCAACTTCTTGGAGTCAATCGTCACGTTCTTCGGGATAATGGAGTCGAAAGTCGGCGGCAACGTCAACATTTTGGTTTTCCTGGTCATCTTGGGCATACTCGTGGCGATAATCAGCAAGTCGGGCGCAACGAAGGCTTACGGCGATTGGGCACGCTCGGTCATTTCGGGCAAGCGTTCGGCTCTCGGCTTGACGGCGTTCCTCGGCATGCTGATTTTCATCGACGACTACTTCAACTGCTTGACGGTCGGAACAATCATGCGCCCCGTCACCGACAAGTTTAAAATCGCCCGCGCGAAGCTCGCTTACGTTATCGACGCCACGGCGGCTCCGATTTGCATTATCGCGCCCGTTTCAAGTTGGGCGGCTGCTGTCGGCTCGTCCTTGCCCGAAGGCTCGCTCGTCGACGGCTTTTTGCTTTTCCTGCAGACCATTCCCTTCAACCTGTACGCGATTTTGACTATGCTGTTCATGGCGTTCATCGTCGTGACGGGCAGAGACTTTGCGACCATGGGCGCGGAAGTTCGTAAGAACAATGAGCATTTTGAAATTCCCGACGAATACAAGGACGCCACTGCCGACGAACAGTCTGCGGGCGGCAAAGGCAAGATTATCGATTTGATTTTGCCGCTGATTGTGCTTATTGGCGTGTGTATCTACGGAATGCTTTACACGGGCGGCATTCACGACGGCAAATCCATTTCGGACGCCTTCGCCGACTGCGACGCCTCGAAGGCCTTGGCTATCGGCTCGTTTATCGCGTTGCTGTTCATCTCGGCTCTCTATCTGCCGCGCAAGGTCGTCAACTTCGCCGAATACTGCGAATGCTACTCGCAAGGCTTCAAGGCGATGGTTCCCGCGATTTTCATCCTGTGCTTGGCCTGGACGCTTTCGGGTATCTGCTCGGACAGCTATTTGAATCTCGGCGGCTACGTCGGCACGATTGTTCAAGAGAATGCCTCGCTTGCCGGCTTCCTGCCCGTGATTTTCTTCCTCGTGGCGATTGGGCTTGCCTTCGCGACGGGCACAAGCTGGGGGACGTTCGGCATTCTCATTCCGATTGCGTTTTCCATTTTGGTCAATCTGCCTGCTGAAGACTCGACTCAACTGTTGGTGATTTGTGTTGCGGCGATTTTGGCGGGCTCGGTTGGCGGCGACCACGCCTCGCCCATTTCCGACACGACGATTCTGGCTTCGGCGGGTGCGCAATGTCATCACATCGACCACGTCTCGACGCAAATCCCTTACGTCTTGACGGTGTCGGCTTGCTGTGTCGTCGGCTATTTGGTTGCGGGTCTCACGCTCAACGGCTGGCTCGGCTTGGCGGCGGGGCTGGCGTGCCTCGCGCTGGTTATGGTTGTCGTGCGCGCTAAAGTTCCTGCCATTGACGTTTAAGGCGTGTTGCCCTTTCGTTGGCTAAGCAAAGGGGCGCAAAGACAGCTTGGGCTTGTCGTGTCGGCGGCGCGTCCTTTCGATTCAGCGATTCGATAACTTTTGTTTGATTAACTACTTTCTTTTGCTCACCCAAAAGAAAGTAGCAAAGAAAACCTCATGCTTGCCAGCGCGCATTCGCCGTTGCACGCCCGTCCATGGGCGGCCTCAAATTACGCGTCAGTTGTTCAGCCGCTTTTAAAGCGGCTTTTTTTATGTTATGCTTCGCCCGTAAGTTTCAACAGGAGGTAATTTTTTATGGACAAGTTCATTTTCGATTTGCAACGCTTCGACGAAGTTTCAATCGCGGCGGGCGACACCTACGCTCTCGACGGCGTCACTTACACCGCGCTTGAAGACTCTCGGCTCACTCTCGACGACGACGGAAAAGTTTCTGGCATCGCAAGCGGTAAAGTTACTGCGACCGTCACGAACAAAAAAAATTCGCCGACCGTCACTTTCGACGCCTCCGACGGCGCGATTGACTTCACTGCGACGGGCGACGGCTCAATCCTCACGGTAACAAGAACTGTCGGGGCAAACTATACTTTCCCGATTGAGTTTGTCAGCGGCGAATTCACTTACTCCGTCAACAAAATCACGACTTCGGCAGGTGCCGTCCTTGCCAGTGTCAATACGCTCGGCAGTTACTCTCTGCGTAGCGAAGACCATTCAGAATACGGCTCAACGTATACTTTCTCCGACACCGCTTTGACTGCCGTTTCCGAACACGCGACCACAATTTACACATTCAACGACGGCACCGGCACCAACCGATTCTTAGTGGAACAGTTCGGCACGGTCATAATCGACTATTACTCCAGACAGGACACGCTGACCAAAGGCTCAAGAGTGGCAATTTCAATCAACGGCCACACTTTGACGGCGACTGCCGTCGACGACGCGGCTTTGAATCTTGCATTCGGCGCAGACGGCTTAACTTTCGTGCCGAATACGGGCGACGGCACGCTTAATCTGTTGCTCACGCGCGGCGACACGCCTCTCCTTGCGGGCGAACTGGAATGCACAAGCGGCGCAATTACTTTCGGCTTCGACAACTCCATCTCGTTCGCGAAGGATACGAGCTTCAAACTCACGCAGGACGACTACACTTTGACGGTAACGACGACCGACGAGGCGACAATCGGCATTTCTTTGCAGGGCAACAACCTCGTCTTCACGCCCGGACAAAACGACGGCGGCTTGAATGTTTTGCTCACGAGGGGCGGCACGCCCGTTTTCGGCGGCGTCCTCAACGTAACCGACGGCACAATCACTTTCGACGCCACGACACAGAAATTTTCCTTCACCGAAGGCACCAACATTTCCCTTACGCTCCCAAGCAGCACGCCTCGGCAAGTCGACTTCAAAGTCGTGGGCGGCGACGCAAACGTCAAAATCGAGGCGGATTCAAGCGGCAAATTCATCCTCACGCCCGACAATAACGACGGCGCGTTGCAAATTTCCGTCAGCAGGGAAGGTCAGACCGTTTTCCAAAATACGTTCAGCGTCAGCGGCGGCTCAATCGTCTTCGACCCCGCTACGCAGTCTGTCGGCTTGACGAAGGGCACGACGGCGAACGTCACGCTCGGCAACTACACCCTCGCCGTGAAGACGACCGACGACGCAAGTTTCGGGCTCGGCGTCCTTGGCGACGGCTCAATCGCTGTCACGCCCAACGAAGGCGACGGCGCGCTTGACATTGCCATTAAGCGCGGCAACACGACCATTTTCAGCAATACAGTAAGCGTCGACGGCACGATAATTTTCAACCCGACGACGCAGGCTGTCACCTTGACGGACGGCACGACGGTTTCCCTGTCCTTCGGCGATTATGAACTCATCGCGACGGCGAACGGCAACGCAACGACTGCGCTGTCAATCGCGGGCAACGGCGTTGTCATCACTCCGAACACGGGCGACGGCTCGCTCGACCTCACGCTTAAAAGCGCGGGCGGCTCCATTAACGCAAACCTTGAAGTCTTAAGCGGCTCGTTCATCCTTGGCGAAGGCGGCGCGTTGACCGTAACCAAAGGCACCGAATTGCGAATCGACTTCGGCGGCGGCTATATCGTCAACTTCAAGGCGACCGACGACGCGGGCGGCTCCCTTGCTCTCGGCGCGGACGGTATCACTTTCGCACCAGGCTCGAACGACGGCGGCTTGGAACTTTCCGTTACGCAAAATGGCGATACTCGCACGACTAATCTGAACGTCACCGGCGCGGTCACTTACAAGCTCGACGGAACACTTTCGCTGGCAAAGGGCACCGTCATTTCCAACACTTGGGAAGACGGCGCGGCTTTGACGATTACCGCAACCGGTGATGGAGTTTCCAACGTGCGCTTCGACCCCGACACCGGCTTGACGGTTACAGCCGAAGATACCAACTTGCAACTTGAGCTGAATCTTCCCAATGGCGGTGTTGTCGGCGTAGACTCCATTGTCGGCACCCTCACTTACAAAAGCGCAGCAGTTACTTTGGCGGAAGGTTCCTCTGCGCACATTATGAACTACACCATCGAACAAAATCTTTCTATAGAATCCGGCACGACGGTTATTGACTTCAGCGAAATGGCGGACGACCCCGAAACTTCTATGTTCGTCTACACTGTCAGCGATAACGGTCGCTCCATTATTAAAACTTTAAACGTCGACAAGGCACTGATAAGCACCGGCGGCATATTCAAAACAGGCGCGAATATTCAGTTGCTTACTCCCGGCTCGTCTATTTACGGCGCGGCAGGCGACAGCGGCACCGGCTCTACTACTTTTTCCCTTGACGGCAACGGCGAATATACTGTCAACGGAATTAACGTTACCGTCAGCAATATCGACCTGCACGACAAAGAACACTACGGCACTGCTATCACGCTCATTGACAACAAGGCTATTGCGTTCAATCCCGGCACGGCAACCATTTCCTACGCCGGCACCGATTTTACCGGCGATACGCTTATCGGCATTGACAACACCGGCGCAACCGCAATCGTGAACGCGCAAGACAACGCCTCTGTCAACGGCACCTCCTTTAACGACAGCATAACCAACAGCGGCGACAACGTGACGATAAACGCGCTCGGCGGCAACGATACGATTAATTCAAGCGGCAACGACGCAATGATTGACGGCGGCGACGGCAACAACTTCATCAGCATAATGGGCGGCGACGAAGGCTCCAACATCGTCATGGACGGCAACACGACCGTCGAAGGCTTCAAGACGGGCTGGGGCGACGGAACAGACACGGTTTACGTCAAAGCGGGCGGCGACCCCGGCGTCGACTTTAAATCAATCGGCTTGTCTTTCTACGACAGCAACGACAGCTTGACGCTCGCCGACGTGGACGATACCGCCAAAGTCAATCTCTATTACGAGGCAAGCAACACAATAGCACGCAACGTTTACATTGCCCAAAATGATTGGTACGAAGTCTCGAACAGCGATTTGAACAGCGGCGAAGGAATTTATTTCGTGGGCACGAGCGCAACGCACAATCACGGCGTCGACTTCAGCGGCGTCTCGCAAGCCCTCAACGTCTCCATGAACACCGACTACAGCGCGACCAATAATTCGATATGGGTCAACAACATCTATTCGATACGCGGCGGCGCGGGCTTAACGACAATCACGGGCACCGACGACAGCGACACGGTTATCGCGGGCACGGGCTCCACGACCATTGACGGCGCGGGCGGCAACGACAGAATCAGCCTCGGCTCTGCGGCGGCTCTCGTTAAATACTCTTCGGGCGACGGCTCCGATTCGATTTACGGCTTCAATGCCAATTCGACGATTTCAATCGGCGGCGCGGCCTACTCAAGCGCGACAAGCGGCAACAATCTGGTTTTGACTGTCGGCAGCGACAATGTGACGTTGTTCGGTGCGGGCAGATTGGATAATCCGAATATCATCGGCACGACAAGCGGCGGCGGCTCCGGCTCGACGACAAGCGGTGGCGGCTCTGGCTCAACGACAAGCGGTGGCGGCTCAAGCTCGACGGACGACGATAAAAAAGCCCTCTTTGGCGCGGACGACATGTATTCGATTGGAAAGGGCGGCAAGTTGGTCACGACGCCTCCGAATCCCGGCAGCGGCACGCCTTACACGGGCTCAAAGGACAGGGGCATCACTGTAAGCGCACCGACGGCGACTGTAACGCCTTACGTAAGCGGCTCAAGCATGAATGCGATGTGGCGCGCGTTGGCGGGCATAGGCAATGTCACTTCCAGTGCCGACGCGGCAAGCTCGGATGTGATATACGCGGGCGATGGCGGCTCGCAACTGTGGGGCGATTCCTACGGCGATGAATACGGCGGCTCAAGCTCAAACGATACAATCAACCTTGCGGCGGCGACGCTCGACCAAATTAGCGGCGCGGCAACAAGTGCTAATGCCACTGCGCTCAACTTCACCGACGGCAGCTCGTCGAATGTGTGGAGCGACCCCGCTCAAGTTGCGAACTTCAAACCGACTGACGGCTCGGCGTATCCTAACGACAACGCGACCGACACTTGGACTAAAACGAACTAAACCTGCGCGGCTCGCAAAAAATTTGTTCCCGTCTGAAACTCGGCGGGATTTTTTTTATCAGGAATTAGGAATGGCATGGCGCGCTATCTGGGTCAAGTTTCAAGCTTGCGCTTTTAAAGCGGCTTTTTTTATGTTATGCTTCGCCCGTAATTTTCAACAGGAGGTAAATTTCTATGGACAAGTTCATTTTCGATTTGCAACGCTTCGACGACGTTTCAATCGCGGCGGGCGACTCTTACAAGCTCGACGGCGTGACCTACACCGCGCTTGAAGACTCTCGGCTCAATCTTGACGACGACGGAAAAGTTTCGGGCATCGCAAGCGGTTCGGTCTCTGCTGTCGTCACGGGAAGGAGCAACCCCGTTGCCACCGTCGACGCAACTAACAGCTCAACCGAATTCACTTTGACGGGCAAAGGTGCAGTACTCACCCTGACGAAGGTTTTACCTTTTGAATTGGACAACGGCACATTCACTTTGGCGGGCAATGTTCTCACTGCTGCTAAAGGCTCCGATTTGAGGATTGGCACCGGCAGGACTTACGCCGACGGCACCATTGTCTTTGGGCACGATTACGCCGACACTGACATTACTTACACCATTACCGACACCACATTGACTGAAGAAACCGAAAAGGAAACTATCGTATTCACCGCAAGTTTAGGAGAACAGGCTCGTTCAATCACTACCTTTGTTAATGGAAAAATTATCAACGGCGTAGCTGACGGCAAATTCACCGGCGGTTTCACTATCACAAAAGGCTCGTCGATGGGTTTAGTTTTGGGCAACTACACTGTTAAAGCAACTGCAAACGCCGACGCCACGTCACGGATTTTTGTTGACTCGAAAGGCATTAACATCATACCGGGTTCGGGCGACGGCTCGCTCAACGTTGCTTTAAGTCGCGGCGACACGGAAATTCTTGCGGGCGAATTGAACGTCACCAGCGGCAAAATCACTTTCGGCTACGACAACGCCATAACGTTCGATAAGGATACCAGCTTCAATTTCAAACAGGGCGACTACGTTTTGACGGCGACGACCACCGACGAGGCGACAATCGGCATTTCTTTGCAGGGCAACCGCCTTGTCTTCACGCTGGGGCAAAACGACGGCGGCTTAAATCTTTTGCTTCGCAGAGGCGGCACGCCCGTTTTCGGCGGCGAACTCAACGTAACCGACGGCACAATCACTTTCGACCCCACGACGCAGAAATTTTCCTTCAGCAACGGCACCAACGTTTCAATCGCGCTCGGCGGCTCCAATCCTCAAGAATTCGGCTTCAAAGTCGTTGGCGGCAACGCAAGCTGTAAAGTCGAGGCGGACGGCGCGGGCAACTTCGTCATCACGCCCGACAAAGGCGACGGCTCCCTTGACATCACGCTTAAGCGGGACGGCGCGACGATTTTCTACAACAACATCAGCGTCAGCGGCGGCTCAATCGTCCTCGAACCTGCCGCGCAGTCAATCGGCTTGACGAAGGGCACGACCGCCAACGTCACGCTCGGCAACTACACCATCGCCGCGACCGCAACCGACGACGCAAGCTTTATGCTCGGCATCGCAAACGACGGCTCCATTTCAATTACGCCCGCCAAAAACGACGGCGCGCTTGACATTGCCATTAAGCGCGGCAACACGACCATTTTCAGCAATACAGTAAGCGTCGACGGCACGATAATTTTCAACCCGACGACGCAGGCTGTCACCTTGACGGACGGCACGACGGTTTCCCTGTCCTTCGGCGATTATGAACTCATCGCGACGGCGAACGGCAACGCAACGACTGCGCTGTCAATCGCGGGCAACGGCGTTGTCATCACTCCGAACACGGGCGACGGCTCGCTCGACCTCACGCTTAAAAGCGCGGGCGGCTCCATTAACGCAAACCTTGAAGTCTTAAGCGGCTCGTTCATCCTTGGCGAAGGCGGCGCGTTGACCGTAACCAAAGGCACCGAATTGCGAATCGACTTCGGCGGCGGCTATATCGTCAACTTCAAGGCGACCGACGACGCGGGCGGCTCGCTTGTCCTCGGCGCGAACGGAATCACTTTCAAGCCCGGCTCGGACGACGGCGGCTTGGAACTTTCAATCACTCGCGACGGACAGACGCGGACGGCTTCCCTCGACGTGACGGGCTCGGTTACTTACAGTCTCGACGGCTCAATCTCTTTGGCAAAGGGCACCGTCGTCCGAAACGTTTTCGCGGACGGCGAAATTTTGACGATAACCGCAAACACCGACGCAAGCGGCACGATGAGATTTTCGACCGAAGGCGGCTTGTCAGTAACGCCCGCCACACCCGACGCACTTAGTTTAAGCTTGGCTAGTGTTGCAAAGTATAGAACCTTTTACTTAACCGAAATAACCGGCACAGTGACTTACAAGAGCGGCGACGTGATTTTGTCGGACGGCACTTCGGTTGTCGGCAGTTACTACGCGCAAGCAGGCACGGGCGGCACTACATTCAAGAGCGAAGGCGGCGAAGGCATTATTCGTATCACTTCCGACGGTTTAACGTTAATTTCTGAAGACGGTGCCCGCGTCAGTGTTGTCAACGAACGTAATCACGGCTGTTATGTGAATGACGGCAGGGCAACATTAAAAGCGTCAACCTCTCAATTTTCGGTTTCCGAAGGCTCAAACGCAGAGATTTCTAATCCGCGTTTTTCGACCGTTTTGGAGACGGCGGGCAACTACACGCTTAACGGCATGAACATCACCACGACCGCCGATAACATCGAAGTCCGAATGACCGATTACGATACCGTTGCATTCGCCGAGGACGCGCCCGTTAAAGTCTCGACGATTGAAGGCGGCAAACTTTTCATGGTTGCTCAAAGCGACGGCATGATTCAAGCCACTACCAAAGCAACCAACAACGTCGAAGTCACAAGCGGCTCAATCACTTTCGACCCCGCGACGCAAAAATTTTCCTGCACGGCTGGCACGACCGTTTCATTCACACGCGGCGAACAAATCATCAACTTCACTGCCGACAAAGATATTTCCGCGACTCATAAGATTGAAGAGGACGTTCATTATTTCATGCTCGACGACGGCGCGGCGGCAAATCTTTCAATCTCAAGCGGCGGCACTCCGATTTTCGCGGGCGGCTTGGAAATGGGCGGCGTCCTAAGCTACAGACCCTCGACGGGCACTTTCGGCTTGACGGGCGCGAACAGCTCGCACGGCGACGGCACCAATACTTTCGTGAACCTCACGCTTAAAGGGCGCACGTCGGGTAGCACTTACGACATCAGAGCCGCCACTCACGATACGACCGTCGTATTCGTTCCCGACCTCGTCGACGGCAAACTCGAAATCAATTTCCCGAACGAACGCAAGCACGCGTTGCAGCTCACGTTCAGCAAGGACGGACAGACGCTCGTCAACAACGACCTCGCTATCGACGGCAAGGTTGGCTTGGATTTCGCGACGCGGGAAGTTTACATGACGAAGGGCACGACCGTTGACTTGAACGCGGGCGACTTTTCCGCCACGTTCACCGCGACCGAAGACGCGGGCGTTAAATTGTCCGTCGACGACGGAAAAATTTTGCTCACGCCCAAAGACGGCGACGGCTCCCTTGACTTCGCGATAAAGCGCGGCGACCAAATCACTTTCGCAGGCAACTTGTCAATCGGCGGCGGCTCAATCATTCTCGACAACGCCGCGCAGTCTGTCGGCTTGACTAAGGGCACGACAATCACGCTCACGCCCGAAAGAGGCAAAGACGTATTGAAAATCACCGCCCTTGACGACGCAAGCGGACAGCTGTCCTTTGTCGACGGCGGCATTCGTTTCGCTCCGAAGGCGGGCGACGGCAATCTCGAATTGAATTTCGTCACAGCAGGACGCAAGGCGACGCTCGGCTTGACGGGCGCGGTTGTCCTCGGCAACGACGGAAAAATTTCGCTCGAAGACGGCACCGTTGCCGACCTCACCTGGACGGACGGCGTTAATCTCAAGATGACTTCGCACGGCTCGACAGGCTCGGTAACCCTCGACGCCGTCAAGGGAATCAAAATCACTTCCGACGACGAAAACCTCGACATCGCCTTGACGACGCCCGCCGGTGTGCAAACGAATATCAGCGGCATAAAGGGCACGCTGTACTACAACGCGGGCACCATTTCCTTTGATGAGAACTCGACGATAACCGCGACCACGACGCTCGGCGGGCAACCGATTCTTACGACGCTCGAAACGCTCGGCGGCACGGGTCACATTGCCTTTGCCGGCAACGGCACGGTCTACGCGGCGGACACCGGCGCAATGCGAATCACTTGGTCACGCGACGACAAAGCAAGCACCTTTACCGTCAACAGCGGCACGATTCAAATCGGACACAACCTTTTCAAAATCGCGGAAGGCTCCGACCTTTCCACCGACCTAAAGGACTTGGTTCCCGCGCTGTACTTCACGACGACCGACGCGGGCACTTACACGCTCAACGGGCAAAAGATAACGACGACCACCGCCGACATCCCGATAACGGCGACCGACGACATGATGACGTTCAATCTGCGCGGCGGCGAAATTTCTGTAGACGATATGACGTTCACGGGCAGAGGCGACGTGATGATAACGGCGGAGGCTGTCACTGTCGGCAACGGCGTCGAAGTGGCGGGCTTGGGCAAAGGCAAATCGTTCGTCTTGACGGAGGCGGGCAACGTCACTGTCGACAACCGAATCTTTGAACTGACCGAAGACGTCCCGACGGGTATCAGCGTCACGGGCGACAGGTACGGCTTTGAATTCAGCCGCACGTTGACCAAAGAGAGCGAAGAACGCATCGGCATTACCAATTCGACCGACATCGGCAAAATCTTCAAGGAAAGCTTCACGGCTCGCGGCGACGACGGCTATCGCGTGCAGACGGACTTGCTCGGCCTGCAAAAGATTATCGGGATAAGCGCGCCCGTCACGGTCACCGCCTCCGCCGCCCTTGACGACGAAGAAATTTATTCTGTGTTCGACATAGTGACGGAAACGGACGGCACGTTTAAAATCGCCGATAAGCGTTACACGATAAGCGGCGACTCAAGCGTAACGATAACGGGACGTTTTGACGTTGGGAAAGCTTCAGTCAGAGCGTTCGACGGTTTGAACGGCACGGTAAGCGGCGACTTCACGGCTCACGCGGTTTCGCTCGACGGCGGCTCGCCAATCATTATTCACGGCGACAGAACGATTGACATTGCCAACAGCTCGCTCGGCGCGGAAATTTTCAACCTGAGCCGCGGCTCGACGCTTGAGGCTCTCGGCGGCGTCTCGAAAGTTCACACCGACACGGCGGGCAAGTTCCAATTCGGCGTGGAAGATGATTCGCTCGGCGTCACTGTTCGCGGCGACGATAACATTACCTTCGACTTCGACAGCGACCAATACCTAACCGGCGTCAGCGGGCTCGAAGGCGATTTAATTTTCGACTACATGTCGGACAAGTTGGTAGTCAACGGCACGGGCGTCACGATTGACGGCGACATCTCGTCGATTGGAGCTTATGACGGCTTCCTTTACCTGCACGACGCCACCGACGGCACCGCGATTAATACTGCGGCTGTCGACAAGACGTGGGCGCAAATGCTCGGCGCGTCAATGGCTCTCAACGGCAACCGCTTCACGCTGGCCGAAGACGACGACGGCATTTGGATTCTCAACAAGGAAGTCGTAGGGCTCGACGAAGGCGCAAGCTTGACGGTCTCGGAGGCGGGCAGCTACGTCGTCAACGGCGAAACGTTCACGCTCGGCGCGGATGATGTTGTCGTCGGGCTCGGCGATGCGGGTGCTTACGTCTACGACGCCGCCAACCTGTTGGTAACGCGCAAGACGACGGCGGCGGAGCTGATTGACAAGTTCAAGCCCGAAAACGTTTTCACGGCGGGCGAAGGCGAAGTCGGAAACTTTTCCATGAGCGGCGGCGATTTGGCTGTCGTCGAAAGGGCGGCGGCTCGCGTCAACATCTCGGCGGGCGACGATACCGTTGTCAGCCAAGGCAGAAACGTTCACGTGACGATGACGGGCGGCAATACGTGGCTGTTCGCGACGGGCGGCAAAATGACGCTCGACGGCTACGACGCGACGACGGGCACGGGCTTTGGCACGAATTACCTTGACATTGCGGCGGCTGTCGGCGGCGGAGCCATTTCCTTCGACGAAGGCAAAATTTCAATCGGCTCGGCGGCTGTCGACCTCGGCACGCGCAATGAAGTCGTCAACTTCTTCGACAGAGGCGGCACGGGTCAAGCTGTCGGCTTCGCCTCGCACAACGGCGAACTCGACGCCGGCAACGAAACGCAGGCTTTGATTATCGTCGGCGACACCTTTTCAACCCTGCGCGGCGGCACGGGCGACGATACAATCTTCGCGGCAGAGGGCAGCTTCGTCGACGGCGGCGCGGGTGAAAACGTCATCAACTTGCCCGAAACTCGCAACGGCTACACGGGCGCAACGGTTTCACTAAGCGGCGGCAAAGACACGATTGAAAACTTCAGCGCGGGCTTTGACCATTCAAGCGACAACATTGCGGGCGGCGGCACTTGGAAGAACGTCTTCGACGGCACGAACGTCAGCATAACGACCGACAACGGCTCGGCGGTTTTGAGCGGCGTCGGCAACGGTGAAGCGTTCGTGAACCTCAAAGAGCTTGCCGACGGCGTCGAATACAAAATTGCCGTGGCGCAGAAAAATTCCGTCATCGCGGCGGGCGACGACCTTGCCGACATCTACGCGGGCGAAAATTCGGGCGTCGACTTCACGGGCTTTAACGGCGCGCTGAAAGTCGACCTACGCAACAACGGCTCGCTTTACTTTTACGGCATAAACAGCATAACGGCGGGCAAAGGCTCCGCTACGCTTATCGGCTCGGCAAACGACGAAACTTTGACGGCGGGCACGGCAAAGAACAGCATATGGGGCGGCGCGGGCAATGACCTCCTGCGCGGCAACACCTCGGACGACAAAGGCGGCTCGACGGAATTTTTCTTCGTGGCAGGCGACGGCAACGACTCTATCAGCGATTTTGAATTCTACGACGGCTCGAATCTGATGACGGCGGACAAAATCAACGTGGGCACCGATGAAGTCACCTCGGTCACTGCGGACGCGGGCAACGTCCTCTTGCAACTCAACGGCGGAAACGATTGGCTCACTCTCGACGCCGCGCTGGGCAAGCTTTTCCAAATCAACAACCTGACTGCGAAAGTCGACACGACTGCGCTCTCTTACGACGACAAGGCAAATTGCTTCGTGGCGACGGGCAACAATGCGACTTTGACTGTCGGCGAACACGCGGCGGTTTGGCTTGACGGCTCGGACGGAAAATATTATCTGGGCGACATCCGCACGCTTGACGCGACGAACTCGGCGGGCGAAAATATTTTGGCGGGCAACGCGCTCGACAACACGATTTTGGCGGGCGGCGGCAATACAAGCCTCTGGGGCGGTCTCGGCGGCAACGATATGCTTATCGGCGGCGCGGGAAAGGATATGTTCTTCTACGCTTACGGCAACGGCGACGACACGATAGCGGGCGTGGCTGACGGCGACGTTGTGAACTTGGCGGGCATGACGCTGGCGGAAATCGCCTCGACGGAAATATCTCAAGGCTCGGTGACGATAAACTTTGCTGACGGCGGCAAGCTCAACGTCGAAGGCTCGGCGGCCGTCGAATTTGCTTTGAACGGCGAAACTTACCTTGCCGACCGCGCGACGAACACCTGGACTAAAAAATAATCGACACGCACATAAAAAGGCCGCCCATGGACGGGCGGCCGTCCGCCGACGCTTTTGCGTGATGCAAAAACCGTCGGCGCAATCACGCTGAAATTATCGGGCGGTGCGGGTCACGACCCTTCGCCCCTGCGAGGCACCTTTTCTTTTTGCTACTTTTTCTTTGGGTGAGCAAAGAAAAAGTAGATCCTAAACATAAAAATTAAAATTAATCGAATCGACGGGACACGCCCGCCGCCAATAACCCCGGACAAGGAGTGATTCAATGGCAACAAAAACTCAACACCGCAAAATCCTCGACGACCTGTTCAACGCCTACACAATGATAGGGCGCGGCAACTACGTTGCAGTCTACGACGTGGCGGGCAATGTGTCACGCTTCAGCCCCGCCGCCGTGGAGCTTTTGGGCTTGCCCGACGAATACATAACGGGCGGGCACATCGATTGGGGCAATTACGTTCACCCCGAAGACCATTTCGTCTACACGCGCACGATTAAGGCATTGATGAGCGGCGAACTGCGCGGCTACGACATGAGTTATCGGACGCGGCTAAAAGACGGCACTTACGCTGTCCTGCGCTTCATAGGCGCGGCGATAGGCAAAACGGACGACGGCAAGCCCGAATTCATAGGCGGAATCATAATCAACGAGGGCTTGACCGAGAGCACCGACCCCGTGACGGTTTTGCGCAATCGCTACGGCTTTTTCAGAGACTTGGGCGCGGCAGTCGAACTTAAGCGCAGTTGCGTGGCTATGATGTGCGGAATCAATCGCATGAATCAAATCAACGAGGAACACGGCTACGCGTTCGGCAATTCGGTTTTGCAAGAGACGGGCTGGCTTCTTCAAGAGGCTGTCGGGCAAGACGGCACGGTTTACCGCATGGACGGCGCGAAGTTCGCCTTCCTGACTGAAAGCCTTTTGCCTGAAGAAATCGCCGTAAAGTACGAGAAACTTCGCCGAGCCGCGCAGGCAGGCTTGCCCGTCGAGAACGTCCGCCAAGTGCTGTCGATTAACGGCGGCATGATTAACTTTGACGGCGGCAACTACGACGAGCGCACAATCCATTCGTGCCTGAACTTCGCCTATCAAGAATCGAAATTCTATCACAATGGCAAGCTGGTCAACTACAACGGCGCAATCGGCATGAATACGCATGAATCGTTGGAGCTGCTGGCTGAAGTTCGCGACAACATCCTAATGGACTGCGAAAACTTTTCCCTGCGCTATCAGCCCGTGCTTGACGCCAAAACCGAGCGGCTCACGTCTATGGAGGCATTGCTCTGCTGGCATAGCAAAAGATTCGGCGATGTCCCGCCGTCGGCTTACGTCCCCGTCTTGGAGCGCGATTATCTGTTCGAGGAGCTGGGTTATTGGATATTGCGGCGCGCCATGGAGGACGGCATGAAAATTTTGGCGCGCAAGCCCGATATGATGGTCAACGTGAACATTTCGCCCGCGCAGATTGTCGACGACTTCCTTTTCGAGGAGATAGACAAAATTTCTGCGTCGGTGGGCTTCCCGCTGGAAAATCTTTGCTTCGAGCTGACACAGAGCTGTCGACTGATTGAGCCCGAAATATTGAGCCGAATAGTGCGCGCGCTGAAACGCAAGGGCATTCTGTGCTTGATTGACGACTTCGGCAGCGGCGTGGCGTCGATTGACTTTCTGCGCGACCTTGCCCCGAATTTCATCAAGCTGGAAAAGGAATACATAACGAACATGAACGACGCGGGCAATTTGCAAATCGTTCGGCACTTGTCGGAGCTGGCGGCGGAATTGGGCACGCAAGTCTGCTTGAAGGGGATAGAGAACGCCAAAATTCGCGACGAGGTTAAGAAATTCCCGATAACGAACGTGCAAGGGCATTACTATTCCGAGGCGATAACTTTGGACGAAATCATTGCCAAGTACTTGTAAAAAAAATCAGGCGGTCGACTCTTCGGAGCCGCCGCCTTTTTTGTTGCCGTATTGCTTTAAGCTTTGGGTTTCAGTTCTATTTGAAGCGAATTCAGCTTGACGCCGCCTGAAAGAAGTTCTTCGCCGTTTTTCGCCCAAGGCGTCCAGGTGTCGTCGAAGGTGTGGAGGCGATAGAGGATGTCGAATTCTTTTGCGCCAGCCTCGTCGAGCCGAATTTTTACGCCCGTGATTGGCTTGCCCTTGCCTGTCGTGCCCGCTTGTTCAGGAGCCGCCACTTCCGCCGACCAGCCTTCCGTCTCGTTGAAGTAGACCGCGTAATGAACCTTGCACCCTGCGAAATCTATTTTAATCGCCTGAATGTCAAGCTTTTGGTCAAGCGGGTTGCTGAACATGCCTTCACTGTTCCATGTGCCCCAGCCTTTACTTGCAACATGCGTCTGATAGCTTAGCAAAGGACGCTTCTTGCTTGCCGCCCGCTCAAGCTCAACGATTCTGTGACACATGCCGCTCAACGACTCAATCCATATGTTCAAATTTTTCGGGTCTTGATACTTGCGGCACCAGTAATTTACATATTTGTCCAAAGCGCCTTCCAAGTAGGAAATATCGTCGTCTTCGTCGATTTTTTCGCCAAAATAGTCAGCAACGAATTCTTTCCAGTATTTATTTGAGCCGAGCAAAAAGACGCCGTTATCGTGCCTGGCATACATGAAATTTTTGGCTGCGTCGACAATGCAGTAGTTTTTTATGCCAAATGCCTCGTTGATAAAAGTTTGAAGCGAAATTGATGCACTTGTGCGATTAAGCATGATAAATTTTGCGTCGGGCTTGCAAAACATTGCCCAATGCGTCAAAGTGCCGAGTATCGCAACAATCTCATCCGCACCCAAGACAAGAGAAATTTGCTCTTCAAGGCTCAATTCTTCCGGCGAAACTATTTCGAATCCTCGCGCCTTAAAGAAGTCCTCGAAATATTTCTCGTTGAAAAATTTTCTGTACGGCACAGAATTTCTCGTGTCGAATTTAGTCCGAGTCAAATATAATTTCTTAGAACAGGTGTTCATAAAGGGTAAAAAGTGATATAGTAAGTGTATTATGAG
>CAMJMR010000013.1 GCA_946407095.1 uncultured Selenomonadales bacterium | reverse complement strand
AGATTTCTCATATTCACACTTTGCTTAAACGTTTATGAACACTGATTCTTAGAACCGTTTCGGCTTTTTTAGCGATTATCGGGTGCTTAAGCGCGAGAAGGGCACGCGAGCCTTGATAATGTGCGACATAGACCATTTCAAGCGCGTCAATGACACTTACGGGCACAACGCGGGCGACGCTGTCTTGAGACATGTGGCGAAGGTGTTGGCGAGTACGATTCGGGCGTGCGACGGCGTGTACAGGTGGGGCGGCGAGGAATTCATAATCGTCCTTGAGCGCGCGACGGTCGGCGAGGCGGCTGAAGTGGCGGAGCGCATACGGCAGGCGGTCATGAATTCGGTTTGCGCCTTCGAGGATTTGGCAATACGGGTGACGATGAGTTTCGGCTGCGCGGACGTGAATTTGAACTTGACGGCGGAAGAAAACATCAAGGCGGCGGACGAGCGACTGTACCGAGCGAAGGCGACGGGACGGAACAAAGTTATATCGAGGGATTAGACAATGCAGATAAAAGGGACACTGATGCTTTTAGGCGCGGCGTTTTTCTGGGGCACGACGTTCGTGGCGCAGTTGACGGGCATGGACGAATTGGAGCCGTTCAGCTACGCGGCGGGCAGATATTTGGTCGGCTTCATATCGTTGGCGGCGGTAGCGGTCTTCACGAGCAAACAGCGGGCAATCGAGCGTCGGCGACAAAATTATCGTCGAGGCTACGGCGTCGGCTTGCTAATCGGCTTGGTGCTGTTTATCGCCAGCTCAATGCAACAAATCGCCCTGCAGTATTCGACGGCGGGCAAGGCGGCGTTCATAACGTGCCTCTATATCGTATTCGTGCCGTTGGGAGCGAAATTGCTGGGCAAAATCATTCGTCGGGAGAATTGGCTTGGCGCGGGCTTGGCAATCGTCGGGCTGTATCTGTTGGCGGTGCGCGAGGGCTTTTCGATTCAAACGGGCGACGCGATTTTATTTGTGAGCGCATTCTTCTGGACGGCGCAAATTTTGCTGGTAGACCGATTCGCGTCGAGGGTCGACTTAATCGAGCTGTCCGCCGCGCAGATTTTCACGGTAATGGTTTTGAGTTTCGCGGCGATGTTCGCGCTTGAGACGCCGAGCTTGACGGCGATGTTGAATTCGTGGTTCGCGATAGCCTATGCGGGCGTGATGAGTTCGGGCGTGGCGTTCACCTTGCAGAATTACGGGCAACGATACGCTGAGCCGGCGGCGGCGGCGATATTGATGAGCTTCGAGGCGATATTCGGAGCGTTGGCGGGCTGGCTGTTCCTTAACGAGATAATGACTTCAAGGGAGCTGTTCGGTTGCGCGCTGATGTTGACGGGCATGTTGGCGACGCAATGGACGCTGATAAAAAAAAGTTTGTGACGAGCCGCGTAATTTTGGGCGCGCATGGACGCGCGCCCGCCGCGACTTCGACGCGTGATGCGTCGACAGCGGCACAAGTGGTTTCGGGTAGCGCGGGCGTTTCGCCGGTGGTCAGCTGCCGCCCCTGCGAGGGGTCTTTTCTTTTTGGCAACGTGACGTTGCATCCAGTTAGCGCGTTGAAAGTCGTCGACGGCTTAAGGGAGGACGCCGCGTCCACACTGTTCCCCCGCTTTTTAAGCGGGTCTTTGTACACGCAAAGAAAAAGTAGATCCTAAACATAAAAATTAAAATTAATCGAATCGAAGGGGACGCTCGTCGCCAAGTCAAGCCAAGCTATGAGGCTAGCAATGCGCAGCATTGCGTATAAGCGCGGCGATTAGTTTCAATCGTCCTTACGTTGAGGCGCGCTATCTGTTCCGCCGCTTTTAAAGCGGCGGAAGGAAAAATTTTCCGCGCGTCGAAAAGTGGCAAAAATGTTTTGACAGAGAGGAACGAAGTCGTATGGGGGCTAATGATGCGGCAATCAGGGAGGCCTTGGAGAAACTGCGCCGAAACAAGGAAAAGCAAAAGGCTCAAGACGACGCGGCGATTAAAAAAGCCCTCGTCACGATAAAAGTCTTCGGCGTGGGCGGCGGCGGCAACAGCGTCCTTAAACGGATAGCCGAAAGCGATTTCCTTGACATTGATTTGGTCGCAGTCAATACCGATTCGCACGCGCTGAGCTTTTCCAACACCGATAAGATTCGAGTGATACAAATCGGCGCGGAACTGACTAAAGGGCGCGGGACGGGCGGCAAGGTCGAATTGGGCGAACAGGCTGCCAAAAACGATTCGGAACGCCTCAAAAGCATGATGACGGGCGCAGATATGATTTTCATAACAGCGGGCATGGGCGGCGGCACGGGCACGGGCGCGGCTCCGGTCGTGGCGCGGCTTGCCAAGGAATTGGGTATGTTGACGGTCGGCGTCGTGACAATCCCGTTCGGCTTTGAAGGTCGGCGCAAGCAACGCATCGCCAACGAAGGCATCGTCAAAATGCAATCCTACATGGACGCGCTGATTGTCGTCAAAAACGATAACCTCATGAAGTTGCCCGAAAATCAAAACTTGAACATGGTCAGCGCGTTCAATGCGGCCGATTCGGTCTTGCGGCAAGCGATTCGTTGCGTGGCCGAGCTGATATTGACGACGGGCGTGATTAACGTCGACTTCGCCGACATGACAACGATATTCCGCCAGAGCGAGTCGAGTGACGCGCTTTTAGGCATCGGGCGCAGTAAAATTTCTGCGGTCAAGGCGGTGCAGGAAGCGATACAGAGCCCGCTGATTGACAAGTCGTTGAAGGGTGCGCGCGGCATTATCCTCAACATCACGGGCGACGAGACGCTGCCGATACACGACGTGAACGCGGCGGCGAGCTACATCTTCAGCCAGACCGAAGACGACGTGAATATAATTTTGGGCACGGTCATCGACAAAAGCATGAACGGCATGATTCAGGCGACGATAATCGCGACGGATTTTGCAGACAGCCTTGCGCTCAAATCGCCGACGGTCGAAGTCCCCAAGTCGACGGTCACGGTGTCGAAGGGCTTTAACTTCGAGGCTCCGCCGCCTCAACAGCAACAAAGCAATTTCCAAATGCCGACGTTCAATTTCCGCCCGCGTGATAACTCATGAACGACAATTTTCAGCGGCTTAAGCTTTTAATCGGCGGCCGCTTTAAAAGCGGCGGAACAGCGGACGCGGTTACTTTTAAAAAGTAACCAAACAGCGGACGCGCCTCGGCGTCCGACGATTTGAACTAACCGCCCGCGCTTATACGCAACGCTGCGCATTGCTAGTTTCGTAAATTTTTACAGTCGGAAAGGCAAATACTTCATGAACGACAATTTTCAACGGCTTAAGCTTTTAATCGGCGAGGAAAATTTTTCCAAGCTTAGCGCGGCGACGGTGGCGATATTCGGTGTGGGCGGCGTAGGTTCTTATGCGGTCGAGGCATTGGCGCGTTCGGGCGTAGGGCATTTGATTTTGATAGACAAGGACGACATCGACGCGACGAACATAAATCGGCAACTGCACGCGTTGAATTCGACGGTCGGGCGTTCAAAGGTCGAAGTCATGCGCGAGCGCGTCAAAGACATCAATCCCGCCGCGCAGGTCGACGCGATTCAGAAATTCTTCTTGCCGAGCGAGAACGTCGAGGATTTTTTTATTTGCGGCTACGATTACGTCGTCGACGCGACAGACACGTTGACGGCGAAAATTTTTTTGGTCGAGGAGTGCGAGCGACGCGGTATAAAAATTATTTCGAGCATGGGCGCGGGCAACAAGCTTAACGCGACGCGCTTCAGAGTGGGCGACATTTATCAGACGACGACAGACCCCGTGGCGAAAGTCATGCGCAAAAAACTCAAGGAGCGCGGGATTCAACGCTTGAAGGTCGTCTGGTCGGACGAGCCGCCGCGTCCCGTGAAAGATTTTATCGGCAGTGCGGCGTTCGTGCCGAGCGTGGCGGGCTTGATAATGGCAGGCGAAGTCGTCAAGGACTTAATTGAAAAAATCTAAGCGCGTGATATAATTGGTAAAAATTTTGAGGAGGACGACAGTATGAAGTGGGTATGCAACGTTTGCGGCTACGAGTACGACGAAGAGCAGGGCGACCCCGATAACGGGATTGAGCCGGGCACGAAGATGGACGACGAGTTTGTTTGCCCGTTGTGCGGTGTCGGCAAAGACGATTTCTCTCAAGTCGAATAAAAATTTTCGGTCAGCGTTTTAATCCTGTCAATACGACAGGATTTTTTTTTTGCGAGGCTAGCAATGCGCAGCGTTGCGTATCGGCGCGGCGATGCCGTTTGAATTATGAGCAGCACGGCGCGCTATCTGGGTCAAGCTTCAAGCTTGCGCCGCTTTTAAAGCGGCCGGCGGGATTTTTTTGTACACGGCTTGACAACGACGCATGGGGGGGCATAATAAACAAAACGGTTTTTCCGAAATTATCAGTGTTAAGTTTTTGGGAGGTAATATCTCATGGCGATTTACGCTTACGGCGAACCAAAAGGCAATCAGCAATTCGTGCACTATTCTCTGGTCAAGGACGGCATTTCGCGCTTCCTGTGGAGCTGGTTTGATAACTGCGATTTAAAACGGCTGAAAAATCCGGCAGCAAGACGCACGGCGGACGAGCGAACGGCTTGGAGCAAAGGACATTCGTTACTTGATTTTCGTGTCGGCGATTGGATATTGCATAAAAACGTTCCGATTAAAGGTCAAGTCACGGCGGCGCGGCTATCGAGCGAATATTTCTATCAAGCCGAAATGCCCGCGCAACATCAGAACGGGCGGCAGTGTTTTCGCGTCGACAAGGTCTTAACATTCGAAAACGATTATGCCGAACAAGGTCTTCACAAGGTGCTTTACAACGAAATAGCCGGCAAACAGGGCGCACTGTATCGGGTCACATGCGACAGAGAATTCTACGAAACTATTATCGCGCTAAAAGTCAAACTCAAAGACAAAACCGAATTCAAGCTCGACGACGTCGACCGCAGAAACATTAAAGCTTTTGGCGGCGTCAGCAAGAAAGTCTTCTATTCAAGCTGGAAAAATCATTTCAAGCGCGAAGTTTATGAGCTCTTGGAAAGAAACAACCTTTTAAGCGACGTGGCAAAGATTATCAAACGCTATACCAACCCGGACGAACGCAATCGGGCATTTTGCGACTTGTTTGAAAGGAACGGGCTTTTGGGCGACTTGACGACGATAATTCAGCGCAGCCACCCGCGTAAGATATTGGAGGGATTCGTTGCAAAGATCTTGCGCAAAATTTATCCCAACGATACGGTTTTTGAGAACGGCTCGGGCTGGAAGTCGGATCATGGCGCGGATTTAATTGTCGGTAACGTAATCGACGGCACATCTATTACCTATCACCCACTGGTGATTCAAGTCAAATCCTACGTCGGCGAAGTAGACGACCCGCGTTGCATTGACAATATCGTTGCCCAGCTCGAAGACGCGATTAAATATTACAGAGCCAACGGTGCCTTCCTAATCACGACGGGCTACAGCACACTTGCCTTGGAGGCGGCGATAGAAAAACTGGAACACGATATTAACACGGACATTGACATCATAGCGGGCGACGATTTTGCGCGTTTGGTTTTGCGAAATACGGGTATTGACTTGCTGTTTTAAGTGAATTCAAAATTTAAAGCTTTAATCGGTCTCGCTTGCGGGCGGGACTGATTTTTTTTAGGTTCTGTTGGTAAATTAACGAAGACGTTGCAAGGGACAGAGGCCGTCAAGGATGGCGGGCAACGTGAACGTTGCATCCAGATGGCACGCTTAAACTTCTCGACGGTTTAAGAGGTTGAACAGTTTCCACACTGTTCCCCCGCTTCTAAAGCGGGTCTTTCCTCGCTGAAAGAAAGTAGATTAACCAACTTAAAGCCGTTGAAACACCGAATCAGAATCGCCAATTCAATTTACCAACACGCCCTAGTTCAATGGTGATGAAGTTTCCGACTTTCTTGAATCGGAATAATTTTGGGCAAAACACGACTGATTTAAAACTGAAACACGAATGAATTCCCGTTGCCCAAAGGCAAACTCGGTGCTACAATACAGTCACCGCAAGGAAGCGGGAAGTTATACGGAGCCTCAAAGGAGTTGATAAAAATGAAACAAGCTCAAAAAATTAAAACTAACAATAGAGTCGCCGCACAGGTCGAATTCAAGGCACCGCAAGCAGAAGTTTCGTTCATCATGGTTGCCAAAGGCGTCATCGGATTCAGAGAGAGTGCTCACATCGTCAAGGTCGCCGAAGACACCAATACCGCAGTCAGCATCGCGTCAGGTAAAAAATTCGGTACAAACAAAAGTATTTTGTCGCTTGTCAATCTTGGAATAATTGCAGGCAAAAGCTTGGTGCTCAACATAAAAGGCGAACGCAACGAGGAAGCCTTCCGCGAAATCGCCAAAATCATCGCAGGCGAAACCGACGGCAACAGCTGATTAATTTGCAATCATCTTAACCCACCCACTCATAAATACCCACTTAAAAGCCTCCGACTTCAAATCGAAGGCTTCTTTTTTTTATTTAAATAGCCCAAGCTAAGTGTAACGGCATGGCATATCCCTGCAGTGTTTTCGTGCCGAGTTTCCACGGTTGATGTGGCGGCGACAGGGCGGAATAAGCCCTTAGTTCTTAAATTCGTAACTTGCCTGCAACAAGGATTTGTGCTATAAGAAACAGCGGAATGAGGGTAGTCAAATCAAAAACCTCCACGGTGGAGGGAATTTTTTTGAGCGACGCCCCTAATCTGATATGTAAGGAGTTTTTAGCATGATTGTTGTTATGAAACCTGGCTCTACGCAAGAAAATTTGGCGGCGGTCGTTAATAAAATTGAAGCGGCGGGTTTGCGCACGCACCTTTCCAAAGGCGAGGAAGTGACAATCGTCGGCGTCATAGGTGACAAGAAAATCATCGCCAATCTGGAATTGCAAATGATGGCGGGCGTCGAAAAGACCGTTCGCATAACCGAAAAATATAAACTGGTTAGCCGCGACTTCCACCCCGAAGACACGATAATCGACGCGGGCGGCGTGAAAATCGGCGGCAATGAAATCGTCGTGATGGCGGGTCCCTGCGCGGTCGAAAGCCTTGAACAACTGCGCGAGGCTGCCTCTGCCGTCAAAGCTTGCGGAGCGAAATTCCTGCGCGGCGGCGCGTTCAAGCCGCGGACTTCGCCCTACGACTTCCAAGGCTTCGGAGTGGAGGGCTTGAAACTTTTGCGGCAAGTGGCTGACGAATTCGACCTGCGCGTCGTGACGGAAATTGTCGACAAGGACGACATAGAATTTTTCTGCAAGTACGCTGACATCTTGCAAGTCGGCGCGCGGAATATGCAGAACTTCCAAATGCTTAAGGCGTTGGGCAAGTGCAGTAAGCCCGTCCTTTTGAAGCGCGGCTTGTCGGCGACGATAAGCGAGTGGCTAAACGCTGCCGAATACATCATGAGCGGCGGCAACGAGCAAGTCATTTTCTGCGAGCGCGGCATTCGCACCTACGAGACATTCACGCGCAACACGCTGGATTTGTCGGCAGTGGCGGCAGTCAAAGAGCTTAGTCACTTGCCGATAATCGTCGACCCTTCGCATGGCACGGGGCGTTGGAAAATGGTTGCGCCCATGGCACGCGCGGCTATCGCTGCGGGCGCGGACGGCTTGATAATCGAAGTGCACCCGCACCCCGAAAAGGCTCTTTCGGACGGCGACCAATCGTTGACGCCCGAAGCCTTCAAGACACTCATGGGCAATCTCGACGGCATTGCAAAGGTGATGAGCAGGACGATATGAAGCGGCACATTGCCGAGGGCTATCGGTAAGTTGAATTTGTCGGCGGCGATTCGGCGATTCAATGGCTTTTGATTAATAGAATCTACTTCCTTTCAGCGAAGAAAGAAAGTAGCAAAGAAATTCGCCGCTGCGCGCGGAGCGGATACTAACTGTTGCCGAAATGCCCGCGCAACCCAAAACCGTCTGTGCCGGCAAAGAAACATCCCTGTTTCTGTTGCCGGCGGCCGCCATTCATGGCGGCCTCTGTCCTTTGCAACGTCTTCGTTAATTTACCAACAAGACCCCGGCTTCGTAACTTTAGGAGACTGATATATGAAACTCGCGATAATCGGCGGCCGCTTTAAAAGCGGCGGAACAGTTAGCGCGGTCAACCACTCGCGACTTCAATCAATCGCCGCGGCTTAAATTTTTTGGAGACTAATTATGGAACAAATGAAACTCGCGATAATCGGTGTCGGGCTTATCGGCGGCTCATTAGGGCTCTGCCTCAAAGACAAGCTCGGCGACAAAATTTTTATAACGGGACTGTGCCGCTCGGAGGCGTCAATGCGTCGTTCAATGGAGCTCGGCGCGGTCGATTTGGCAACGTCCGATTTGGCGGCGGTCGTCAGCGACGCGGATATCATTTACCTTAGCCCGCCCGTCCTGCAAATCGTCCCGATGGTAAAAAAAATTCTGCCTTTCCTCAAAAGCGGCGCAATCTTGACGGACGCCGGCTCTACCAAGCAATTCATTTGGCAGGAACTTAAAAAAATCCTCCCGCCCGACATTTACTACGTAGCGGGGCACCCCATGACGGGACGCGAAAAATCGGGCGTCGAGGCGGCCGACAAAAATCTTTTCAAAGGCAAGGCTTACGTCATAGCCGAGGACACGGGCGCGCCGCCCGAAGCCAAGGAAAAGCTCATGAACGTCCTGCGCTTGACCGAGGCGAACTTTTTGGAAATCGAAATCGCCAAGCACGACCGTTGCGCGTCGATTATAAGTCACGTCCCGCACTTGACGGCGGCGGCTCTGGTTACCTTGCTCAACGACGCGGGCGACGACCTTGACTCGTGCTTGAAACTTGTCGGCGGCGGCTTCAAGGACACCACGCGCATTGCCAGTTCAAACGCCGATATGTGGGCTGATATTTGCATGACAAACGGCGAGGCTATCTCTGCGCACCTGCGCGACCTGCAAGGCATTTTGGGCAAAGTCATTGAGGCCATCGACGCGCACGACAGGCAAGCCGTTCACGACTACTTCAGCAAGTCGAAGGCAAGGCGCGATAAAATTCTTGAGACCATTACCTTCGACCCGAACTGATTTGACGGTTTGCATATGGCTAAGGAAGTGAATTATGGAGCAATTCAAAAAGGCGTTCGGCGAATTGTTCAGCCTGCACGAAGACAGCGCGTCAATGGCAGAAATTATCGAGCGAATAAGGGCGGGCGGCGTCCTCAAGGGCACGAACATGTGCATTCTGGTCTTGGCGATTTTCATTGCGTCAATCGGGCTGAACATGAATTCAACGGCGGTCATTATCGGCGCAATGCTGATTTCGCCGCTTATGGGCAACATAACGGCATTGGGCTACGGCATGGCGGCCTACGACACGCAATACGTCAAAGAATCGTTCTTGAAGCTGTCGTTTCAAGTGTTCCTGTCGATTTTGACGTCGGCGATATATTTTTCGCTGACGCCGATAACGACCGCGTCGAGCGAGCTGATAGCGCGGACTGCGCCGACGATTTGGGACGTGTTGATAGCGATATTCGGCGGGACGGCGGGCATAATCGGCTTGACGCGTGAGGAACGCGGCAACGTCATTCCCGGCGTGGCGATAGCGACTGCGCTGATGCCGCCGCTGTGCACTGCCGGCTACGGTATCGCCACGCACCAGCCGACGTTCTTTTGGGGCGCGCTGTATCTGTTTTTCATCAATAGCGTGTTCATTTGCCTGTCGGCGTTCGCGGTCTTGAAGGTCTTGCGCGTGCCCGCCAAGGAATACGTTTCGGAGAGCAACTTCCGCCACCAACGAATTTTCCTGACGATTTTGGGCGTGCTTGTGATTTTGCCCAGCTTGCGAATGGCGCACATAAGCATTCGAGAGAATTTGGAGAACGTCCGCGCGAAAAATTTTGTCGAAACGCTTTTCAACACGCAGGCGCGCCAAGCCGTTTCCTACAAGCTAAAGCCGCAAGAAAATGTTTTGGAAGTGGTATCAATCGGCCAGACGCTCAACGATTCGGACATTGCGGACTTGCAGAAGAAATTGGCGGATTCGTACTTGGAAGGCTACAGCTTGCAGGTCGTGCAGAATCAATTTCACGAGGGGCTTGACGAAGCGGGCGTTAATAAAATTTTGCAGAACACGTTGAACAGCGAGCGCTACGTCGGCATACGGGAGGCGGAGTCGGCGGAGCTAAAAAAATACAAATCGCTAAGCGCGACGTATTACCCCGCCTATCAGAAACTTTCCGAGCAGAAAAAACTTTTGGACAAGCTCAACGAACGACTGCCTGCAGCCTTCCCGAAAGTGGCGCGCGCGGAGGGCGGCGAAATTTTGACGCTCGAAAAACGATTCATGATTATTCTTTACATCAAGGAGCCAGTCACCGCCGAGGAAGCAGGGCGTTTGAAAAAATTCCTTGAAGCGGAAATCGAAATGCCCGTGACGCTCAACATACAGCGCGATTCTCCCGCCGCGCAGGATTTAATTTCGGGCAACGGTATAGCATGGTAAGCAACGCACACTTAAACGGAAACGTTTCTTTCGCAAAAAAAAGCCTCGACTTAATTGTCGGGGCTTAAAATTTTTATGAGGCGTGAATTATCAGATGGTGTGCAGGCGGATTGAGGAGGTGCCGCCTTCGCCGTACTTCATGCCCGCCGTCAAAATGACGAGGTCGCCTTTCTGAACGTAGCCTTTCTCAAGCGCGGCTGCCGCCGAATAGTCAATCATGCTGACGATATCGAGCCACGGCGTGCCCGAAATCGGGAAGACGCCCCAGCGCAAGTTCAAATGGCGAGCAACTTGGTCGTTTTGCGTGAAGGCGATAATCGGCGCCTTGGGCTTGTACTTGGACACGACGCAGGTGGTATAGCCCGAACGCGTCGGCGTGATAATCGCGGCGGCATTGAGTTCGTAGCCGAGCTGAACTGTGGCGTGCGCTATGGCGTCCGTGTGCGAATGTTTGCGCTCCATGCCTTTGCGCAGGAAAATGTCTTTGTACTCAAGCGATTGCTCAATTCTGCAAGCGATTTGATTCATCATGGCCGCCGCTTCGACGGGATATTTGCCGCTTGCCGTTTCGCCGCTGAGCATAATGACATCCGCGCCGTCCAAAATGGCGTTGCCGACGTCCGACACTTCTGCGCGGGTGGGACGCGGGTTAATCGTCATGCTTTCAAGCATTTGCGTGGCGACGACGACGGGCTTGCCGACGGCGTTGCACTTCTTGATAATGTCCTTTTGGATAATCGGCACGTCCTCGGCGGGAATTTCGACACCCAAATCGCCGCGCGCAACCATAATCCCGTCACTTGCCGCGATAATCTCGTCGATGTTCTTGACGCCCTCAAGGTTTTCGATTTTGGAAATAATTTCCATGTGGCCGCCGCTTTTGACGATAAGGTTGCGAATTTCTTCGACGTCCGCCGCGCGCTGAATGAAACTTGCCGCCACGAAATCCATGTTGTTTCTGATGCCGAAAAGGATGTCCTGTTCGTCCTGTTCGCTGACGGCGGGCAAGCCCAACGACACGCCCGGCGCCGCAACGCGCTTGCGAGAACTCATCTTTCCCGAATTCAAAATCGTCGTGTGAATGTCCTTGCCTTCGATTGAATCAATGCGCAATTCGACAAGCCCGTCGTTGAGCAAAAGTTTGTCGCCGACTTTGACTTCGGTGTAAAGCAGTTTGTGATTGACGGTGGCTTTCGTTTCGTCGCCCTGAATGTCGTCGTTGACCAGCGTGAACTTGTTGCCTTCGACGAGCTGAACCGAGCCGTCTTTGAATTCGCCGAGCCGCATTTCGGGGCCTTTGGTATCGAGAACCAGCGAAATGATTTTGCCTGCCTTTTTGGCGGCGGCTTTGACGGCGTCGATGCGTTTTTGATGCCCCGCGTGGTCGCCGTGAGAAAAGTTGAAGCGGGCGGCGTTCATGCCGTTTTCGATGAGCCCTTCGATGACGCCCGGCGCGTCGGTCGCGGGTCCTTGCGTGCAGATGATTTTCGTCTTCTTAAGCATAGCAAAACCTCCGTTGTAAGTTAAAGTTTATTGACTTGTCCCGCCCGTAAACTAAAAGCCGACAGCCCGAATCCGCAACTGTCAGCTTTTGTCGTCAGGAAAGGTATTTGTCCAAAAGTTTTTCGTAATCGGGAATGGGCAGCGGGCGCGAGAAAAAATATCCTTGAATCGAAACTTCACCGAGGCTTGAAACGTAATCGGCTTGCGCTTGAGTTTCGACGCCTTCGACGACGACACTCATGCCCAATTCCTCCGCCAGCTCCACGATGAATTTCAAAATGACTGCCACGCGCTTTGATTTTTCCAGTTCGCGAATGAATGCCATATCGACCTTCAGCGTGTCGAGCGGCATGTCCTTTAGCATGTTCAGCGAAGAGTAGCCCGAACCGAAGTCGTCCATTAAAACCGAAAAGCCCAGCCCTTTGAACGTCGAAATCATGTCGAGCAACTGCAACTGATTGTCGGTGTAGGCACTTTCCGTCACTTCCAATTTCAACATCCACGGCTCCAGCTTGTACTTTTCCAGCAAGTTCGCCAGGAATTCGGGCAAGTCGAGGCTGTAGAAGTTCAAGCGCGACAAGTTGACGGAAATGGGGACGACAGGCTTGCCCGCGTCGAGGCGTTTGCGTTGCAGGCGGCAAGTCTCCTCCCAAACAAAACGGTCGAGGCGCACGATAAAACCGTTGCGCTCACAGACGGGAATGAACTTGCCCGGCGAAACCATGCCGTGAACGGGGTGGAACCAACGCACCAAGGCCTCGGCACTGACGACGGTGTTCTTGTGCGGGTCGAAAATCGGTTGCAGGAAAATCGTGAACTGATGCTCCAACAAAGCAATTTCCAGGTTGCCCGTTATGAGCAGCTCCTCAATCATCTGGTCGCGCATTTTTGCGTCGTAGTAGGCGTAGCGCGTCAAGTAACTGCCCTTGATTCGGCGCAACGCCATGCCTGCGCGGTCGCACATTTGATTAATCGGCAAGTTAATGTTGTCGACGTGATAGATGCCGGCAAAAAATAAAATGTTGTGGCTGATGTGCAAGGCTTGAATGCGTTCGTCAAGGTCTTTGATAATCTGATCCATGTCAAGTTCCTCGGCGGGCACGCACAAAACAAAATGGTCGGCGTCGGCGCGGCAACTAAGGGACGTGCGCGGGTTGAGCTTTGCCTTGAAATAGTCAGCCGCCGTCTTCAAAATCACATTGCCCGTGTCCGCGTGGAACAGGTCGTTTATGATTTTAAAGCAGCTTATATCCATGCAAACGATACAGTATTTGGTATCGTGACGCGCTCCCAAAAGCAACCTCGCTTCAGTGTAAAAAGTTTCGCGATTGTAGAGCCCCGTCAAGGGATCGAATTTGCTCCCGATTATCGGCATAATTCCTTCAGCTCTCAAATCAACCTGCCTCCTTCGCGGCACTAAATTCTTTGCAAGTATTCAACGGAAAAAAACAAATCCCTGCTACGCGTACTTCATGACGACGCCGCGAATCATATCGCCGACCTTCTTCGTGTGGTCAAGAGCCTCCTCGACGTCCTCAAGGATGTCCTTCCACTTGATAAGATGGATGACGGCGCGGCTTGCCCCGTGTTCGCGCGCAGCCTCCGCCGCCTCGTCGAAGAGGATGCCGATGTCTGCGCGGAAAATCAAATCGCCGCGACTTTCGTTGTCGGCAATGCGGTGAACGGCGTCGAGAATTTCGCGCTGATTTTTTTTCACGTCGTTAAGCAGTTTGAACGCCGTAACCAAGTCGTTGGTGCTGTCGAGCAAAAGTTTCGTCAAGGCGTGCGAGCGTTTCGTCGAATGCCCCGCGTGATACATGATTATCCTTTGCAACGCGCCTTGCAACATGTCGACGCCGTTGGCGAGTTCGCCGGCTATCGCGTAAATGTCTTCGCGGTCAATCGGCGTTATGAAGCTCAAGTTCAGCTTGTTGATGATTTTCTCGTTGACGGCGTCGGCGGACGATTCGAGCCCCAAAATATCCTCAATGCGCTCCAAAGCTTGATTGGGGTCTTTAATCACGTCGTCGAGCAACACCGCGCCCAGATGAAAAAATTTTGCGTTCTCCAGAAACAAATCGAAGAATTCCGTGTCTTTGCGAGAGAAATTAAACATGTGAAGCCTCCTTAATTGAACCATGTCATGACTTCTTGCGCCGCACCGCGCAGGCAAAATAAAATCGTCCTGTCGCCCGGCTCAAGTATCGTGTGACCGTTGGGAATTGCCGCCTTGCCCTTGCGAACGTAGGCGCACACCAAGCACGACTTCGGCAAGCGCACATCCATAAGCTTTTTCCCCGCCACTTTCGCGCCGCTCTGGACGATGACTTCAACCGCCTCCGCCCGCGCGCCTTCCAATATCGACACGCTCACGACGCCGCCGCGCCTCACGAACGCCAAAACCTCACTTGCCGCCAAAAGCCGCGCAGATATGACCACGTCGACGCCGACTTTCGCGATTAAGTCAGCGTATTCCGTTCGATAGACGCGCACGACGGTTTTTTTCGCGCCCAAGTTTTTGGCAAGCAGAGCCATCATCAAATTCAGCTTATCGTCTTCGGTCAGGCAGACGACGACATCAGCCGAGGCGATGCCCTCTTGCGCAAGCAAATCGACGTTCGCGCCGTCGCCGTATATCGCTATGCTGTCGCCCGTCAAAAGTTGCGCCATATCCTCGCAACGGTCGCGCTCCTTTTCGATGACTTTAACTTTGACGCCCGCCTTGACCAACATGACAGCCAACGTCCGCCCGATTCTGCCCGCGCCGATTATCATTACCCGTTCGAGCTTGCGCGAGTCTTGCCGAACGAAATTCGTGCTAAACTTCTGTATGGCGTCGGGGAAGCCGATAAAGTACGCGTTGTCGTGCACTTGAAGGGAATCGTCGCCGTGCGGAATTATCATTTGGTGGTCGCGGAAAATCAGCCCCGCCAAGACTCCCGTCGGCAATTTCAAATTTTTCAGCGGAATGTCGACGTACTTGCTGTGCTTGCCGATTTTTACTTCAAAGAGCCGAACTTTGCCGCCCGCGAACTCGTCGACGTCAAGGGCGGCGGGCGTCATGAGGATTCGATAAATTTCGTGCGCGGCTATCACTTCGGGGTTGAGCATCAAATCTATGTCGAAATTTTTCTTGAGATAGTCCTTCGCCTCGCTGATAAATTGCATGTCGCGAATTCGGGCGATTGTGTGCTTAATGCCGTGCTTCTTCGCCAAAATGCAGGCAACCATGTTAACTTCGTCGGTGCCCGTGACGGCAATGAAGACGTCCGCGCCGTTTACGTCGGGGTCGTCCATAGTTATCGGGCTTGCGCCGTTGGCGGCTATCGTCAGCACGTCCAAGTTATTTTTCACGGCAACAAGCTGATCCTCTTCGCGGTCGATAACCGTAACCGACATTTGCTCATTGCTCAAAAGTTCGGCGATTGTATAACCGAGCTTGCCGGCTCCGACTATCACAACGCGCATTCCAATCGCTCCTTTCGCTTTTAAGGAAAACTTTTCTATTCTACTTGACGCTTGATAATCCCTACCAAGCCGCCGAAAAAATTTGACTAAAAATAGGCGGCGCGGTATAATCAGCGCGTAAAAATTTGGAGGGCGTGAAATGAAATCGAACGTTGAAAATTCTTTCGAGAATGAAATCGCCGACGAGTACGCCAAGTACGAGCAGCTGACCGACGAAGAACTTATCGTCGAAATAAAGGAACGGGACAATCCCTCCGCAATGGAATATCTGATTCACCGCTATCGCAGCTTCGTGCGAGCCAAGGCGCGTTCGTATTTTCTAATCGGCGCAGACCGCGAAGACATCATTCAAGAGGGCATGATTGGCTTTTACAAGGCGGTGCGCGACTTCAAAAGCGACAAGCTGTCGAGCTTCCATGCCTTCGCCGAGCTGTGCGTGACCCGCCAAATCATCACGGCAATCAAGACCGCCACGCGCCAAAAGCACATCCCGCTGAATTCTTACATTTCGCTGAACAAGCCGATTTACGACGAAGACTCCGACCGCACGCTTTTGGACGTGATAAGCGGCGTCAAGGTTGCCGACCCCGAAGAGCTGATTATCAGCCGCGAAGAATTTCTTGCCATCGAAAAGAAAATGTCCGAAATCCTTAGCGAATTGGAATGGCAAGTGCTCATGGCTTATCTTGACGGCAAATCGTATCAGGAAATAGCAGCGAGCTTGAATCGTCACGTGAAATCAATCGACAACGCGCTCCAACGAGTTAAGCGCAAGCTTGAACGTTACGTAGCCAGTCGCGGCGAGGCAATCGACATTGGCACCGTGTATCGCGGGCTGTCGACCTTAGACCGCCAAATGAAATCGACTCACTCATAGACGTCCGCCGAGGGCGTCTTTTTTTTTGACGCTTACAATTATAATCGACGCGGGCGGCTCTGTCACGTCAAAAATTTTCGATAGCGACGACGAAAAAATCTGCGCGGCGAAAGTCAATTCTCACGCAGATTTTTTTATTGGCGACCTTCCAAAACAAAAACAGAGCCGAGTATGTATCTCGACTCTGCGGAAAATTTCCTTAGTGATTGACTGCTTCTTTGAGACTCTTGCCCGCCTTGAAAGACGGCAGATTGGAAGCCTTGATGTCGATTTCTTCGCCGGTGCGGGGGTTGCGACCTTTGCGGGCAGCCCGCGTGCGATTCTCGAACGTGCCGAAGCCCAACACTTGCACTTTGTCGCCCTCAATCAACGCCTTTTTAATCACGTCAAAAGTCGCCGTGACTGCACGCTCCGCGCTCTTGCGGTCAAGTTTCGCCTTGTCGGCGACGTTTACAATTAATTCAGCTCTCGTCATAAAACGAATTCCTCCTTCAAAAAATCACGCGCAGAATTTAGCAGAATGTCATAAAAAAATCAAGTACTTTTTATTACGCCGTTACGTCAAGATTTTGTCCGAGTGCAGGGTCAAGGCTTCCTACGACTTCCAAAGCCTCTTCGACACCGGATTTTTCTGCCTCCATTGCCATTTTCAAGACCGAGACGCCCAGCTCCTGTTGAGTCTTGGCTAAGTTCAAATCTACCGATAATGCCGCTATGCTCATATCCATTGAAACCGACTCCTTTCCTTAGGTGTTTGTATCTTAGAATCAGTGTTCATAAACGTTTAAGCAAAGTGTAAATATGAGAAATCTTAATCAAGGTCTCGGCAGAAGCAACCGTCAGCTCGTAGTCTTTGCTAAGTCGCCGAGAGTGATTGAGCCAAGAAAAAGTCCGCTCCACTATCCACCGTTTTGGCAATACTTGCCAGCCGTGCGGCTTTAACTTCTTACTTATCTCTACTTGCAAACCAAAATATTTGTGAGCTTCGTAAACGAAAGTCCCACGATAGCCGCCGTCTCCGCATATCTTTTTCAACGTCGGATAGGCGAAAGTCGCCAAACCCGCTACCCAATATCCCGTTTTTGTGTCGTGTAAATTCGCTTTGTGAATCACGACCGATAAAAGACAACCAGTCTCGTCGGTGACGATTTGGCGTTTTACTCCTTTCGTTTTTTTCCCGCGTCAAAACCCTTTTGTTCGACGGCTCCTGTCGTTTTCACGCTTTGGGAATCGATTAAAGCTTGGGTTGGATTTTCGCTCAAGCCTGCTCTTTGGCGCGTCAGCTTTACGAGGTGTTCGAGGATTTTGTCCCACAAACCGTTGAGCCGAGCGCGGCGATAAAAGCTGTGCACGGTAAAAACCGGCGGGAAATCGTGCGGCAAATTACGCCACTGACACCCCGTTTTCACCAGATACAACACCGCATTGACCAATTCTCTCTTATCCCATTTGCGTTTTCGCATGTTGACGAACAAAGGCGAGATAACTTCCCATTGCTCGTCCGTTAAGTCTGTTTCGTATTTTTTTCTCATAGTACATTTACTATATCACTTTTTACCATTTATGAACACCTGTTCTTAGCACAGGAAGCTTGACGGCGCAAGCAACCCGCAATAGACGCGGCAGAACAGATAGCGCGCCGTCACTCGTTGACGATTTAAGTTAATCGCCGCGCAATTATTTCGTAATAATAATCAGCGCGATGAAAATCAAATCCTCGTCGCCGACAGTTTCAATGCCGTGAGTGTCGCCGTCCGCGCAGAAAGTCGTATCGCCCGCCTTGACGGTGTAAGTCTTGTCGTTGTCGGTGTAAGTCGCCGTGCCTTGGAGAATGTGATAAGTTTCGGTCGTGCCGACGTGTTGGTGGACACCCAACGACGCGCCGACGGGGATTCTGACTTTGGCGAACATGCCGCACTTGCCCGCCAATTCAGCAGGCGTCAAAAGGTGCGTGATGAAAATTTCGCCCTTGCCGCCCGCCTTATTCAAGGCTGAAACTGTATTCTGCTTAATAATCGGCATTTCAATTCCTCCCAATCAAATGTTGCCTTCGGTCGGCTCGGCAACCGTGCTTTTCTGCTGGCGTTTGAATTTGAGCCGCTTAAGCCGTTCGACCGTATGAATGATCTGTTCTCTGGTGTAGGGTTTGTGAATGAAATCTATCGCGCCCATTTTGAGGCAATGAATCAATTTTTGCGGCGTGCCCATTGAACTAAGCATGACGACGGGAACATCGGGCGCAACCTCGCGAATGAATGACAATGCTTCAATGCCGCCCACGACCGGCATTACGATATCTAAAATTATTCCGTCGAGTTCTTGCTCCAAAACGAGAGTTATAGCTTCTTTGCCGTTGACCGCTTCGCTGACTTCGCAACCAAGGCGCTCGAGTTCTTCGCGCAGTTTCTTGCGCAACAGCCGCGAATCGTCCGTTATGAGGATTCGCAACTTTCCTTGCTCGTCCATAAAAATCGCCGCCTCCCCTAAAAATAATCGCCCCGAAGGCGAATATATATTTCAGAAAACGTTATCGACTTGTGGCGGAGAGGGTGGGATTCGAACCCACGGTGCCTTTCGACATCACCGGTTTTCAAGACCGGCTCCTTAAACCGCTCGGACACCTCTCCAAATCGCCGCGATAATAACAAAAACCCCGCGCAATGTCAATGCTTATCGCAAAAAGCCCGCCGCTTGCTTGGCGGTTTTTGACGCCTTGAAACTTCGCGGCAAGCGTGCTATCTTTCGCGTTGAAATTTCGCTTAGGGGGGTCTTGACGTGGAGCAAAGGACACGCGACATTTTAAAGCTACTCCTGCAAGAAAATTCATTTCGGACGACGGCGGACATCGCGGCAAAGCTGTCGGTCAGCGCGAAAACCGTTTCCAGACAGTTGCCCAAAGTCGAGGCGGTTTTGAAGTCGGTCGGCTTGCTGTTGGAAAAAAAATCGGGCGCGGGCTTGTTGGTCGTCGGTAGCGAAGTAAAACGCTATGCCCTGTCCAAACAGCTCAAATCCGCCGAAAAGCGCGAGTATTCGCCCAACGAACGCCGCTCAATCATTATCAGCAAGCTTTTGTCGAGCCGCGAGCCGATAAAACTTTTCGCGCTGTCGAGTGCCGTGCACGTCACCGATTCGACGATAAGCAACGACCTGGACAAGTTGGAGCCGTGGTTTCGCGAACAGGGCTTGAAACTTTTGCGCAAGCCGGGCTTGGGCGTGAGTTTGCTGGGCGACGAACGCGATTTGCGCCGCGCGATTGTCCGCTACATTTACGAGCACGTTGGCGAAGAACGCCTGCTGAATCTTATGCAGGACAGTCTGCCCGACGAAAACGACGCCTCCGTTGCGCAAGTGTCGAAGTTTCTGCTTGAACTGATTGACGCGGGCGAATGGCGCAGGCTTGAGCAAATGATTCGCGTCACTGAAAACGATTTGGGCTACAAGCTGTCCGACAACGCCTTTATCGGTCTGGTCGTCCACTTGGCACTGACCGTGCGTCGAATCAAAAATCACGAGGCTGTTACAATCGACGAACAGACTTGCGCCAATCTGCGCGGCAGTCGTGAGTTCACGGCGGCAACGAAGCTTGCCGAAAAAATTTCAGCGGCCTTGGACATGGAAGTGCCCGCAAGCGAAATTTGCTACATAACAATGCACATCCTCGGCGCACGCAGCCGTTACAGCTCGGCAAGCCTCGGCGCGATTTCGATGATGGATAATTACCGCCTCGTCATGTTGGCGCGAAAGATTATGAAACGTGCCGCCAAAATCACGGGGCGCGATATCGAAAAGAATCAAAGCTTGCTGGCGGGGCTTGTCAATCACCTTGCGCCGTCGATAAGCCGCATGAAAATGAACATGGACATTCGCAACCCGCTACTCGGCGAAATTCAACAGCACTACCCCGAACTTATGAGCCTGACCCGTCAATGCGTCGCCGACGTTGAAGCGGAGGCGGGCAAGCCGTTACCCGATTCGGAGATAGCTTACATTGCAATGCATTTGGGCGCGGCGTTGTCCGACAGCGAAAAATTTCTTCACGCCGTCCACCGCGTCGTCGTTGCCTGTCCGACGGGCATGGGAACTTCGCGGCTTTTGGCAAGCAGACTTCGCGCCAACTTCCCGACCATTCAAATCGTCGACGAGGTGCCGATTCTGGAAATTACCGCCGAATACATCGCCGCAAAGGATTTCGACTTCATAATCGCGACTGTGCCCGTTGCCCGCGCAGATTGCCCCGTCGTCGTCGTGAGTGCCGCGCTGATTGCCGAGGACAGGAAAAAAATCGACGCCGAGCTTTCGCGGCAGAATAAACAATTCCTTGGCAGTGCAGAGGAGCTTGAGCCGCGTCCGCCGTTTATCGAAGGGCTGGCGAAGATGAATTCTTACGGGCGGGCGATTGCGGAGCTGATGACGAATTATTTTTACGTCCGCGACAACGTTGCCAACATCAACGAAGCTTGCGACCTTGCGGGGAAATTCGCGGGGCATGACGCTCAAAGCCGCGCAGAAATTTCCAGAGAACTGCTTTTGCGCGAAGACCAGGGCTCGACGCTGATTGTCGGGCGGCACATGATTCTTTTGCACTGCAAGAGCGCGGCGATTAAAACTGCGGCGTTCGGCATCCTTCAGCTGGGCAACGAACTGATTTACCCTGACGGCGGCGAAGTCGTCCGCACGGCGATTGTTTTGCTTGCCGCGCAGGACGCCGACGAATACACGCTTGAAACGATTGGGCATATCGCGTCGATTCTGCTTGACCGCTGGGGCTTTATCGAAATTCTTCACGAGGGCGACGGCGCAGAAATTCATCGCGAACTGCTGAAAATCTTTGAAGACTTTTACAAGGCGAAGTACAAAGAGCTGATGTGAACAAAAAAATCCCTCCCGTGCTTTGGGAGGGTAATTTTTTTGCCTGCAAAGTTTATTTCATGGCGCGAAGGATTTTTTCTGCGAGCCCGTGCATTTTCTCGAAGGAAGTCGAACAAGCCGCAACCCGAATGCCAAGCTTGAGCGGGACGGCGAAAATCAAATCGTCGTGCAGTTTTCGGCAAACGGCGGCGGGATTGTCGGCGGGTATCGCTATGAAGAAGCCGCCCTTGTACGGCACAATCCTTAGCCCGCAAGCCTGCGCCTCGTCGACGAAAACATCTGCGCGGCGTTTGACCATTCGGTAAAGCTCGGAGCGTTCGGCCTCGTAAATCGGCAGGAGGTCTTTGTCGGCATTCAGCTTGACAAGCAACGCTTGAGCCCCGCGATTGACATTCGACCAAGCTGCGCGGCTCGAATACTTGTTCACGTCTTTGAACTCGTCGATAACCTTTTCGCTCGACGACACGCCGATAAGCGCGCCTGTCCGCTGACCGTAAAACGTGTAGCTCTTCGACATGCTGAACGAAATCATCACGAAAAGATTTTCGGGCAAGCCGCCGAACTTGCGCATGAAAGCCCGCGTCGAATTCTTTTCGCCCGCGAAGTCAATGTAGGCAATGTCGACCAGCAACGAAATTTTTTTGCCCGCGTCGACCTGCGCGTTGAGGACGGCAAGAACTTTGTCCCATTCGTCGAGGCTTAGCGCGTAGCCCGTCGGATTGTGGGCGGGGCTGTTGATTATCACGAGCAAAGAGCTTTGATTCTTCAGCAGCGCGTCAACCTTAACGGCGAAGTCGGCAATGTTGAAGTTCAGCGCGTCGTCGAACAGCTTAAACGTCTCAAGCCGCTTGCCGGTCTCGTTGCAGATTATGTCGTAAGTGCCCCAGCGCCAATCGGAAGTCAAGACGGCGTCGCCGCGTTCGGCGTAGTTGGCAATAGCGTGGTGAATCGCTCCGGTGCCGCCCGCCGTCGCCACCGCTCCGAAGTGTGCGTCGGGTTTGTTGTCGGCGAAGGTCAAAGCCGTCACGGCGTCGAGGTAAGCGGGCAGACCCGAAATCGGCGCGTAGGCAACCAGCTCCGAAAAGTCCATGGCGCGAAAAGTTTTTTCGACGGTCGGCAACGTCACAAGCTTGCCGCTGTCGTCGAGCACCACGCCGATTGTCGCATTGGTGACCGCCTCCGCCCCGTGAATTTTTATCGCCTCGTTGCAAGCCTGGTTCGCGTCGAAGATGGCGTCCTTGAGCTTCCTGCCTGCCGCGTGTGTTGCTGTCATAATAAAAAAGCCTCCCTAAATTTCGTCGACGCCGATTATAACCGTTCGCGTCGCTTTAGGAAAGGCTTTCGGTAAATGTATTCAAGTATTCTTGCCCTTGACGAAGTGCGGATATTTTTTGAGAAAGTCCTTCAGCGCGGGCAATTTAATTTCGCTGACGTCGCAAGGGACAAACTTCGCAGCCGTATGGAAATATTTTCCGTTCGCCATAGCTTCCTCCACGAAGGCTTTGTCCAGATACTTTTTGTTTTCGTGAAAAAGCTCCACGTCCTCGACCGCCGCCTGCATTTTCTCTGTGATACGTTTCACGCCGCCCATGTAGGAAAAATGCCAGCCGCCGTTCAAAATTCTGGGCAAACTCTTTCGGGCATCGCGCAAGGCTTGCGGTGACTTCAAATGCTTGAACTTGCAAAGAGAAGTTCCTTCGCACGGCAGCTTTGACTTCCAATCGAAGTAATACAGATACGAGCGCAGATGAAAACTTATCGGGCTCAAGTTCAGGAAGTCGCTGATTCTCATGCCGCAATGAAACGGGACGAGCTTGCCGCGCGTGTAGGGCGCGGTGTCGTAGAAGGCAACCAGGTCGACGCGCTTGGTTTTGTCGGTGAAGCTTTCGCGAATCGTCTTGATTATCGCGGGGTCGGGGAATTCGTCGGCGTCGCTGATCATAATCAAATCGTCGGGCGCGGCGTTCGTCAAGCCCTGCATGATGCTGTTGCGCTGATGGTTTTCGATTGACCAATCGCCCACGCCCTTGTAGGGCACGACCGAAGAATCCATGACGTATTCGATTTTCGGCAGATATTTTTCGTAGGCGCGAAGGTTTTCATAGAAGTTGAAGGGCTTGGGCGCGTTGGCGTGAGTTTTGTCGGCCTCGACGATAACGAAGCGGTCGACGACATCCCACAAGCTTGCAAGCCTAAGCTCCAACAGTTCAAACTCGTTGAAGAAGGTGAAGCAGTCGTAAATTTTCATAATCGAATCTCCGAAGCAAGGGCTGTTAATAAATTGAGTTGGCGGCTCCGATTTAGCGGTTCAATAACTTTTGTATTCAGCATCAACTTTTTCTTTGCGTGCCCAAAGAAAAAGTAGCAAAAAGAAAAGGCACCTCGCAGGGGCGTTACGTTGTCGTCGACGAAGTGTCCGCGCTATCCAAAGCCGACAGTGCCCGCTTTGTTGCATCACGCAACAAGCCGCGGGCGGGCGCGCGTCCATGCGCGCCCAAAATTGCGCGTCAGTTGTTCTCCGATTATTTGTCGGGGAAAAATTCATCGTGAATGCTGTTGACAGCCTCTGTGACCTGCGAGCCTTTGACCAAGCACGAAACGCTAATCTCCGACGTGCTGATAATGTCAATGTTGACATCTGCGCGGGCGAGCGCGCCGAACATGCGAGCCGCTACGCCGGGGCTGCCCAACATGCCCGCGCCCACGATTGAGACCTTCGCCATATCCTCTTCGACGAGCACGGACGCCGCGTTAATCTTTTCGCTGGTAGTGCCGATAACCTTTTTCGCTTCGGGCAAATCGTTGAGGTTAATCGTGAAGACGATATCGTTAATGTTCCTGTCGATGTTGCGAATGCTCTGAACAATCATATCGACGTCGATGTTGGCGGCGGCCAGGGCGTTGAAAAGCGTGTAAGCGACGCCGGGATTGTTCGGGACGCCGATGACGGAAATTTTGGCAACCTTCATGTCGTGAGCCACGCCGCGAATCTCAAAATCTTTTTCCTCCACTGTGTAATCCTCCCTGATAATCGTGCCCGCGTCTTTTGTGAAAGTCGAGCGGACGTGAATGGGAATGTTGAAGAACTGCCCCATTTCCACCGAGCGCGGTTGCATGACGCCTGCGCCGAGCCGAGCCATTTCCAACATTTCGTAATAGGTAATTTCTTTCATCTTGCGAGCATGTTTGACGAGCCGAGGGTCAGCCGAGTAAACGCCGTCGACGTCGGTGAAAATTTCGCATTCGTCGGCTTTTAGCGCGCCCGCCAATGCCACTGCCGAGGTATCGGAGCCGCCGCGTCCGAGCGTCACGGGGTCGCCGAGTTCGTCCGCGCCTTGGAAGCCCGCCACTACCACGACGTTGCCCTTGTTTAGTTCGTCGTGCACGCGCTTGGGCTTTATCCCCAAAATTCTGCCCTTCGTGTGGACGGAGTTCGTCCTCATGCCGACTTGCGCGCCCGTCAAGGAAACGGCGGGCTGCCCCAACTTTTTGAACGCCATAGCCAACAACGCGATTGAAACTTGTTCGCCCGTCGTCAAAAGCATATCCAGTTCGCGCAGATAGTCCACCTTGTAGGGTTGCGCGTCGATGCCGCCCGCCAACGCAATCAAGTTGTCGGTCGTCTTGCCCATTGCCGAGACCACCACGACGATTTTGTCTTCGGGCTTTTTTTCGTCAAGGATTCTTTGCGCCACTGCCAAAATCTTATCGGTCGTGGCAACCGAAGAGCCGCCGAATTTTTTTACGACAAGAGCCATGTTTTCAATCCTCCTTCGTACAGCTCAAGAGTTTTCGTTTTGAAGCCATTGTAGCAGAAAATTTTTCCGGGTCAAAAAGAAAACGACTCCGCGCAGAGCGGAATCGCCTCAAAAATTTTCAAGCCGAATTATTTTTTTGCCGAGGCGCGTGCGGGCTTATCGGCCGGTTTGGCGGGCGCAGGAGCGGCTTTTTCGGGTGCCTTGGCGGGCGCGGGAGCCGGTGCCGTCATCAGTTCCGCAAAGATGTCCGCCAACGCAACCGATACGACGCCCAACACGTCCTTGAGCACTGCGTTGTAAAGGTCGCCGCCGTCCACTACGCCGCGTCCGTTTTCCGTGATAAAAAATTTTTTCGGGTGCTCGCTCGTCTGCATTGCCGAATCGATTTTTTCTGCAATCATTTTTGCAAGCTGTTCTTTATTCATCAACCTTCACTCCCAAAATTTTTTTGTTTTCAATGTGGCAGTTACAGCTGAAATATATCTTTTATGGCGGCAAAAGTCAATCGGAAATCTGTTCATAGGCGAAGGCTGCCCGCAAAATCGTCGCCTCGTCCAGAGCTTTGCCGATAAGCTGAAAACCAAGCGGGAGATTTTGACTGTTGACGCCGCAAGGAACCGAAATGCCCGGCAAGCCCGCGATATTCACGGGCACGGTGCAAACGTCTTGCAGATACATCGTCAACGGGTCGGCAGTCATTTCGCCGAGCTTGAACGCGGCATTGGGCGTCGTCGGCGTCAAAATCAAATCAACCGTCTTGAACGCGTCGACAAAATCTTTTTGAATCAGCGTGCGAACTTTCAACGCCTTAAGGTAATAAGCGTCGTAGTAGCCCGCGCTCAAGGCGTAGTTGCCAATCATGATGCGCCGCTTGACTTCCGCGCCGAATTTTTCTGTGCGAGTGTTCGTCATCATTTCTACGACGTCCGCGCCGTCGACGCGAGCTCCGTAGCTGACGCCGTCGTAGCGTTCAAGATTCGTGGCGGCTTCGGCGGGCGCGATAAGGTAGTAGGTCGAAATGGCGTATTCGGTGTGCGGCAAGCTGACTTCGACAATTTCTGCGCCGAGCTTTTCGTATTCCTTCGCGACGCGGCGAACGGCGGCTTCAACTTCGGCGTCGATACCCTTAACGAAATATTCTGCGGGCAAGCCGATTTTCAAGCCCTTAACGTCGGCGACGAGTGATTTGGTGAAGTCGGGAACCTGCGCGGCGGTCGAGGTCGAATCCATATCGTCGAGTCCGCAAATGGCGTTGAGGACGAGGGCGCAGTCGGTCACGTCACGCGTCAAAGGACCAATCTGGTCGAGCGACGAGGCGAAGGCTACCAGCCCGTATCTTGACACGCGTCCGTAAGTGGGCTTGAACCCGACGACGCCGCAAAAACTTGCCGGTTGACGAATGGAGCCGCCCGTGTCGGAGCCGAGCGCGAAAACAGCTTCGCCGCCCGCCACTGCCGCAGCACTGCCGCCCGAACTGCCGCCGGGCACGCGTTCCAAGTCGTGGGGGTTGCGCGTGACGTGGTAGGCGGAATTTTCGGTCGAGCCGCCCATCGCGAATTCGTCAAGGTTAGCCTTGCCAATCAGAATCGGATTTTGCGCGGCGAGTTTCTTGTAAGCGGTGGCGTCGTAGGGCGGGATGAAGTTCTCAAGGATTTTCGACGCGCACGTCGTCTTTATGCCCTTGGTGCAGATGTTGTCCTTGACCGCGCAGGGAATGCCCTCAAGCGGAAAAATTTTTTCGCCGCGAGAAATTTTTTCATCGACGGCTTTTGCGTCGGCAAGTGCCTTTTCGCGAGTGAGTGTAAGATACGCGCCGATTTTGTCTTCCGCCGCGTCGACGCGCGAAAAAATATCGGCAGTCAATTCCGCCGCCGAAATTTGTTTGGTCTGTAACAGTTCGTGAAGTTCATGCGCTGTTTTATCGTGTAGAGCCAAAATTATTTTCCCCTCCTAAAATTACGGGCTAACAATGCGCCGGCGCTGCGTATGGACGCGGCGATTACCTTTGAATCACGAGTAGCAAGACGCGCTACCTGTTCCGCCACTTCTAAAGTGGCCGTCACGTTGCTATTTGCCTCCTTGATAGTTGCCCTGCTCAGCCTTGCGAATGTCTTCCTTCAAGTCTTTGTCGAAGTTCAGCGCGTTAAATTTGTCGGTCTTCGGCAAAACCATGTCGAAGGCGTCGGTCTTGTCGAATTGCGCTTCGCCGCTCTCTAGGTGCAAACCGAGGACGTGTCCTCCAACTTTTTTGTCGTCGGATACGAAATGGAAGTGCCAGCCCGCCGCATTGAGCGAACTCATGAACGCGGGGCAATACAAGCCGGCGAGCGTGCCTTTGATGTTTTGGAAAGTGCATTCCTTTTGCGTGGCCTGCAAAGCCTCAACGAGCGTCGGATAGGGCTCAACTTGTCCCTTTTCGCTGCGGATAAGGATTTCGTTGAACGTGGCGGGGATTTTTACCATGTAGAAGCTGTTTGTCCCGCGCTTGTTGACTTCGGCGTTCAAAATGCTTTCGAGCGCGTTTTTGTCCGAGACGTTGCGGAGCTTGACGGAAAAATCTTTCTCAAAGAACGTGACGTTGCAGAAGGGCACGCGGACTTTGTCGGCGACGACGTTAATCTTGCAGTTTTGATTGGCGCGGTAGACGACGCCGTCAAGGACAATCATTTCGCCGTCGAGCCCTTCAAAGGTGCCTATGCCCGTATCGCCGTGAGTTTTCAGCTCTTTGACCGTGACAACGTCGTTGAAGTAGCCGAGCGTCAGCGATTGCAACAGCGCGACTTGATAAACGGTTTCCCTGTCCTGCGCGGGAGCCGCCATTGTCGTCGACGCGGTATTGAACAGCATCGCCCCCGCCAACAAGGTAGCAGTTAAAAATTTCTTCATTAATGCTTCCTCCTAAAGTCACAGGTTTTTTCAATTAGGAATTATGATGCCGCGTTGGCATTCCTAATTAAAGCAGACGGCAACTGTCTTGTCGTGTAAAGCCAAAATCTATTGCCTCCTTTGCAAAGAAAAAGGAACAAGGAACAAGTTCATATCTCTTAAGCACTCATTCCTTGTCCCCGATGGTCTTATTTCTTAACCGAATCCTGTTCAGCCTTGCGAATGTCTTCCTTCAAGTCTTTGTCGAAGTTCAGCGCGTTGAATTTGTCGGTCTTCGGCAAAACCATGCGGAAGGCGTCGGTCTTGTCGAATTGCGCTTCGCCGCTCTCAAGATACAAGCCGAGGACGTGTCCGCCAACTTTTTTGTCGTCAGAGACGAAATGGAAGTGCCAGCCCGGCGTGTTGAGCGAACTCATGAACGCGGGGCAATACAAGCCCACGAGCGTGCCTTTGACGTTTTGGAAAGTGCATTCCTTTTGCGTGGCCTGCAAAGCCTCAACGAGTGTCGGATAGGGTTCAACTTGTCCCTTTTCGCTGCGAACGAGGATTTCGTTGAACGTGGCGGGGATTTTAACCATGTAGAAGCTGTTCGTCCCGCGCTTGTTGATTTCAGCGTTCAAAAGGCTTTCGAGCTCGCTCTTGTCCAGGACGTTGCGGAGCTTGATTGAAAAATCCTTGTCAAAGAACGTGACATTGCTGAACGGGACGCGGACGCTGTCCTTGACGACGTTAATCTTGCAGTTTTGATTGGCGCGGTAGACGACGCCGTCAAGGACAATCATTTCGCCGTCGAGCCCTTCAAAGGTGCCTATGCCCGTATCGCCGTGAGTTTTCAGCTCTTTGACCGTGACAACGTCGTTGAAGTAGCCGAGCGTCAGCGATTGCAACAGCGCGACTTGATAAACGGTTTCCCTGTCCTGCGCGGGAGCCGCCATTGTCGTCGACGCGGTATTGACCAGCATCGCGCCCGCCACCAACGCGGCGGTAAAAAACTTCTTCATACTACAAACCTCCAAAACAAATTTATAAAATCGCATTTTCATGCGTTAAATTTGCTCTTCCAAGACGCGCGGGACTTTGAAGTAGCCGTCCTCTTTGAGCGGCGCGTTCGACAGCGCAAGTTCGCGTTCCAGTGACGGCTTGACTTTGTCCTCGCGGAAAACGTTTTGCATGGGCAGCGCGTAGGTCGTCGGCTCAATGTTCGTCGTGTCTATCGCCTGCAAGTTCTCAACGTAAGTCAAGATTTTGTTCAGCTGAAAGATGACGTCGTCGGCCTCCTCCTCGCGTATCCGCAGCCGCGACAAGCTCGCTACCGTTTTGATGTCCTGTTCGCTTATTTTCAATGTCAATGCCTCCTAACGTCTTTGCTTAGAGAATTCGTTCAGCGACATAACCAATCGGTGCACGGGGTAGGCAAGCACGAGTTGCATTATCGCCGCCGGCCAAAAGTCGTGCCGCATGAACTTTACCAAATCGATTTGCCTGTCCAGCATGAACAGAAAGCCGATTATTATCGTGAAGTGAATCGCAAGCGCGGGGATTGAACTTATCACGGGCAAGAGCGATTGCTCGCGGAAAAGATTTACCGAAAACTTTCCGAATATCAGCCCTATCGTCATGTAGCTGAACGTCGCCAAGCCGAAGTAGCTGCCCGCCGTCGCGTCCTGCAGAATCCCCGCCATAAACCCGAAAAAAATTCCTTGCTCGTGCCCGCGCAGGAACGCAACCGACACCGTCAGCAAAAGCATCAGATTTGCGCTGAAGCCGTCGAAACTCACGAAAGTCAAAAGCGAAGTCTGCAGGGCGTAGCACAGGACAAGCAAGGCCGTCCACAGCCCGATGATTCTAATCGCGCCGCCCTCGAAAGGCAATGCGAAATGCGCAACCATATCGCGTACATTCCTCATGCTCATTCCTCATTCCCGATTGCTTTTTCGTAGCCCGCCTGTTGTGTATCTTGCGCGTCTTCGGCGACGTAGCCCGCCTCTTGCAGTTGTTGCTGTTGAGCCTCCTGAACTTGCTGTTGGGCGTCTTGAATCTGCTGTTGCGCCGCTTGAAGTTTAGCCGCCGTCTCTTGAGGGTCAGTCTCGGTGCCAGGCGTTTGCGGCGGCGGTTGAATGGGTTCGGGCGGAGCCTCGCGCGACGCAACGATTATCGCCACGTCTTCAAGCTTTTGGAAGTCAACCGACGTATCAATCACGCCGTACTTGAGCAAGCCGCCCTCCTCGTTGTGAATATCGATAATCTTGCCGACGACAAGCCCTTTCGGGTAGACGCCGCCGAAGCCCGATGTCACGACCATATCGTTGACTTGAACGTCAGAATCTTTAGGGATGTTGACCATGCGCGGGTAGCTGGGATTTTTTATATCGCCTTCGACGATGCCCGCCACGCGCGATTCGGGACGCTGAATCAACGTGCCGACGGCAGAGCGCGGGTCTATCAAAAGCTGAACTTTCGACGAACTCACGCCCGCCTCCATGACGTGCCCGACCAAGCCCATTTCGGTGACGACAGCCATGTTGTTGGCGACGCCGTCCAAGGTGCCGCGATTAATGACAATGACGCTCGACCAAGACGCCGACTCGCGCCCTATGACGCTTGCCGCAACCAAATCGAATTGAATCGCCGCCTGCTTGTAGCCCAACAGATTTCTAAGCCGCTGATTTTCCGACGCGTACTCCGACGCCGTCAAGTTCTGCGCCCGCAAGATTTCGACTTCCTCGCGCAACAATTTGTTTTGCTCGTGCAGTTGCGAAAGCTCCGTGACGGTGTCCTTGATGAAAATCAGTTGACTGCCCATCCATGAGAAAACTCGTTGGAAAGGTGCCATAATCGACATTGCCAAGCCGTCAGTCAGGGGCGTGGCGAATTTTGCTCGCGCAGCGAAGAAGACAGAACAAAACACGCTGATAAAGACGAAAATCAGCGCGATAATTTTTTTTGCCGATGTTTTCTCCTTGCGAATTTTTTTGTTCATTGTCTCAGCTTTTTGGAAGTCATGACGACTCTCTTAAGCAAGTTTAAATCCTCAAGCGATTTGCCCGTGCCCTCGCCGACGCAGCTTAAGGCGTCGTCAGCCACGATAACGGGCATACCCGTTTCCTTCGCGATAAGTTTGTCCAGGTTGGCAAGCAACGCGCCGCCTCCCGTCATCATGATTCCGTGATCCATAATATCCGCGGCAAGTTCGGGCGGTGTCCGTTCAAGCGTGCTTTTGACGGCGTCGACGATTTTGAAAATCGGGTCGCCAAGAGCCTCGCGAACTTCACTCGACTTGACCTCGACGGTCTTTGGCAGGCCGCTAAGCAAGTCGCGCCCGCGAATCTGCATATTTTTTTCTCGGTCTGGCGTGATAATCGCGGTGCCGATTTTGATTTTGATTTCCTCGGCGGTGCGCTCGCCAATCATAAGGTTGTACATGCGGCGAATGTATTGGATAATCGACGAATCCATTTCGTCTCCGCCGACGCGAATCGATTTGCTCACGACGATGCCGCCAAGCGATATCACGGCGATTTCGGTCGTGCCGCCGCCGATATCGACTACCATGTTGCCCGTAGCCTCTTCGACGGGCAAACCCGCGCCGATAGCCGCCGCCATTGGCTCTTCAATCAGATAAGCTTCACGCGCTCCGGCTTGCGTTGCCGCGTCGATAACCGCGCGCTTTTCCACCTCCGTGACGCCCGAAGGGACTCCCACGACGACTCGCGGGCGCACAAAAGATTTTGAGTTCATTGCCTTGCGAATAAAATATCTCAGCATGGTTTGTGTCACGTCGAAGTCGGCTATGACGCCGTCTTTCATTGGGCGAATTGCGATTATGTTGCCGGGCGTGCGGCCAATCATTTGCTTGGCCTCCTCGCCCACCGCCAACACGTCGCCCGTATCACTTTTTATCGCTACGACTGAAGGTTCACGCAGGACAATCCCACGACCCTTGACGTGCACAAGAGTGTTCGCCGTTCCCAGGTCAATTCCCATGTCGTGCGACAGACCGCCAAAAAAACCCCACATCTGAAAAATTGCTCCCTTCCTTTGGTTAGAATTTTTTTGCCTGCGCTAAGCGAAATTATTCTATCATACTTTTTACACTTTGCAACATTATTTTAAAGCCCTAAGCGGCGCAACGTTGGAGCGCGTCTGCAGGATGCAACGTCACGTTGCCAAAAATTTTTTTACAGGGCGCAGATAACGTGATACAATGCACAAAAATTTTTCAAAGAAGGTGCTCGCCAAATGGGAATGAAGACCAAATCGATTCTCGCCGTCAACGCGATAGTTATCGTGGCGTGCGTGGCGATGGGCATTATCGGCTACATTCGCGCCGAAGAAGGCTTTGCCAAGGCTCTGGAGATGAAGGCCGCCGCCGATGTCAAATCGCTTTCCGAAATCCTAAACGACCGCTATCAAGGCGATTGGCATTTGCGCAACGGCGTGCTGTTCAAGGGCGAACAGCAATTCGACGGCGCAAACGACATTGCCGATTCGCTAAGCAACATTTGCAACGGTCAAGTCACAATCTTCAACGGCGACACCCGCGTTGCCACGACCGTCAAAAGCTCAGCGGGACAAAGGCAGACCGGTACACCCGCCTCCGCCGCCGTGGTTGAGAACGTCCTCAAGCAAGGCAAAAATTTCGTCGGCAAGGCGAACGTCATGGGCATCAATCACTACGCCGCCTATCAGCCGCTGAAGGATTCGACGGGCGCAACGGTCGGCATGCTTTTCGTCGGCGTGAGCGTTCACGAAATGGACGACGTCGTAAACGATTTGATTGCGTCGATTATCGTGGCGGCCGTCGTGATTATGATTTTCGGAGTCTTCGCGTCGAACGTTTACGTCAAGAAGATGAACGAACAGCTTGGCGAAGTGGCTGACGTCATGAAAAAAATTTCGAGCGGCAATTTGCGCGTCCCCGACTTGGAAGTCACGTCGAGTGACGAATTCGGGACGCTGTCCGCCAACGTCAACGATATGAAATTGCGCCTCAAGCACTTGCTGACGAAAATCGCGGAATGTTCGGAGCGCGTGGCTATGGCGGGCGCGGAACTTCATGACGGCACGCAACACACCACCGAATCAATTCAAATGGTCGCGCAGAATATGACGCTCTTGACGAACGACAGCGCCGAACAGGGCGAGACGATTCAAATTTTGGAAGAGAAATTCAACACCATGAGCGATAAAATGGACGCGTTGAGCGAAACGGTCATGCTTATGCAACAAATCGCCGCCGACAGCTCCGCCAACGCCGGTGACGGCAAAAGCAAGGTCGAAATCGCGATTGAAATGATGAAAAACATCGAAGTGCAAGTTCGGTCATCGTCGAAGGTTATCGGCGAGCTGGGCAAGCGTTCGGATGAAATCGGTCAAATCGTCGAGACCATCAGCGGCATAGCGGCTCAAACGAATTTGCTTGCACTTAACGCCGCTATCGAGGCCGCCCGCGCAGGTGAACACGGTCGAGGCTTCGCGGTCGTCGCCGAGGAGGTTCGCAAGCTTGCCGAGCAGTCGAGCGAGGCAGCAGGCAATATCGCCGCGCTTATCGCTACCATTCAGCAGGACACCGCCTCCGCCGTCGAGTCAATCGAACAGGGCAATCAATGCGTCGCCGAGGGCACCGAGTCTGTCGCCGAGACGGGCAGGGCTTTCGTCGGCATTGAGGAACAAGCCGCCAAGCTTACAGAGAACGTCGAAAAGAGTTTGATGGACATCGGCGAGGTTTTCATGAGCAGCCAAGAAATTTCCACGTCGATTCAAAAAGTCCGCGAGATAGCGAACAAGTCAAACGATAATGCCAATTCAATCAGCGCGGCCACGCAGGAACAAACCGCCTCAATGCAGGAAGTGGCGCACGCCGGCAAGACGCTTGCCGAACTTGTTCAAGACATGCGCGGCGAAGTTGCTCAATTCAAGCTGTAAGGAGAAAAATTTTTGGACGTTGCGATTAAAGCCGAACACCTCACGAAGATTTACAAAATCTACGAGCGGGACATCGACAGACTAAAAGAAACTTTCCACCCGTTCCATAAACGCTACAGCAAAGATTTTTACGCGCTAAAGGACGTGTCGTTTGAAATTCATCGCGGCGAAAACGTCGGGCTGGTCGGCAAGAACGGCGCGGGCAAATCGACGCTGCTGAAGATTATCACGGGCGTTTTGACGCCGAGCGGCGGCACCTTGCAAGTCAACGGGCGCATTGCCTCCCTTTTGGAATTGGGCGCGGGCTTCAATCCCGATATGACGGGCGTCGAAAACATTTACATGAACGGCTTGCTGATTGGCCACAGCCGCGACGCCATGGACGCCAAGGTCGACGATATCATTGCGTTTGCGGACATCGGCGACTTTATCAATCAGCCCGTCAAAACGTATTCGTCGGGCATGTTCGCGCGACTTGCCTTCGCCGTCAATGCCTTTGTCGAGCCCGATATTTTGATTGTCGACGAGGCTTTGAGTGTCGGCGACGCTTTTTTTCAAAGCAAGTGCATGGACAAGATGCGCTCAATGATAGCGGGCGGCGTGACGGTCTTGTTCGTCAGCCACGACACCTTTGCCGTGAAAAATCTTTGTCAACGCGCCTTCCTCATGCAACACGGACAGATTTTGATGGACGCGCCCGCCAAGGACGTTGTCGAGACTTACAGGAACATGTTGCTTGAATCGCGCGGCGAACTCACCGAGGAACAGGCTCAACGCCAAAATGCCGTCGTCGACAATCTGCGCGGCGGCAAAAAAACTTTCGTCGAGGAAAAAATTTCGGCGGAAAGTTTGGAGCGCGGCAAAGACGTTTTCGCGAAGAACGCGACCTACCAACGCATCGGCGACAAGCGCGCGGTCTTCGATAACGTTCAGCTGCTGGATTTGAACGGCGAACTTATCAGCGAAGTCATTTTCGGTCAGGAAGTCGTTTTGCGCATGGTCGTCCGCTTCCAAAAAGATGTGGCGTTCCTGGGCATGGGCTATCATATTCGCAACGCGACGGGCATCGATTTGATTTACACCGATTCGCGCTTCCACGACACCAAGGCGATTTTCGACGCTAAGGCGGGCGAAGTCTACGTCATCGATTGGCAATTCAAAGTCGAACTGCGACAGGAAATGTACGACATCGCTTGCGTCATATCCACGCCGCTTGACGAGACGCTAAGCTCCGCCGAAATGTGCGACTTCATTCCTTGCGCGCTTCAATTCAACGTCGTGAGCCCCAACGCTTACCTAAGCTTGCCCGGCGGCTACGTCCATTGGCACAACGACTTGACCGTCCGCCGTGTCGATAATCAGCGAGGCTAGCAATGCGCTAGCGTTGCGTATCGGCGCGGCGATTACCTTTGACTTGTCGAACAGTACGGCGCGCTATCTGGATGCAACGTCACGTTGCCGGCTACGTCCATTGGCACAACGACTTGACCGTCCGCCGTGTCGACAATCAGCAAAGCTAATGGTTGACGGCTTCGACAAATAAATAGGGCAGCTGCCAATGGCAACCGCCCACAAAGAAATTCAACGTTTATCAGTGTATTCCCGTTTAATCGCGGGGATTATTTTTTTTTGCAAGCGTCAACGACTGTCATGACGTTCAGCGATGTTTCAAGCCCTTGTTCGACAGCAGAGTAATCGCCGCGCTCAAAAATCTCTCCGAAGGCAACGAACTCGTGAACCATGCGATGCCCGAACTTGTTCAGCGCAAAAGTCTTGACCTCTTCGCCGCGAACAGCCAAGTCGAACGAATTCAGCTCATTGGGCGGGCTCGTCGAAAAAATGTAGCCGCCGTCACCTTGAATGCTCAAAAAGCACGGACTGCCCGAATCCTTCGCGCCGACGCATTGCGCCAAAAAATTTTCGTACTCAAGCAGGGCAACGCCGCTCGTGTCGACGCCGTTGAAGCCGATGTTCGCCGCGTAGGAAATTTTCTTCGGCAAGCCGAACAAGCCGACGACGAAATTCAAATTGTAAATGTTGATGTCGGCAAGCGCGCCGCCAAAAAGTTTAGGGTCGAAGGCGGGCGCAACCTCCCCGCGCTTGTAGGCGTCGTAGCGGCTGGAGTATTGCGAGTAATTGCATTGGATAAGCTTAACTTCGCCGATTTGATTCAGCGCGTCGCGTATTGCAAAAAAATTCGGCTGATGCAAAGTCGTCACAGCCTCGAACAGGTAAAGCCGTTTGCTCAAAGCCAAGTCAATCAGATCTTTGGCCTGCGCGGCGGAAGTCGTAAAGGGCTTTTCGACAATAACGTTTTTGCCCGCCGAGAGGAATTTTTTAGCGTATTCAAAGTGGACGGTGTTAATCAGCCCGACGTAAACGAAATCCGTCGCGGCGTCGTTTAGGATGTCGTCAAGGTTGGTCGTGAAGTTTTCGACGTTGAACTTTTCGGCGAGAGCGGAGGCTTTGTCGCGGCTGTGCGGTCGAGCCCAAATGGTTTTGACGTTGAACTTGCCCGACGCTTGAAGAGCGCCAATCGCCTCCGGAATAATCTTGCCCGTGCCGAGAATCGCGATATTAATCATGTGAATCACTCCTTACGTCGTAAGTCTTTTCCATTGACGCATACTTATTCCTGCGCAGTCACAAAAATTTCCTGCGCCGATACGAAATGCATGCGCATTTCTAGCCCGATAACTTTAAACGGCGTTCGGAAAAAAATTTTTGCATTAAAGCCCGACATTCCTCCTCCATGACGCCCGCCGTCACTTCCAGCTGATGATTTAGCGCGGCATTGTCCACGACGTTGAAAATCGATTCGGCCGCTCCGAATTTTGAATCGGTCGTGCCGTAGACAAGCCGTTTCACTCTGCACAGCACCAATGCGCCCGCGCACATCGCGCAAGGCTCCACCGTCGAATAAAGCGTGCAATCCGTGAGGCGGCGCCGCTTGAGTTTCCTGCTTGCCGCCTGCAACGTCAAAAATTCGGCGTGAGCCGTCGCGTCGTTGAGTTGTTCAATTCGGTTATGGTCGCGCGCAATCAAAATGCCGTCCTCGTCTGTGAGAACGGCACCGATTGGAACTTCGTTTTCGTGATAAGCCCTCAACGCCTCTTCCAGCGCGAGAGCCATAAAATTTTTGTCATTCATAGTCACGCCTCCTCAGGTAAGCAACATGTCTAAGCTCAAGCCGCTGGCGTAAAATAGCGAATGCGTCCCGCAGCTCGTCAACTCCAAGTCGTAAGCTTCGGGCACTTCGGTTTTCTTGACGGGTGCAGGTTTTCTGTTCAGCACGCGCCGTAATTCTTCGGCGAAACTTGGCTCGTCACGGCGGTTGCGCCCGCTGTTAAAGCGGTGCTTGTTGTCGTGCTCTACGCCGTTGACGCGGGCAACCCGTTCAATCCTTTCCACTCTGTCCAACATTTTAATCTCCTCCTTGGAAAAAATCCTGTTGAATCCGTCACTTGAAGTATCGTCAAAAGGTATCGCCTCCTTAAACCAAAAGGAACCCCGCCGCTTACGGCAGAGTTCCTTGTTTAGGTGCTGTTGGTAAATTGGGTGTGTCGACCTTGACTCGGCGTTTCGATAGCTTTAAGTTGATTACCTACTTTCTTTCAGCGAGGAAAGAAAGTAGCAAAGAAACTCGCCGCTGCGCGCGGGGCGGATACCACTCGTGGACGAAACGCCCGCGCAAGCCGAAGCCATGTGTGCGCCGCTACTTCGCCTCACGCTCAGTACGCGGCGCGGCCGCCATCCTTGGCGGCCTCTCTTCCCTGCAACGTATTCCTTAATTTACCAACACGCTCCAGTTTCGAGCTGTGAAATTTTTAGGCAAGTGCTTCGCCGAGCTTGCTGTTGACATCGCGAGCCGCCGCGACACTTTCAGCGAACTTTGCCTTTTCGGCGGCCGAGAATTCGACTTCGACAATCTTTTCGACGCCGTTCTTGCCGAGGATGACGGGGACGCCAATGCAAAGGTCTTTTTCGCCGTATTCGCCGTCGAGGTAGACACAGCAGGGAATGAGTTTCTTCGCGTCAAGGGCAATGGCTTCGACGAGAGCCGCCGCCGCTGCGCCCGGTGCATACCAAGCCGACGTGCCCAAAAGCTTCGTGCAAGTCGCGCCGCCCACTTTGGTAGCCTCAACCGCTTTTTGAATCGCCTCTTCGCTGAGGAATTGGCTGACGGGGATGCCGCGATAGGTCGCGAGGCTGACGAGCGGAACCATTGTTTTATCGGCGTGCCCGCCGACAACCATGCCGTCGATATCGGTCGGCGTGGCAGGATAGCCCGCTTCCTTGAGAGCTTCGGCGAGGTAGTAGCGGAAACGGCTGCTGTCGAGCATGCCGCCCTGTCCGATTATGCGGTTGCGCGGGAGCTTCGTGTCTTTGAGCGTGAGGTAAGTCATCGCGTCCATAGGATTGGAAACGATAATCAAAATGGCTTCGGGCGAATGCGCCAAGATTTGGTCGACGACGCTCTTGACGATTTTGGCGTTGGTGCCGATAAGCTGTTCGCGCGTCATGCCGGGCTTACGCGGAATGCCCGAAGTGACAACAACGACTTGCGAGCCTGCCGTCGCCGCATAGTCATTGGTCACGCCGATAACCGTCGTATCGAAATTGAGCATGTGCGAAGTCTGCATGATGTCCATCGCTTTGCCTTCCGAGAGCCCTTCCTTGATGTCGATAAGGACGATTTCGCTTGCAAAGCCTTTCGTCGCGAGGACGTTCGCCACGGTCGCGCCCACGTTGCCGGAACCAACTACAGTTACTTTCATTTAGAATTGCCTCCTCTAATTTGCTGTGCTTATTGTAGCATAACGAATCATGATTTGCTACAGGCGCGGAAAAAATTTTTTGGCATAAAAAATCCCGCCGAATGTCACGGCAGGGAGAAAAGTTTTTCAGCCGTTGTAGCCCAGTTCCTTTGCCTTCGCGAAGTCGGCTTGATGTGTTACTTCTCCATTTCTTTGAGACATGCTTCACGATTATTCTTCGCAAGCGTATAGCTCGGATTGATTTCCAGAGCCTTATCGAAATTCTTTAAAGCTTGTTGATATTTTTTCAAGCAATAATCATTGGCGCAGGCAAGCCGGTGTTCTGCTGAACGATTGTGACTTTTTCCTTTTCGTCGCGCTTTATGAAGGCGTAAATGCCTTCGGGGTCAATCTTCGCGTAGTGCACCGCGCCGACAAGAGCCGCCGTCAGCAAGCTTGCAACGATAAGCAAAGCCGCTGCCGTTCGTCGAAAGATTTTCCCCATAGCTCATCCCTCCTTGCGGAAGGTTTTCGGTGCATGAAACACATTCCTGCGCGGCAATAAAAAAGACGGGTTGCCCCGCCCGTGAGATGTCATTGTATTGATTTTGTCTTCAGCCGCCGTGAAAAATTATTTCTTCCGCTCTTTGAAGTCTTGGTCGATAAGTTTGCGCCAAATGTCGTCAGGAATACTGCCAACGCCACCGGAAGAGAAAGCTTGCATGAAATCGTTAATGGCTCCGAAGACGTGCTCGGTGCCTTTGCTGTCGGCGTGATAGTTGACGGCGCGGCGAGCATCAATGCCGATATGCCCCGCCACTTTGACGGCGTCAATGTTCGCGCCCAGGAAAATGAATTCCCAACCTTTTTCCTTTTGCTGTTCGACGAGCCGCTTGACTTGGTTGTAATCGTAATTGACGCTGGAATTTTCCATGCCGTCGGTCGTGATGACGAACAAAACCTTTTGCGGCAAGTACTTTTCGCCCGCGTATTTGCCAATGTACTTATGAACTTTCTTGACATGGTTAACGGCGTCGCCGACGGCGTCGAGCAGGGCGGTCGTGCCGCGCACTTCGTAATCCTTTTCCGTCAACGGCTCGATCTTTTCGAGCGGCAAGCGGTCGTGCAGGACAAGCGATTTATGGTCGAACAGAATCGTCGAGACCAATGCCTTGCCTTCGAGTTCGGCCTGCTGCTTTTTAATCATGGAGTTGAAGCCGCCGATTGTGTCGCTTTCGAGCCCCGCCATAGAGCCCGAGCGGTCGAGGATGAAAACTATTTCCGTAAGATTTTCCATTTTGGTAAAGCCTCCTTTTGCCCGTGATTATAACTTGACGACAAGCCGCGCAGGTCGCCCGTTAAGCGACAAATCAGCCGCCGAGCAAAGGTTGGTCGTATTTGTACAAAGCTTGATTGATTCTGTCCACGTCGAACATTTTGTACTCAATGAAGCAGGAAACAATCACGTCGGCGAGATTGGTTTTGCTAAGCGTGAAGCCCGCCACGGCAAGCAAATCCTTAGTCTTTTCAAAGTCGAGTTTGAGGGCAATGGCGAAGGCAAGGACGGTCTGCTTGCTTGGCTTGTAGTCGTCGTGGTTGGCGATTTTGGAAAAGTGGCGGCGGTCTATGTTTGCGCGGGTGTAGATTGTGGAATTTTTTTCGCCGCTTTCCTTTATGAGGCGGAGGAGCATTTGGGAAAAACTTTCGCACCCGGTCTTGGCTTGCGCGTAGAGCTTAAGGAAGTCCACTTGGTCGAGATTCACTTCGCCGAACGCGCCCGGCATAGTGACCCTTTGCGTTTCGTGTTGCCGATGCGCGTCGGTCTTCTGTATGAAATTTTTGGCAATGTAAGCGCTTAAAATCTTTTCAAAAGTTTTGTCTTCCATGCTTTATCCTCCGCGAACAAAATTTTTCACGCCGCCGTCGTCAATCTTTCAGCTGAAAGTGGTGCCCGCATCTGTGGCAAAGATAACCGTTTTCCCAAGCTTTATACTTTCGCGGCCAAATTTTTTCGTTGTAATCGCTTGCCTCTTGACTCTTCGTGAAAGCTCCAATCGCCGGCATGCTGAAAAGCAGGCTCAAGATACTGTATCCCTCGTGGAGGGAAAATAAAGAAACAAGCCCGAAAACAATCATCAAACCCCACAAAGTATTTTTTTTCGGCGGCGGCGCGACCGACTGCGCAAGGGGGGCGGTGCCTTCCGAGCCGCACTTCGGGCAAGCAAATTTCCCGCTCATAATCAAAACCTCCTTCAAATTTGTTCAACGCCTCCTCAAGACGACGCGATTGTGATTTTGTTCGACAACGTCGTATTCGTCATGCAAGGCAGTCAAAACCGCCGCGATATGCGGGGCTACGGCAAGCGCGTTAATCGGAACTGTGACATTCGCGCCGATAAGTTCCGCGTCCGCCGTCGTCGTCAAGTCAATGGTAATTTCCTCCGCCCTTGCCTTAATCGCGGCAGCCAAGGCCTTTTCGTTCGTCACCCTTACCAAAATAATTCCCTCCTTCCAAAGCTTTTTACAGTGAAAATTTTATCGCGAAAATTTTTTTGTCGGTCGCCTGCAGGGCGACAAATTAAACGAAATAGGGTGACCTGCTGAAGTCGAAGAAATTTTTCTCGTCGACGCCCAAAACTTCGGCGAGCTTCAAGAGTTTGTCCAACGAAATGGCTTTGCAACCGCGTTCGATTTGCGACAGATAATTGCTGCTGATGCCGACCGCCTCCGCCAACTCTATTTGCGTTAAGTGGCGCGCCCGTCGATAATAATTTGCTTTTCGGACAAAATTTTTTATCTGCGCGAAGTTTATCAGCCACGGAAAAATTTTTGTCGCAAGGCGGGCGACATTCGCGAATCAAGTTGCGATTGACGGGAAGATTATCGCTTGTTAAACTGCCTTTAAAAAGGAACAAGAATTTAGGAACAAGGAACAAGTTCATTGCGCATTAAGCATTGCTTCAGAGGTGAGGACTTGAACGAAAAAAATTTAACGCCGATGATGGAACAATATCAGGCACAAAAATCGCAGCACCCCAACGAACTTTTATTCTTCAGGCTCGGCGACTTCTTTGAGATGTTCAACGACGACGCGCTTACTGCCTCAAGGGAAATCGGCTTGACTTTGACGAAACGGCAAAACGTCCCGATGTGCGGCGTCCCCGCTCATGCCGTCGAAAGTTATTTGCAGAAACTCGTTGCCAAAGGTTATCGCGTGGCACTCGTCGACCAAATCGGCGACCCGAAGGGCAAAGGCTTGACTGAACGCGCGCTGACAAAAATCGTCACGCCCGGCACGATTTTGACCGAAGACGCCTTGACCGACGCCAACAACAACTACCTTGCGCTGATTTTGGAGGGCGGCGGCGAAATTGCCTTGGCGGGCGCGGATATCTCGACGGGCGAAATTTTCTACTGCCTGTATGACAGCGGCAATCGCGAACAAAATCTTTTCGACGAACTGTATCGCCTCAGCCCGCACGAAATTTTAATCGCGGGTGAGCCGACCTTCTTCAAGCGGCTGAAAAACTTCGCCGACCTTAAGCTTGACGGTTGCGCCTTCACGAACGTGGACGCCGACAAAACCGCCGAAAATTTTTCCGCCAAGCACTTCGACGAAAGCGACTTGCCCGCCTCCGAGCTTGCCGCTGATGCCGTCGAATTCCTCCTGCGCTACATTCACGCGACCGTTCGCACCGACTTAAAGCACTTGTCGAAGCTGACGCGCCTCGATACGGGCAATCATCTGATTTTGGACGCGACCGCCCTGCGCAATCTGGAAGTCGTCCGGAATCTGCGCGACGGCTCAAAGAAAGATACGCTCTTCGACGTGCTGGACTTCACCAAGACCGCTTTAGGCAATCGCATGTTGCGGCGGTGGCTTGAGAGCCCGCTGGTCGACGTAACCGCGATTAATCGCCGCCTGGACGCCGTGGAAGAAATTTTCAAAAACTTCACGACGCGCCGAAGCCTCCGCGAGACTTTGCGAGACATTCACGACTTTGAACGCCTCATGACCAAAATCGAAGTCGGCTCCGCCAATGCCCGCGACTTGACCGCGCTGAAAATTTCCATGCTTGCCCTGCCGAAAATCGCCGAGATTTTACGCGACGTGACGAGCGACATCCTTGCCGCGTGCCGAGACGGTATCGGCGACTTCAGCGAGGAGGCCAAGCTCATAAACGACGCCATAAACGAAAACGCGCCGCCCTCCGTGCGTGACGGCGGACTCATCTGCAGCGGCTACAACGAAGAGCTTGACGACTTGCGCCGCATTTCGATTGACAGCCGCGCTTTCCTCCAAGAGTTTGAAGACAAAGAGAAGCAACGGACGGGCATTCGCGCGCTGAAGGTCGGCTACAATCGCGTCTTCGGCTACTACATCGAGGTGCGGCACAGCGGCGCGAGCAAAATCCCCGACAACTACATTCGCAAACAGACGCTGGTCAATGCCGAACGCTACATCACGCCCGAACTTAAGGACTTCGAGACGAAAATCTTGGGCGCGCAGGAAAGAATCGTTAATCTGGAATATACGTTGTTCTGCGAGGTGCGCGACCGAATCAAGACGCGTTTGCCGCAAATCCAAGACACCGCCAAGCGAATCGCGCTGATTGACGTCATTGCTGGACTTGCCGAGGCCGCGCAGGCGAACAACTACACGCGCCCCGATTTGAACATCAACGGAGCGATTGACATTCGCGACGGGCGGCATCCTCTGGTCGAGCGCATTCTCAAGGGCAGTTTGTTCGTTCCCAACGACACGAGCATTGCGCCGAATCGTTGTGCGCTGATGATTATCACGGGGCCGAATATGGCGGGCAAGTCGACGTACATGCGGCAAGTGGCCTTGTTGACGCTGATGACGCAGGTCGGGAGCTTCATTCCCGCCGCGAGCGCGAACATTTGTCCCGTCGACAGGATTTTCACGCGAATAGGCGCAAGTGACGATTTGGTTAGCGGGCAGTCGACGTTCATGGTCGAAATGAATGAAGTCGCGCAGATTTTGAAATACGCCACCGAGCACAGCTTGATTGTCCTTGACGAGGTCGGGCGCGGCACTTCCACCTTCGACGGCATGAGTATCGCCCGCGCCGTCATTGAGTACATTGACAAAAAAATTCGCGCCAAAACTCTTTTCGCCACGCACTATCACGAGCTGACCGACTTGGCGGAGACTTCAGACCGCATAGAAAATTTCAGCGTGGCAGTTCGCGAGCGCGGCAACGAAGTCATCTTCCTGCGGCGAATCAAACAGGGCGGCGCGGACAAATCTTACGGCATTCAAGTCGCGAAGTTGGCGGGCTTGCCCAAGTCGGTAATGAAACGCGCCGAAGAAATTTTGAAGTCAATGGAGACCGCCGCGCCCGTCCGTCCCGTGGAAAATAAAAAAGCCGCCGCGCAATCGCCGGGGCTGTTCATGGGTCAAAGCTTGAAGGATTTGCTTGCGCTGGACGTGCCGAGCTTGACGCCGATTGAGGCTATGGCTAAACTTTACGAACTGCAACAAGAGGCACGACAAGAGTCGGGACAGTAGACGATTCGAGCGCGGCGAGTGGTTGCGGTTATGAGTAGCTGACCGCGTTATCTGTTCCGCCGCTTTTAAAGCGGCCGCCGATTGAAGCTATGGCTAAACTTTATGAACTGCAACAAGAAGCAAGGCAAGAATCGGGACAGTAGACGAATCAAGCGCGGCGACCTGTTGCGGTTATGAATGGTTAGACGCGTTAACTGTTCCGCCGCTTTTAAAGCGGCCAAGAAAGGATTTGGGACAATGAGAAAGTTTTTTTTGCTCCTAATGATTATTTTGACGGTGAGCGGTTGCGGCTCGTCGACGGGCGATAAAGCCGTCCACAAAACGGGCATGCTTGCGCAACTGAACTCGACGCCCGAACAAGCCGCCAAGCAATACGGCGGCGAGGCCATGAATTTCTACGACAACTTCAACTCCATGCAAATGGCTCTGTCGTCGCAAAATATCGATTCGATTCGCACTTACGGCAGCGTCGCCAAGTACATGAACGCCAACAATTCCGACTTCGTGATAAGCGAAGACCAAACGGTTAAGCTTGTCGACAATTTCTGTTGCGCCGTCCGCCAAGAAGATGACGACTTGCAAGCTTCCTTCGACGCGGCGATTGCCGAAATGAAGGCTGACGGCACGCTCGACGCGCTGATTGACAAATACATCAACAACGTAGCGCAGACACCTCAACCTGTCGAAATTGTGCACATCGACGGCGCAGAAACGATTAAGGTTGGCATCACGGGCGATTTGCCGCCGCTTGACTTGGTGCTTGCCGACGGGACGCCTGCCGGTTTCAATACCGCCGTCCTTGCCGAAATTTCAAAGCGCACAGGCAAAAATATCGAACTTTTGCAAGTGGACAGCGGAGCGCGCGCCGCCGCGCTGACTTCGGGGCAAGTCGACGTTATTTTTTGGGTTGTCGTGCCCGCCGATTCCAATCGCCCGAAAGATTTTGACACACCCGCAGGCGTCGCCGTCACGGAGTCCTACTATCAAGACGTCGTCGTCAACGTGAATCTTTCGACGCTCGGCGCAGGTTTTTAATCTGACGGTTGCGTTCAATTAATCTAAAGTCGCCCATGTGGCGATTTTTTTTGTGATAAATGCTCCTTGTCTCGATAAAAAATAAGGAAGACAATCCTAAAGGCGATTGTCTCCCTTGCAAGTGTCGTTGCGGCAGAAGTTCACAAATTACTTGTGGCGCGCTATCGTTTCCTTCGGAGTGAAAATCAGATGTTCGTTGACAAAGGCATTGAAGCCGAGGCGCGACAGTTCACGACCGTAGCCCGAATTCTTCACGCCGCCGAAAGGCAATTCGGGAAGCGTGGTGAAGCCAGCATTTATGCAGGACATACCCGTTTCGATTTGTTCGCCGACTTCGCGGGCGTGTTGGAGGTCAGAGCCGAAAATCGTGTTGCCGAGCCCGTAGCTTGAGTCGTTGGCAAGTGCGATAGCCTCCGCCTCGTCTTTGACTTTGTAGACGACGCCGACGGGGCCGAAAATTTCTCTATTGTAAAGCGAATTGTCTTTGGTGACGTTCACAAGAATTGTCGGCATGACGAAGAAGCCGGGCAGGTCGACGAGCTCGTTGCCGTAAATGCATTGCGCGCCGTCGTCAATCGCCTCTTTAATCGCCTGCAAAACATCGCGCTTGGCTACGGCAGAGGACAGGGGTGCCAACGTCGTATCGGACGCCATCGGGTCGCCGCACTTTGCTTTGGCGAATTCTTCTTTCAAATCGGCAACAAAGCGGTCGTAATTCTTTTCCGTGACGATGAAACGCTTCGACGAAACGCAAACTTGTCCCGCATTGTAGAGCCTGGCAAAGAACAGCAACGATTTGACTTCGTCCATGTCGGCGTCGTCGAGAACGATAAAGGCGTCGTTGCCGCCCAGCTCCAGCGAAGACTTTTTGAGATTTTTGCCCGCAGCCTCCGCTATCGACGCGCCGCCTCTTTCCGAGCCCGTCAAGCACGCACCTTGAACGCGCGGGTCAGCTATCGCCTTTGAAACCAAGTCGTAGGACAGGAAAAGATTTTTGAACGCGCCCTCTTCGCAACCCGCCTCACGGCAAAGATTATCGAACGCCTCTGCCGAGCCGGGACAATTCGAGGCGTGTTTTAGGATTATCGGGTTGCCGACAATGAAATTCGGGGCGAACACGCGCATGACTTGATAGAACGGGAAATTCCACGGCTCCACCGCGAACACGATACCCGTTGCCTGCCGCACGCAATACGCCTCGCCCGCAGGCGTGGGGAACGGTTCGGGCTTAAGGAACTCGTCAACCTTGTCCGCGTAATAGTCGGCGATGTCCGCGCAGAGTCCGACTTCAAATTTTGCCTCGTCGAGCAGCTTGCCCATGTCATACACCATTGCCTTAGCGTACTTGTCACAATCGCGCCGCAACAAATCGGCAACAAGGTGCAGTTGAGCCTTGCGCTCTTCCAAAGCGTTTTCCTTGCGCCACTTCTTGTAGAGGGCGTGACCTTTTGCGAGCGCGTCTTCCAAGTCCGCCTCCGTGTGATTGGCGTATTCCTTGAGCACTTCGCCCGTGTAGGGGTAAATCGTCTTGTAAGCCATAGCCACCAAACCTTTCCGGCTGTAACTTTTTTTATGTGGCGATTTTATTGTGCCGAAACTTTTTTGTCAATAAACGCCCGCAAAGCCTTAACTCAAGGCAAAAAAAACTCGACTGCCTTCAGCCGAGTGGAAATTAAGTCAAAGATTGTTCCGTCGCGCAAAAGAATTCGCATCGTAGGCGGCGGCAATGGCAATGGCCAAAGCGTCGGCGGCATCGTCGGGCTTAGGGGGTTCGGGCAGGTTTAAAAGCTTCGTGACCATGTAGATGACTTGCGCCTTGTCCGCGCCGCCGTAGCCCGTGACCGATTGCTTGACTTCGTTGGGCGTTATCTCGATTATGTCAAGATTATTTTGCGCGGCGCACAGCAGGACGACACCGCGCGCTTGCCCGACGGGAATGGCGGTCGTGGCGTTCTTGCCGAAAAAAAGTTTCTCAATGCCCATGATTTGCGGTTGAAAGGCTTTAATCAGCGCGTCAAGTTCGGTGTGAATCTTAAGCAGGCGGTCTTGCATGCGAGCCTTAGGGCTGGTGGTTATCACGCCGAAATTTTTTGCAACGACTTGCCCGCCAACCGCCTCGACGAAACCGTAGCCGCAAATCGCCGAGCCCGGGTCAATCCCTAAAGCTGTCATTTAATCGGAGAATTCGTAATTGCCGTAGACGTTCTGAACGTCGTCGTCTTCGTCCAGGGCGTCAAGGAGCTTTTGCATTTTTTCGGCGTCCTTGTCGGCGAGCGCAACGGTCGTGTCGGGCACCTGCGTAATTTCGGCGGAGGCAGTCTCAATGCCCTTTTCCGCCAGAGCCGCTTCAATGGCGTTGAAGTCTTCGGGGTCGGCGGTTATCTCGAAAGAATCATCCTCCGCCGCGAAGTCCTCCGCGCCCGCGTCCATGGCAATTTCCATCAGCGCGTCTTCATCGTCAAAGGTTTCCTTGTCGACGACGAAGACCGCCTTTTTTTTGAACATCCACGCGACGCAGCCGTTTTCGCCGAGGTTGCCGCCGTGTTTGCTGAAAATGTGACGAATGTTCGCCGCCGTCCGATTGCGATTGTCGGTGAGGATGTCAATCATGAGAGCCGCGCCGCCGGGGCCGTAGCCTTCGTAGGTTATCTCTTCGTAGTTGGAAGTGTCGGACGCGCCCAAACCCTTTTGAATCGCGCGATTGATGTTTTCCTTCGTGACGTTGTTGGATTTTGCCTTCGACAGCGCGAGCTTTAGGCGCATGTTGCCCGTGGGGTCCGCGCCGCCCATTTTCACGGCGATTGTAATTTCGCGGCTTATCTTAGTCGTCATGGCTCCGCGAATGGCGTCGTTGGCACCTTTCTTGCGTTTAATCGTAGCCCATTTGGAATGTCCTGACATTTATTTTGCCTCCCCTGTATATGTGTAAATGAATTGGCTTGTCGGCTCAATGGCTTTAAGTTTTAGAACCAACTTTCTTTTGCTACGCCCAAAAGAAAGTTGCAAAGAAAAAGGCGTCCTACCGACCACTGCCGAAGTGCCCGCGCAACCCGAAGCCGCTCATGCCCGCTTATTTCGCGTCACGCTCAATAGCGCGGGCGGGCGCGCGTCCGTGCGCGCCCTCATACCTTGCAACTCGTCCTAATCTTGTTAATAAGTTATTCTCCTGTGTATCTGTAAACTTCCGTCCAGCCTCTGCCGTATGCGTCATAAAAATCAATTTCGCCGCCCTGGTCGCCCGTTTCGTAGCGTCCGAGCCCCGTCGGGTTGTTCACGCCGCGAGCCTCCACCGTCAAGCCGTCGCCCTTGTAAATCGCAACGTGAAATTGCGGGCGGCAAAGAATATCGCCGCGTTGAAGGTTGTCGGCCACTTCAGACCACGAAAATTTTTGCCAACCGCCCAGCGTCTTCAAGTCAGCCCAAAGCGTGTCGGCGTCACCCGAATATTGCCTGCCGCCGTAGCGCGCCATGTATGCGGGATTTTTGTGCCACGCACCGATAATGTCGAAGCCCGCGTGTTGGAAGGCGTGATAGACCAGCGACGCGCAATCGTAATCGGGACCTTCGCGGGAGCCGGTGTAGGGTCGGGACGGCGTAGCATTTTCCGCGCCTTGAGAGTAGCCGTGAATCGGGTCGTTGGCTATTTCAATCGCCCATTGCACCGCCGCCTCGACGCGCGAATCTGCTGCCTGCGCGGGCGTCGTCATCAAGCTCATAACAATCACCGCCGCGAAAAAATTTTTTATCATGCGTTCACCACTTTGTAAAATTTTTTCTTGCCCTTGCGAGTGACGGCAGGGCAACGTGACGTTGCATCCAGTAAGCGCGCCGTGCCGTTCGACATTTTCAGCCGACAGCCCGCGCCGATACGAAATGCATGCGCATTGCTAGCCCGCTCGTCGTCGCAGTCAGGCATTAACCACTTTGTAAAACTTTTTCTTGCCCTTGCGAATCACGGCGGGGAAGTCGTCGGCTTGCAAAACGTAATCGACATCGGAAACTTTGGCGTCGTTGAGCGTTAAGCCGCTCTGCGCGATAAGCCGCCGCCCTTCAGATTTGGATTCGACAATCTGCGCGGCAGTCAGCACGTCCAAAAGCTTTTTGCCGACCGCCTCGGTGACTTCAACCGTCGGAATGTTATCGGAGCCCTGTCCCGCGAAAATTTCAGCCGCCGATTGTTGAGCCTGCTTGGCGGCCGCCTCGCCGTGCACCAGCTTCGTGACCTCGTAAGCCAAAACTTTTTTCGCCTCGTTAATCTCGGCGTCCTTCAAGTTCGACAGGCGATTGACTTCATCCATGGGCACGAACGTCAACAGGCTCAGGCAAGTCTTAACGTCCGCGTCGTCGACGTTGCGCCAATACTGATAGAAATCGTAAGGCGAAACTTTATTTTCGTCGAGCCACAACGCGCCGCCGGCAGTCTTGCCCATCTTCGAGCCGTCGGACTTCAGCAAAAGTTTGTTCGTCAAGCCGTAAGCCGCTCTGCCCGTCTTGCGCCTGGTGAGTTCGACGCCCGCGATTATATTCGACCATTGGTCGTCGCCGCCCATCTGCAGGATACAATCAAAGTCGCCGTTGAGCTTGTAAAAGTCGTAAGCTTGCATGACCATGTAGTTGAATTCCAGAAACGTCAAGCCTTTGTCCCAGCGTTGCTTGTAACATTCGGCGGCGAGCATGCGATTAACCGTGAAGTGCGCGCCGACTTCGCGGAGCAAATCGATATAGCCGAGCTTGCGGAGCCAATCGCCGTTGTTGACCATGAGAGCCTTGCCGTCGCTGAAGTCGATAAAGCGCGCCATTTGCCGCTTGAAGCATTCGCAGTTGTGTTCGATAATTTCGTCCGTCATGACCTTGCGCAAGTCGCTGCGTCCCGAAGGGTCGCCAATCGTGCCCGTGCCGCCGCCCACAAGACAAATAGGACGGTGACCCGCGCGTTGCATGTGAGCCATTGCCATAAGTGCGATAAAATGTCCCGCGTGCAAGCTGTCAGCCGTCGGGTCGAAGCCGATATAGAACGTGACCTTCTTTTCGCCGAGCAACTTCCTAACTTCGTCGGCGTCGGTGCACTGCGCGATAAACCCGCGCTCCGTCAGTGTGTCGAATACGTTTTCCGTCAACAAACTCGCCTCCATAAAAATTTTTTAGCGTTGACGCGCCGATTATAGCAGTTATCATTCCCCGTTGCAAAAAAAATAATCGTCGGCAGGAAAATTTTCACGTCGACAGAAAAGGCATTGCGTATTCCGAAAAACTTTTGGAGGTGAAACATTTGGCGATTTTTTCCATGGAAAGCAAACGCCTCCTCCGCCGAATAGATTTTCCGCTACTTTTGGCGGCGGCGGCGATTGTCATATACGGGCTGGTAATAATTTCAAGCGCGACGCACATCAACACGCCGGGCGAAGAACGATTTTGGTACGTGCAACGTCAAGGGCTCTTCGCGCTGGTCAATGCGGTGCTGGCGATTTTCTTCATGAACTTCGATTATCGCGGGCTGTCTCAACACGGCAAGAAGCTTTACGTCTTCAACCTGATAATGCTTTTGGCGGTAATGCTTTTCGGGCACGCGGCCTTGGGCGCGCAACGCTGGATTCAAATCGGACCGATAAGCATTCAGCCTTCCGAGTTCTCAAAGCTCATCATGATTATCTGCTTGGCGTCGGTTTTGGAAGAGCGCATGGGCAAACTCAATACGATTCAAGACTTGTTGCCAATCGCGGGCTACGTGGGCTTGCCGTTCATTTTGGTTTTGAAGCAGCCCGACTTGGGCACGTCGCTTGTCTTCATGGCGATATTCTTCGGCATGGTGATAGCGTGCGGAATGCCCTGGAGGATTTTTTCGCTGATAATGGTCGTTGGAATGGCGGCAATGCCGTTGCTGTGGCCGTTCCTCAAGGACTATCAGAAAATGCGCATAATGGTTTTCCTTGACCCGAATGTTGACCCGTTGGGGAGCGGCTACCACATCATCCAATCGAAAATCGCAATCGGGTCGGGAATGCTGTTCGGCAAAGGCTTATTCGAGGGCACGCAGAGTCAGCTGAACTTCCTGCCCGAAAACCATACGGATTTTATTTTCGCGGTCGTCGGCGAGGAGCTGGGCTTTGTCGGAGCGGTCGTGCTGTTGCTGTTGTATCTGATTGTTTTGTGGCGCGGCATTCAAATCGCCAAGGACGCCAGCGACGTATTCGGGAGGCTGCTTGCCGTCGGGATAACGTCAATGCTTGCCTTCCACGTGCTGGTTAATGTCGGCATGACGACGGGGATTATGCCGGTGACGGGCATTCCGTTGCCGCTTATGAGCTACGGCATCAGTTCCTTAACGACGAACATTTTGGCGATAGCAATTCTGCTAAACATCCACATGCACCGACAAAAATTTATCTTTTAGGTGACGATATGAAAAATCTTTTTGAACTTACGAAGCCTGCGCGGTACACGGGCGGCGAATTCAACAGCGTGACGAAAAATTTCGACGAGACCGCTTGCCGAATCGTCCTTGCCCTGCCCGATGTTTACGAAGTCGGCATGAGCAACTTGGGCTTGGCGATTCTTTATTCGATTCTCAACCGCCGCGCAGATACCCTTTGCGAACGCGTCTACGCCCCGTGGACTGATGCAGAAGAAGTTTTGCGCAATGACAACCGCCCGCTGTTCGCGCTGGAGTCAAAGCATAGCGTCCGCGACTTCGACTTTTGGGGCTTTTCCCTGCAATACGAAATGATTTACACCAACGTCCTCAACATGCTTGACTTGGCGCAAATCCCCTTGCACAGCGTCGACCGCGCAGATGACGAGCCCTTTATAATCGGCGGCGGTCCTTGCGTCTACAACGTCGAGCCCGTTGCCGAGTTCTTCGACTTCTTTATCGTCGGCGAGGCGGAGGAGGTTTTCGGCGAAGTCGTCGAGGCGTTCACGGCGTGGAAGGCGGCGGGCAAAGTCGGCGGGCGGCGCGGCTTCCTCAAGTCTTTGCTGAACATCGGCGGAATTTACGTTCCGAGCTTTTACGAGCCGCGTTATTCGGGCGAAAAGTTTTTGGGCTTGCAAGTCCTTGACGGTGCGCCGAAAAAAATTCTTAAGCGAGTCGTGAAAAATTTTGACGCAACGCCCTCCGTCGATAAGCCCGTCGTCCCGTTTATGGAAATTGTTCACGACAGAGCCATGCTTGAGCTGTTCAGAGGCTGTTCGCGCGGTTGCCGCTTCTGTCAAGCGGGAATGACTTATCGCCCCGTCCGCGAGCGCAAACCCGAAACCCTCCGCGCCCAAGCCCGCCGATTGATTGACGCGAGCGGTTGGGATGAAATTTCGTTGACTTCGCTAAGCTCCGCCGACTACTCTTGCCTCAGCCGCTTGATTGACGACTTGCAAAGCGACTTTCGCAACGAGAAAGTCAGCTTTTCCTTGCCGAGCCTGCGCATCGACAGCTTTTCAATCGACCTTGCCGAACGCGTGCAGACCGTCCGAAAGAGCGGCTTGACCTTCGCGCCCGAAGCCGGCACTCAACGCCTGCGCGACGTGATTAACAAGAACGTCACCGAAAAAAATCTGCTTGACGCCTGCGCGGCCGCCTTCGCCAAGGGTTGGAAGTCCGTTAAGCTGTATTTCATGATGGGCTTGCCGACGGAAACCGACGACGACATTGCGGGCATTGCCGACCTTGCGCGGAAGGTTGTCGACCTTTACCGCTCGATAAAGAATCGGCGCGACGTGAAAGTTACGGTGAGCGTGTCGTGCTTCGTGCCCAAGCCGTGGACGCCGTTTCAATGGACAGCACAAATTTCGGCGGCGGAGTTTGAGCGGCGGCAACAGCTTTTGAAAAATTTAATCGTCGACAAGGCGATAACCTACAACTGGCACAACGCGCGGCTGTCGGTGCTTGAAGGTGTGTTGGCGCGCGGCGACAGGCGATTGGCGGCGGTGATTGAGGCGGCGTGGAAGTTCGGCGCGAAGTTCGACGGCTGGTCTGATTTGTTCAAGCCCGACGCATGGGACAAAGCTTTTGCGGCTTGCAACGTCAATCCCGACAGCTACAGCGGACGTGAGCGCGATTTTTGGGAGGCGTTGCCGTGGGAGCACACATCCCCCGGCGTCGACAAAAATTTTCTGCTTGCCGAGTGGGAGAAGTCTCAAGCGGGCGAAACTACCCGCGATTGTCGACGCACGAGCTGTACGGGCTGCGGCGTCTGCATGAATTTGGGCGCGGGCGTCGTCGACTTCGCCAAGGAAAAACTTCCGCCGCCCGCCAACAATCCCCTAGTCCCCAGTCCCTCGTCCCTAGTCCCTACCAAATTCCGCGCGCAGATTCGCAAGGGCGACGAAATTGCGGTGTTGAGCCACCTTTACTATATGAACTTGTTCATGCGGGCGTTGCTTCGGGCTAAGTTGCCTGCCGCCTGGAGCGAGGGTTTCAATCCACACATGAAGGTTTCGTTCGCCAATGCGCTTGCCGTCGGCGTGACCAGTGATTGCGAATACGTCGACTTCGAGCTGACAAAGCCCGTTGACGCCTTTGATGTTGCAAAGCGGCTGAATGCCCAACTGCCCGTCGGCGCGGAGATTTTACGGCTGAAAAGGTTGCGCGGGAAGTCAAAGCCCGTGATGTCCCTTGTCGACCTGTCGCGCTATGAAGTTCGCTTGCCCTTCGACGAAAAACTTTTGCCCGCCGCGCAGCTTGCCGCCCAAAAATTCAACGCCGCACCTTCGATAACGTTCACGCGCATCACGCCGAAGAAAACCCGCGAACTCGACGCAAAAAAATATATCGCCGCGCCCGTCGAAGTGACTTTATCGGGCGGCGAAGTGCTGATAACTTTTTCGACGCGAATCACGGCGGAGGGGAGCCTCAAGCCTTCGGAAGTGCTGAAAATCCTGCGTGAGCGATTCGACTTCCCCGCCGACTTCGTCGAAGCGAAAATTAATCGGACGGCTCTGCTTGCCGCCGGCAAAAACCTTTTGGACGTGTGACGTAAAACGTGCCTGTCTAAAGTGGCGGGCTAGAAATGCGCATGCATTTCGTTCCGGCGCGGCGGTTAGCTTAAATCGTCAACAAGCAACGGCGCGCTATCTGTTCCGCCGCTTCTAAAGCGGCTGCGCGGAATTTTTTTTGCGCAAAATCAGATTCAGAGGTTAAGACATGAAAAAAATTTTTGTCTTGCTTGCCGCGTTGCTGACGGCGATAAATTTTTCGGGTTGCGGCACCGATAAGCCCGCCTCGGACAAGGTGAAGGTCGTGGCGACGATTTTCCCCGCTTACGACTGGACGCGCGAAATTATCGGCGGCGACGAACATTTTGCTTTGACGTTGCTTGGAGATTCGGGCGTCGACTTGCACAGCTTCCAACCGTCCGCGCAGGACATAATGACGATTGCCGATTGCGACGTTTTCATTTACGTGGGCGGCGAATCGGACGAATGGGCAACAAAACTGTTTATAAAAATCTAAACAAAGTTGCATAAATATAAGCA
>CAMJMR010000012.1 GCA_946407095.1 uncultured Selenomonadales bacterium | reverse complement strand
ATTAAGATTTCTCATATTCACACTTTGCTTAAACGTTTATGAACACTGATTCTTAATCTTGCCGGGCGTCACCCGCGACTTAATCGCCTGATACGGAACTAAAAATTCTTTCGTGAAATTTACTCCAATGGTGTAATTCGATATTTCAGGTACCGTGACGGAGCGGCATTGCAACGGTTGTGTCACGTAAATGATTCGCTCTTTGTCAATGCCCATCATCCGAAAGAAATCGTCGAACCAAGACGCATATCCGCGCCCTACTAACAAGAATAATATTTTCGACTTGATATCGGGATTTTGTATTACATACCACAAGCGAGACCAATGTTCCGTTATGAAATGTCCGAAATGAGCGTTTACTACACCGCAAAAAATAACATCTTCATCAAGGGTAACAAGTTCCTTTCGCTCGACGACATAGGAGGATTCACAAGTCCACCAATCTATCCCCCCCCCACCTGACATTGTGGCAGGATCTCTCAAGGAGAAGCCGGCGACGAAATTAAAATCGTTGTCACAGACGCCGCCTTTCCATACTCCGTCAATTTTACGGACGGGCAAGACGATGCCGTGTTCGACGACTTTGACTTCAAGTTCCTTGTCGGAAAGTTTCTTGCGCGATAACGTTTTCTGCCAGCCTTCCAAGTTTTGAACGTAAAAATTTTTCAATTCTGCCATAGACTAATCCCTCCATTTGTTCAGGCGTCGAGTACCGCCCATTCTTGCGTGAAGTAGAAACTTTTGCTTTCGGGGAGCTTGCCCCAATTTTCGACGACACGACTGATAGCGCGGGTAACGTCGTAATGCCCGTCGGTGTTTGTCAGCAGGACGAGGAATTGATTGCGCCCGTTCTGCGAAACGACATCGCCGCGCCGCAAAGTGCTGTGCAAGCATTCGATAAGCTGGTCGCCCGCGTGCTTGAGCGGAACAGTCCCGTCGTCTGCAGCCGTCCGCTTGAGCACGAGCAACACAATGCAAATCGTCTTGCCGTAACCTGCGCGGGTGCGCTTAATGAAGCGGTAAATCGTGCGGAAACTTTCAAACGGCAAAACCATTGCGCCCGCCTCAATGTTTCGTTCGCCCAAAATCATTTGCACTTGCGCCAACGTCACGACGGTCTCGACCTTGTCTTCGGGCGCGTCTTCGCTGAAAATGTTGTAGCCGTGCTTGCCGTTCTTTTTGACGATGTAAAGAGCCTTGTCGGCTTTCTTGTAAAGCTCGGTGAAGTCGGTGCCGGCTTGCGGAATCAAAACGCAACCGATTGACGCGCCCAACGGAATGTTCATGTCTTCGCCCATGAGTTGCTTGGCGGCCTCGGTGATTTTCTCGTTAATGAATTGCGTCTTGGAGGCAATGGCAGATTCTTCGTGGATGCCGTGGCAAAACGCAACGAACTCGTCGCCGCCCATGCGCCCGATTAAATCGGTGGAACGCATGGTTGCCCGCAAAATATCGGCGAAGGCTATCAAAATTTTATCGCCCATGGCGTGCCCGTGGATGTCATTTACCAGCTTGAAGCTGTCCAAGTCAATCATCATCAGCGCGCCGTGAGACTTCTTGCAAACCTTTTTGAGTTCTTCTTCAGACGAACCCTTATTGAAAAGCCCGGTCAGCTTGTCGATTGTCGAAGTCTTTTTCAAGTCTTGAATTTCGCCGACGGTGTTGACAATGTTGGCGACGCGACGCAGTAAGACTTCGGGCTGAAATGGCTTGCGAATGAAATCCATTGCGCCGTTGTCGAAGCCTTCACTTTCGACCTCGTCACTTTTGTCCGCCGTCATGAACATGAACGGAATTTTTTTATGGAATTCGTTTTGCAAGGCGATTTGCATTTCGTAGCCCGTCATGCCCGGCATTCTGAAGTCGGACAGAATCATATCGGGTTTTTCCGCGCGATAAATTTCCATTGCCTCCTTGGCGGATTGCGCGCAGAAAGTTTGATATTGATCCGCCAACATGTTCTCGGTTATCATCAGCGAAACAATCATGTCGTCGACGATTAAAATTTTTCTCTTCGCGGAAGTTTCTTGGGGTTTGGAAGTTTGTTGCGCGTTTTCCAGTGCCTTGGCGACGCGGCGCAATAAAACTTCGGCACTGAAGGGTTTGTGAATGAAATCGACTGCGCCGCTGTCTAAGCTGTCGGTTTCGGCTTCGTCACTTGTGTCAGCCGTCATGAAGATAATTGGGACGTCTTCGCCCGCCTCTTCACGGAATTTTTCCAAAAGTTTCGCGCCCCTCAAACCTGACAACGAAAAATCACTCAATATCAAGTCGGGCTGCTTTTTGCGACAAATGTCAATCGCTTCCTCGGCTGAAGAGGCGCAAAAGGTTTGATAACGCCCCGCAAGCATGTTGTCGGTTATCATCTGCGAAATGGGCATATCATCTGCGATTAAAACTTTTTTCACCGAAAGAACCTCCTCATCGAGAAATGCATAGGTTTTTGACGCATTATATCAGCTTACGGCGTTGAAGGGAAGGAAAATTTTTTGTGATTCGGCGCGGCGAAGGTGCTATACTGTTCGCAACGGAGGAGGCTTGATTTTATGGCTAAGGTTTTGAAAAGCGCGGCGTTCGCCGAAATTCCGCTCGTCGACGAAAATTTTTATCGCGCGGAGCTTCAGGCGGCGTTGAAAAATTTTTCGCGGAAAATCGTCGTGCTCGACGACGACCCGACGGGCGTGCAGACCGTCAACGGCATTTCCGTTTACACCGATTGGACGGCTGAAAGTATCGCGGCGGGCTTCGCGGAGGAAAAGTCGATGTTCTTTATCCTCACGAACTCGCGCGCCTTTTCGGAGGCCAAGACTCGCGCCGAACATAAAAAAATCGCCGGACGAATCTGCGCGGCGTCGGACGAATGCGGCAAGGACTTCGTGATTGTCAGTCGTTGCGATTCGACTTTGCGCGGCCACTACCCGCTTGAGACTCAAACGTTGCGCGAAACTTTGGAGGCTTGCGGGCGGCGTGTCGACGGAGAAATTTTAATGCCGTTCTTCAAGGAGGGCGGGCGTTTCACAATCAGCGACGTCCACTACGTGCAGGAGGGCGATTGGCTCGTGCCGGCGGGCGAAACCGAATTCGCCAAGGACAAAACTTTCGGCTACCGCGCCTCGAATCTTGCGGCCTACGTCGAAGAGAAAACGGGCGGCGCGTTCAAGCGGGACAGCGTCACTTGCATCAGTCTCGACGACCTGCGCGGCGGCAACGTCGATAAAATTGCAACTCGGCTGGAAAGTGTCAACAGCTTCAACAAAGTTATCGTCAACGCGATTGATTACGTCGACGTTGAAATTTTCGCGTCGGCTCTGCTGAAGGCGTTGGCTCGCGGGAAAAATTTCTTGTTCAGGACGGCGGCGGCGTTCACCAAGGTTATCGGCGGCATCGAAGACAAAAAGCTTTTGAGCCGCGCCGAACTCGTCGACGAAACGAACGGCAACGGCGGCTTGATAATCGTCGGCTCTCACGTCAAAAAGACGACCGCACAGCTCGACGAACTCAAAAAACTTTCGGCAGTCGCGTTCATTGAGTTTGACGTTACAAAGCTCGGCTCGGTCGACGAAATTGTTCGGCGTGCGGAGGAAAACATTTCGCGCGGGCAGACGACGGCGATTTTCACCAGCCGCAACGTTTTGGACTTGGGCTCGGCGGAAAAGAATCTTGCGGCGTCGGTGAACATTTCGGACGCCTTGACAAGCATCGTCAATCGGCTGAACGTGCGCCCGAAATTTTTAATCGCGAAGGGCGGCATAACCTCGGCTGATGTGGGCACGAAGGGGCTCGGCGTCAAAAAGGCGTTGGTTTTGGGGCAAGTGGCGGCGGGCGTTCCCGTTTGGCGAATCGGCTCGGAAAGCAAATTCCCCGGCATGAGCTATATAATTTTTCCCGGCAACGTCGGCAACGTCGACACGCTCCGCCGAATCGTCGAATCTCTTAGCGTTTGAACACGCTAACGATACGCAATTGAAGGCCGCCCATGGACGGGCGCAAGCTTGAAGCTTGACCCAGATGGCGCGCTGAAACTCGTCGACGGCTTAAGGGGTTGAACAGTTTCCACACTGTTCCCCCGCTTTTAAAGCTGGTCTTTGGGCGAACAAAGAAAAAGTAGATTTAAAAATGCAAAAGTCATTGAAAAGCCAAATCGCGCGGCAAAAAAAATTGCTCCCGACAGTGCGGGAGCTTTTTTGGCTGAAGATGATTTTAAACGTCGCGGTCGACGGCAAGGGCAATGTCAATTCTGTAGCCGCCCACGTCCATTTCGACCATTAAAAATTTCGAGTCGCTGATTTTAATCGCATTGTCTTCGCTGATTGTCAATTCGGGCGTGGTTATGTCGACTTCGACGCCCAAGTCGGCAAAATGCGTGGCAGCGCGGGCAGTCAACACGTTTGACATTTCGCGCAGAGCACTTTGAGCCAAATCGCCGAATTTGCTGACGGGCACGCCCAACATCATCGTCGAGGCGAAATAGCGCGCCGAATCCGCTGTCATGTTGTAAATAACCTTGCCGTTCATGCCTTGCGTGAAACCGACCGTCAAGATTACCCCGTTGCTTATGAGGTTCCTGTCCTGCAAGTAGACTCTCAGCCGCTTAGGCATAGGGAAACCCATTTGCGGCATCACTTCCATGAATGCATCGATTATCGGGTTGACGAGTTTTGCATCCAATGTATCTATCCCCTTCCGCGAAAATTTTTATGAATCCGTTCGTTGATTATAAAGTCCCGTTAAATTTCTATGCACCTGCAAGTTTTACCTGCCGCGTTGTCAAAATTATTTTTGCGTGCTATGCTTGCCGAAACCCGCTTTAAAAGCGGCGGAAGCAACGTGACGTTGCATCCTGTTAGCGCGCCGTGCCGTCCGTGATTCAAACGTTATCGCCGCGCCGATACGAAATGCCTGCGCATTTCCGCCTCGCAACTTAAGCAATGTAAAGGCGAAAAAATTCTTCGTCACATCCCGCTTTTGAGTTTACCAACAGCTTCTGGAGGGAAAGTTTAATGCTGAAAAAATTTTTAATGGCTTTGATAATTATCGCGGCGTGTTCGGCGCAAGCGTCGGCCGAAACGATTTTGTTTGTTCCGCACGACGACCGACCCGTTTCTTGCCAACAACCCGCCGAAGTCGTCTCACAGCTCGGCTACGAAGTTTTAATGCCGCCGACCGAACTTTTGACTCAACCCGACGACTTATGGCTTTGGCTAAAGGAAAATGCCTCCTCCGCCGACGCCGCCGTTGTTGCCTCCGACGCCCTGCTTTACAGCGGCTTGATTCCCTCGCGCTCGCACGAAATTCCCGCCGACGTATTGAATGCCCGCGTCGAAAAGTTCAGAGCCTTGCGCCAAGACAATCCCAACCTCAGGCTTTACGTCTTCGGCTCGCTGATGAGGACGCCAAGTTTCGGCACGCCCGGCGACCGCGAAGAGCCCGCTTACTACGGCGAATACGGCGCGCAGATTTTTCAATACACCAGGCTCCTCGACAAGCGGGAAGTCTCGCGCTTGAACAGCAAGGAACAAGCCTACCTTGAAACCGCCGCCGAAAACATTCCCGCCGACATTCTGCGCGACTACTTCGACCGCCGCGAAAAAAATTTCAACGCGACCTTGAAACTCGTCGACCTCACCGCCGAAGGGATTATCGACTACTTCATAATCGGGCGCGACGACAATGCCCCGTTGAGTCAAACTCACCGCGAAAATCGCCGACTGCTTGCCTACTTGAAAGATTTGAACGTCCCGAAGACTAAGGCGCAGTCTCACGCGGGCATCGACGAATACGCCATGCTTTTGCTGACTCGCGCCGTCAACGATTTGAGCGGCACCATTCCCTTTGTCAATGTTCAATTCAATCGCGGCAAGGGCGCAAAGACCATTCCGCACTATTCCGACGAACGACTGGGCGATTCGATTCGCGACGAGATTATCATAGCGGGCGGGCTGTTCGTTCCCAAGCCCGAACGCGCCGACTTTGTCCTTATGGTCAACACCGACCCCGACGGCAAGACTTACGAGTTGCACAATGCCTTTCCGCCCAACGTCTTGACCGAACGCGAACAGAAATATTTCAAGCGCAATGCCAAAAACTTCGCCGCGCAGGTTAACGTCGCCGTCAAAAAGAAATTGCCCGTGGGCGTTGCCGATGTCATTAGCGCGAACGGCTCCGACAATTTTTTGATGGAACAGCTCCGCAAGAAAAATTTGCTGTTCAAGTTGCAGGCTTACGGCGGCTGGAACACCGCGACCAATACGAGCGGCTTTGCGTTGGGCACGGGCATTTTGGCGAAGAAAATGAGCCGCAAATCGATTGACAAGCTTCTCCTGCGCCGCTACCTTGACGATTGGGCGTATCAAGCGAACGTCCGCTCCATGATTGCCGAGGAACTTTCCAAACGCCCTGACGGCTTGCAGATTTACTTGAACTTCGGCGACAACGAGGCGGCGATTGTCGAGCGCGAAAATGAACTTATGCACGCCTTCGCGAAAAAATATCTGTCGTATCGGAAAGATTTCGTCGTGTCGAATCCGTGGCACCGCATGTTTGAATGCCGCATCGATTTTACCGATTAAGCGCGTGAACTGCTTGCCCTATGCAAATGCCCCCGTCGTTCGGAGGTATCAGCTCGTTACGCAAAACTTTCAAGCCGCGCCGCTGAAGTTTGTCGGTCGTCAACGCGCTAAGCAACGAATTTTGGAATACGCCGCCGCTCAATGCGACGGTTTTTATTTTTGTCTCAAGGCTCAAGTCTTCGCAAATCTGCGCGGTCATCTCGGCAAGCCGTTCGTGGAACAACAGCGCAAGCTCGCAAACATCCTCCCCGTTGAGGCGGCGCGTCAATACTTCAGCAAAAATTTCGTCGGTCGAAAGGCAGGGACTAGGGACTTGGGACTTGGGACTAAATTTTTCAGCGGTAGCTTGCAACTTCATGGCGGCCTCGCCCTCGTAAGTCGAAACCTTGCAGACGCCCAACACGGCGGCAATCGCGTCGAACAATCTGCCCGCACTCGTCGACGTCACACAGTTCAAGTCGTTGTCAAGCAAAAATTTCTGTCCGCGCAGTTCGGCGTCACTTGCCAAGTTCAGCTCGCGGGCAAGCGCAACGTCACCAATCAGAGCCAACGCGATTCGCCAACCCTCCCGCGCAGCTTTATCGCCGCCCGCCTGCTTGAACGCGCTAATCGACGCCGCCCGCTCGAAATGTTTTTCGTCGCAAATAAAAAATTCTCCGCCCCAAATCGTACCGTCAAGCCCGTAGCCCGTCCCGTCGAACGCCACGCCAATCACTTCGCCGTGATGATTATTTTCCGCCAAGCAACTCAAGACGTGCGCGTAATGGTGCTGAACTTTGACAAGCGGCACGTCCAAATCGTCGGCAAGCTGCGCGGCAAGGGCACTCGTCTGATAGCGCGGGTGAAGGTCGCAAGCAACGACTTCGGGCGAAATTTCAAGCAGGTCGCGCATCCGATTAATCGACGCCTTCAAGACTTCGACGGTGCGCAAATCGCTGACGTCGCCGATATAGGGCGAGGCGTAAAGCAAATTGTTCTTCGCGAGGCAAAAAGTGTTCTTGAGTTCGCCGCCGAGAGCAAGCACGGACGTTTTTGCGCCGTCATAGAAAACGGGCAGCGGAGCGTAGCCGCGCGAACGTCGAATCATTGACGGGCGGTCGCCGATAAAATCCATAACCGAATCGTCGGCGCGCAGGAGGATTTTCCTGTCGTGACTCAATATCGCGTCGCAGAAGCCGAAATTTTTCAACGCGTCGTCGTCGTCAATCGTTATCGGCACGCCTGACGGGTTGCCGCTCGTCATAACCAGTGCGTCGGGAAAACTTCCCAACTCGTCGGGAAAATCGAATATCAGCAGGTGCAGCGGCGTGTAGGGCAACATTGCGCCGATTTTGTTCATGCCGGGCGCAACATTAGCCGCCAACCTAGTCCCTAGTCCCTCGTCCCCAGTCCCTAGCAAAACGATAGGTTTTTGCGGGCTGTCGAAGATTTTCATCTGCGTGGCGGTCAAGCGGCAAACGCGCTCAACGGCGGCAACATCTCTGAACATGACGGCGAAGGGTTTGGTCGGACGCGTCTTTGAATCGCGGAGGCGTTGGACGGCGTCGAAGTTGCGGGCGTCGCAAGCCAAGTGGAAGCCGCCAATGCCCTTAATCGCCACGACACCGCCCGTCGCCAAAATTTTCCGCACATGCTTAATCGCGTCGTGCCCGCGCAGGTTTGAGTTAAGCAAATAGACTTCGCAACCGCAATCGTTACAGCAAATGGGCTGGGCGTCGAAGCGGCGGCTGTTCGGGTCGAAGTACTCGGCGGCGCAAGCGTCACACATCGGGAATTCGCTCATCGAAGTGCGTTCGCGGTCGTAGGGCATGTTCTTCAAAATCGTAAGCCGTGGACCGCAAGCCGTGCAGTTTATGAAGGGGTGCAGGTAGCGGCGGTCGTTCGGGTCGAAGAGTTCGGCGGCGCACTTGTCGCAAACGGCAATGTCGGGCGAAACGAAAATGTCACCCGCCTCGCGGACGCTCTCGACGATTTCAAAGCCCGTGAAATTTCTGTCGGGCAATTCGGTCACGTCGACTTTCAAAATCGCTGAACGGGGCGGCGCGTCTTCTTGCAGAGCCGTCAAAAATTTTTCAAGGTCGACGTTCGTACCTTGCGCGTGAATTTCGACGTAAGAGCCGCGATTGGCAACGTTGCCCGAAATATTAAAGGCGGCGGCCGTCCGACTGACAAACGGTCGAAAGCCGACGCCTTGCACTATCCCGAAAACTTTAATGTTTAACAAAATTTTTTCCTAGTTCCTTCAATGATTCGCCTTGCTGAAAATTTTAAAGACCAAGTCCTTGTCCATGGGCAGGAAGGTCGCAACTTTCTTCGTGCCGCCGAAAGTGACCATGTCCGCCAAGAATTTCAGCTCGTCGTCGCTTTGAATGCCAATGCCCAGCTCCGTGAAGTTGGTCGGCAAGTTCATTTCGCGAAAATAATTTTCTAAGGCGTCAATGCCTGCGCGGGCGCGTTCGTCAATCGAGCCGTCCTTTATGCCGAAAATTTCCTCCGCGAAGTGCGCGAAACGTTCAGGCTTGACAGTGTAGACCGTGCGCGCCCATGATGCCCAGACCGTCGTCAAACTTGCGCCGTGAGCCACGTCGTAACGCCCGCTTAGTTCGTGACCGAGTTTGTGAGCGGAAAAATCCCTTTCGCGCCCAAGACCCGTAAAGCCCGTGTGCGATACCGAGCCGCACCACATAATTTCGCTCATGGCGTGCAAGTCTTGCGGGTTGGCGAGGATAGCCTTCGACTGCGCCATAACGTTCCTAATCAGCGATTCGGCAACCATATCGGTGAATTCGTTGCCTTCGACGCGGGTAAAGTAGCGTTCGAGCGTGTGCATTAAAATATCGGCAATGCCGCAAATCAGCGGGTAGTGAGGCACCGTCATTGCCAATTCGGGATTCATAATCGCGAAAACGGGGCGCGGAGTCGTGACGCCTGCCTTTTTGCCGGTGTCTTCGTTGGTTAGGACGGCTGAGTCTGAAGTTTCGGAGCCCGCCGCCGCAATCGTCAAGACGACGCCAACGGGCAAAGATTTTTCAAGCGTGATTTTCTTTGACCAATGTTCCCAGATGTCGACTTCGGGATTGGCTGCGCCGAGAGCTACTGCCTTCGCGGTGTCGATAACGCTGCCGCCGCCCACTGCCAGCACGAAATCGATTTTGGCGTCAATGGCGTTGCGAACGGCTTGGCGCGCGAAACTCAAGCGGGGATTCGGTTTGACGCCGCCCAAAATTTTCAAGCCGTCGAAGCCGCCCACCTTAATCTGCCGTTCGATTTTGGGAACGAGTCCGCTCTTGAGGGCACTGCCGCCGCCGTAAAGAATCATCACGCGCTTGCCGCCGTACTTGCGAATTTTGTCGGCGACTTTGTCCTCCGCGCCTTGTCCGAAAATTATTTCCGTCGGGCAAAAGTATTCGAAGCTGTGCATTTGTAAATCCTCCATTGCAAAAAACTTTATGCCGAAATTTTACAACGCCGCGCAGATTCGCGCAACGCTCGTCGCAAAAAAAAGAGCCGCCCGTTTTTCGGACGACCCTTGAAGATTTTGGAGTAAGAGGATAATTTTATTCGGCTTGGGTTTGCGCGGCTTGCTGAGGAGCTTGATTGAATTGCCCGCCTTGCCCGCCGAACATGGGCGGAGGCATCATGCCGCCCTGAGCGAAGTTGGCAAAGTTGTTCTGCTCGCCGATGTTGACGGAAATTTCCGTGCCGCCGTCGACGATACCCGAAAGGTCGCTTTGACCGCCGAAGCCGGGCGTGAAGTTGTTGCTGTCGAGCATATCGTTGCCCGCGAACTCGGCATTGCCCCACATATCGGACGGCGGAGCCATCGGAGGTTGTTGCATTCCGCCGAAGCCCATTCCGCCAACGAAGCCTTGTTGCATTCCTAACATCGGAGGAGGCGGCATCATCGGCATTTGCGAAGCGTTGAGCGTCGGCATTTGCGAAGCGTCGAGCATCGGGGGCTGTTGCGTGCCGTCGAGCATCGGGGGCTGTTGCGTGCCGTCGAGTGTCGGGGGCTGTTGCGTGCCGTCGAGTGTCGGGGGCTGTTGCGTGCCGTTGGCAGCCTGCTGTTCGGTTTCCGTGTTCGTGATTTGTTCGTTCATGAGTGAATCGCTCCTAAAAATTTTTTTCGGGCAACCTTCTTTGAAGTCGCCTCAATTTCTATGAGCGCAGTTATACAGGCGTTACTTTAGAGCTTCCTTAGAATTTTTATCATTTAATCAAAGTTTAATGGCGCAGGGCATTGAGCGCGTCGTTGAGGCGAATCAGCGAAGTTTCCTTGCCGAGCAGATATAAAATTTCGGTGACGCCGCCCGGAGTGACTTTCTGCATTGAAAGCGCGATTCTTAGCGGCCACATGACCGTGCCGACTTTCAAGCCCGATTCTTCGACGAAGGCGGCGATTTTGGCGTTGAGCGCGTCGAGTGACCAATCGTCTGCCTGTTCGAGGATTTTTATCGCGGGCGCGAGGATCTCTGCCGATTTTTGCGGCGTGAGCTTGTTGCGCTTGTTCGTGAACAGTTCGGCGTCGAACGGCGGCAAAACTTTCAGGAAGGCCGTCATCTGCGGAATGTCGGACAGCTTGGCGACACGAGTCTTGAGAAGGCTTGCCAGGAAAATTCTGCGCGGCGCGTCGAAGTCGGCAAGATAATCCTGCGCGGCGTCGGCAAAGTCTTCGTCGGTCATTGCCTTGAAGTATTCGCCGTTCATCCAATCAAGCTTGGCGTAATCGAACACGGCGGGCGATTTGCTCAAGCCGTCGAGGCTGAAGGCGGCAATCAGCTCGTCCATGGTGAAAATTTCTTGGCAAGAGTTTTTCGGGCTCCAACCCAAAAGCGCAACGTAATTGGTAATGGCTTCGGGCAAGTAGCCCGCCGCAATCAAATCGTGGAAACCGGTTGCGCCGTGCCGCTTGCTCAGCTTGGAAACGGTGCCGTCCGCCGCCTTGCCCATGACCGGCGCAAGGTGTATGAAAGTCGGCAGCTCCCAACCGAAAAAGTCGTAAAGCAGGACGTGCTTGGGCGTCGACGTGATAAATTCCGTGCCGCGAATGATGTGGCTGACTTCCATAAGGTGATCGTCGACGACGTTCGCAAAATTGTACGTGGGCATTCCGTCGCTCTTCAAAAGCACCTGGTCTTCAAGCTCGCTGTTGGCGATAGTGATGTTGCCGTGCAACACGTCGTAGAAAGTCGTTTCGCCCTCAAGCGGCATTTTCTGACGAATGACGTAGGGTTTCCCCTCGGCAAGATTTTTTTCGACTTCGGCGGGCGACAAGTCTCTGCAGTGGCGATTGTAGCCGCCGAATTTGTTTCCGTCCGTCGGAGCCTCTTCGCCCGCGCAGAAACAACGGTAAGCGTGACCGCTCGCGACAAGTTCCTCGGCGCAACGTTTGTAGATGTCCATGCGCTCGCTTTGAACGTAGGGCGCGAACTTTCCGCCTTGGTGCGGTCCCTCGTCGGGAATGATTTTCGCGGCGGCAAGTGTGCGCTCAATGAACTCGACGGCGTCGGCGACGTAGCGGGCGCGGTCGGTGTCCTCAATCCTCAAAATAAAATCGCCGCCCTGCGACTTGGCAAACAGGTAAGCGTAAAGGGCAGTCCTCAAGTTGCCTATGTGCATGTAGCCCGTCGGGCTCGGCGCGAAACGTGTACGGATTCTGTTCAAGTTATCAGCTCCCAAAATTTTATCAAGCAAAAAATTTTTCGTCATGATAGCAGAGAACGCGGCAGGGGACAAGCCCGCTTTTAAAGCGACCGCTTGTAAAAATTTTGTCTGTAACCCTTAGGGACGCCGCGCAATGTGTTTTGCTTGCCCAATCGAACACCGCCTCCTATAATGACAACGTAGGATTAACAAAAGTTTTTTTGGAGGTGTTCCAAATGCAAGAGGCCATGCAAAAGTTCGGTCGGTTCCTCAGCGCAATGGTCATGCCCAATATCGGCGCGTTCATTGCCTGGGGCTTCATCACAGCACTCTTTATCCCTGCAGGCTGGATTCCCAACGAAGGGCTTGCGGAACTCGTCGGACCTATGGCGAAATGGTTGCTCCCGACGCTTATCGGCTTTACGGGCGGCGAAGTCGTCTACGGTCACCGCGGCGGCGTCGTCGGCGCGATTGCTACGGCGGGCATCATCGTCGGCACCGATATCCCAATGTTCATGGGCGCAATGATTATGGGGCCAATAGGCGGCGTCGTGATTAAGAAATTCGACGAGGCTGCGCAAGATTCAATCCCCGGCGGCTTTGAAATGTTGGTCAACAACTTTTCGGCGGGTATCCTCGGCGGCGTGCTTGCCTGCGCGGCTTACAGCTTCGTCGGCCCGATAGTTTCAAGCATCACGGACGGACTTGCCTCGGCGGTTGGCGCAATCGTCAGCGCGGGCTTGTTGCCGCTCGTATCGCTGTTGGTTGAGCCTGCAAAGATTTTGTTCCTCAACAACGCGATTAACCACGGCGTCTTCACTCCGCTGGGTATGCAACAGGCTCAGGAGGTCGGCAAGTCGGTTTTCTTCATGATTGAATCGAATCCCGGCCCCGGCTTGGGCGTTCTGCTTGCCTATTCGCTGTTCGGCGTCGGCAATGCAAGGGGCTCGGCACCCGGCGCGGTTATCATTCACTTCTTCGGCGGCATTCACGAAATTTATTTCCCCTACGTCCTCATGAAACCCACGCTGATTTTGGCGGTAATGGCGGGCGGCGTCACGGGCGTTTTCACTTTGACGCTCCTCAACGGCGGCTTGGTAGCTCCTGCGGCTCCTGGCTCGTTTATCGCGATTATGGCTATGACGGCTCCCGGCGCGTACTTCGCCAACGTTGCGGCGGTAGCGGCGGCGGGCGCAGTCAGCTTTGCGGTCAGCTCGGTGTTTATTAAGGCGACGGCAGCGGCGGACGCCGAAAAGGAAGACGCCCTCGAAGCCGCGCAGGCGAACATGAAAGCTATGAAGGCTGCCTCCAAAGGTCAGTCGGTCGAAGGCGAAAAGCAAGTTGCGGGCGCAGATATCAAGTTCATCGCTTACGCTTGCGACGCGGGCATGGGCTCAAGTGCACTCGGCGCGGCGGCTTTGCGCAAGAAACTCCAAAAGGACGGCTACAAGAACATCACGGTCAAAAACTTTGCTATCGGCAGCATACCCAAGGACGCGCAGATTGTCGTCAGTCACGAAAAGCTCGCCGAACGCGCACGGGCGGACTCCCCGCAAGCCGAACATATTTGGGTTAAAGACTTCACCAACAACAACGTCTACGACATAATCAGCGAACGCTTGAAGGGCGGCGGCGTAGAGGCTCCCGCGTCGGACGGCGGCGCAGAGGAAGAATCGGGCGGCACCGCGCTCAAGGAAGGCGTCTTGCTCAAAGAAAACGTCAAAGTCGGCTTGAAGAGCGTCACCAAGGAAGAAGCTATCAAAGCGGCGGGCGAATTGCTTTTCAAGAGCGGCTACGTCGAAAAGGAATACATCGAAGGCATGTTGGCTCGCGAACGCGACATCTCGACCTACATCGGTCAAGGCATCGCCATTCCGCACGGCGAAAACGCTGTGAAGAAACACGTCATCAAAACGGGTCTCGTCGTCATGCAATACCCGCAAGGCGTCAAATTCTCGGACGAAAACACCGCGCACCTGATTGTCGGCATCGCGGGCAAGGGCGACGACCATTTGGCGATTATCGCGAACTTGGCGACCATTACAATGGAATATTCCGAAGAAGATTTGCAAAAGGCCTACACGACCAACGACCCGCAAGTTCTCTTCGACATGTTCACGAAAGGATAATCGCGGCGCGTTGCAGAATGAATTCGTCGAGGTGATGACGTAATGTTTTTCGGTAAAAAATTTTTGGCGGGCTTGACGGCGGCGGCTTTCTTGGCGTTCGGCGCGCAGGCTCAAGCGGCTAAGGACTACCCCTCGGAGGCTGAAGTCATTCAGAAGCTGACCGAAGTCGACGGCGTTATCTTCCCTGTCGGCGAACCGAATGTCGCTTACGAAAAATATTTCACGGGGCAAACTTATCTTGCGCCGCTTTCGACGAAGGACTCAATCAACGTCGCGAATGTCACGTTCATTGACGGCGCGCACACGTTCTGGCACATCCACCACGGCACTTGCCAAATCCTCGTGACGGAATCGGGCGCGGGCTACGTGCAAATCTGGGGGCAAGACCCCGTCGAACTCAAGCCCGGCGTGGTGTTCACAGTTCCTGAAGGCGTCAAGCATTGGCACGGCGCGGCTCCGGGCAAAATGATGCAACACCTGTCGATTATGCAGGCAAGCTCCGAAGTCTCGACGGAATGGCTTGAAACTGTCGACAAAAAATTTTTCAAGAAGCTTGGGAAGTAACGAGGCTAGAAATGCGCAAGCATTTCGTTCTGGCGCGGCGATAACGTTCAAAGTGTCGGACGGCACGGCGCGCTTGCTGTTCCGCCGCTTTTAAAGCGGCTGGCTTGAACCTGCCGACAAAAAATTTTTCAAGAGTCTCAAGTAGGGAAGCAGGGAAATAGCAAATTCTAATTCCCTATTTCCCTAATGCCCTAATTCCCTAACAACAGGAGGTAACGATATGAAAAAGGCTGTACACTTCGGCGCGGGCAATATCGGGCGCGGCTTCATCGGGCTGCTCTTGAGCCAAGCGGGCTATCACGTGACGTTCGTGGACGTGGCGGCTCCGCTCGTCGACGACATCAACACGCTCGGCAAATACAACGTTCAAATCTTCGGCGAGGCGGAAAAGACGCTCGTCGAAAACGTCAGCGCAATCAACAGCAACGAAAACCTTGACGCCCTGCTCGACGCCATTGTTGAGGCGGATATCGTCACGACGGCTATCGGCCCGAACATCCTCAAGTTCATTGCTCCGAATATCGCCAAGGGCTTGACCAAGCGCGTTGCCGTCAACAAGACGCCGCTCAACATCATTGCTTGCGAAAACATGGTAGGCGGCTCCACCGTGCTGAAAAATTTCGTCTACGAAAATCTTGCCGACGACGTTAAGCCTGCCGTCCAAAAGCTTATCGGCTTCCCCGACGCGGCGGTCGACAGGATTGTTCCGCTCCAGAAGAACTACGAAAAACTTTTGGTCAAGGTTGAGCCCTACGCCGAATGGGACGTCGATTCAAAGGGCGTGGTCGGCGATTTGCCCGCGATTAAAGGCATGACGCTCGTCGACAACCTCGGCGCCTACATTGAGCGCAAACTCTTCACCGTCAACACGGGGCACGCGTCGATAGCCTACCTTGCCTACCAAAAAGGCTTACCCGACATCAGCTCCGCCATGCGCGACGAAGATATCGTTGCGGCGGCTCGCGCGGTTTGGGCTGAAACTTCCTCGCTTTTGATTGATAAGTACGGCTTTGACCCGTTCGTTCATCAAAAGTACGTCATGACGACGGAAACGCGTTTCAAGAATCCCGAAATCAGCGACGAAGTCACTCGCGTGGCGCGCGGCCCCAAGCGCAAACTTTCTGCCGGCGACCGTCTTGTTTCGCCCGCGATGCAACTGATTGAGCGCGGCAAGACGCCCGTTGCTTTGGCGAAGGTTATCGCCGCCGCGTTGAAATTCGACTACGCCGAGGACAAGGAAGCCGTCGAAGTGCAAGACTTCATCAAAGCGAACGGCATTGACACCGCGATAACTCACTTCACGGGCGTGACGTCCTATTCCAAGCTGTTCGCGCTTATCAAAGCTAACCTCTGATATCTGACACTTTAACTTATCACAACCCGGAATTTCATCCCTCCCGCTACGGAGGGATTTTTTTTTGCAAAAAAAAGAGGCGCGCATGGACGCGCGCCTCGCGCCGCGTTAGCAACGTGATGTTGCGTGCGGCGTCGAGCGGCTTCGGTTTCGATTCCTGTGCAGTTACGGTTACTCCCGGTCACTCGCTCACGCCCCGTGCGTAGCGGTGCCTTTTTCTTTGCTACTTTCTTTTGGGCAAGCAAAAGAAAGTAGATCCTAAACATAAAAATTACGATTAATCGAATCGAAGGACATACCTGCCGCTGCCACGTCAAGCGGGTTATCTGCCTTTCGCGATAAAGTTTCTCTGATAGTCAAAACACTCTTGGGCAATGTCCTTGTTCAAGACGACGAGGCAAATCAAATTCGGAATCGCCATCAAGCCGTTCATGGTGTCGGAAAAATTCCAGACGACGTCAAGCGTCTGCGTCGCGCCTATGAAGGTTATCAGGCTGAAGACAACGCGATAGCCGATAATGACGGGACGCGCCTTAATCAGATATTCCAAAGACTTTTCGCCGTAATATTCCCAGCCAAGAATCGTCGAGTAGGCGAACATTGCCAGGGCAATCGAAACGATATACTTCGCGCCTTCGCCGTAGACCGTGCTGAACGCCAAAATCGTGAGCGGCGCGCCCGAAACGAGTTTGCCGGTTTCAGGGTCAAGCGAGCCGAGGACGCCCGAACTTGCGACAACCAAGCCCGTCAAGAAGCAGATAATCATCGTGTCGAAGAAAGTGCCCGTCATGTTGACGTAACCTTGACGCGAGGCGTGGTCGGTGCGAGCCGCAGCCGCCGCTATTGGCGCCGAGCCCAAGCCCGCCTCATTGGAAAAGACGCCGCGAGCCACGCCCCAACGCATTGCCGTCAACATGCTTGCCACGATAGAGCCGCCGACGCCGCCCGCTACCGCCTCGGTAGAGAACGCCATTTGGAACATAATCGCCAAGCCGCCGGGGACGTTTTCAAAATTGACGATAACGATAATCACGGTGAACAGAATGTAAAAGAATGCCATACTCGGCACGATAAAGCTTGAGACTTTGCCGATTGAACGGACGCCGCGAATCAAAACCGCCATGGAGCAGACGACGAGGATAATGCCCGTGACTTCGGTCGGCATACCCAAGGAGTTGAACGCGGAGCTTATGGAATTGGCCTGCGTCATGTTGCCTATGCCGAACGAGGCGCACACCGCGAAGAACGCGAACAACGCCGCCATAACCTTGCCGAAGGTGCCGCCGATGCCGTTTTTCATGGCGTACATGGGTCCGCCCGCCATTTCGCCGACGGAATTCGTTTCGCGATACTTGACGGCGAGAACCGATTCAGCATACTTAGTCGAGAGCCCGAACGCCGCGCTTATCCACATCCAGACGATTGCACCGGGACCGCCGAGCACCATGGCCGTCGCTACGCCGACAATATTGCCCGTGCCGACTGTCGCGCTCAATGCCGTCATCAGCGATTGGAACGGCGAAAGGTCGCCTTTGTTGTCCGCCTTGTGAAGCAAAATCATTTTTATGGCGTACCAAAGATTAATCCACGGCAAAAACTTCAGCCGAATGGTAAGGAAGACGCCCGTGCCGACAAGGAACGCCAGCATTATCGGCCCCCAGACGAAATCGTTTACGTCGTTCAATAGTTGCGATAAATCCATTCCGAATATCCCTCCTGTAAAATCAAACGATAGAACTTTTCATAGCGCGAATTATATTGAAGCTGTGATAGCTTGTCAAATTTTGGGTACATGAATACATAAAAGCACTGTGACGCCCGCCGCTAAAGTACGAGGCTATCAATGCGCCAGCGTTGCGTTTCGGCGCGGCGATAACGGTTAAATTACGAGCGGCAAAGCGCGCTATCCGGATGCAAACCTCATGCCTCGCGCATTCGCCGTTGCCGCGCTATCTGGGTCAAGCGTCACGCTTGCGGCACGTTGCCCTTGCAAAGTTCCTGCGCGGCGGCTAAAATAATCGCGGAGATGATTTGAATGTTTCGCGAGGCGTTGGCGCAGGCGACCGAGACTTTTGGCTTGCCGCTCAATGACGGACAGCTTGCCGCGTTGGAAAAATTTTATCGGCTGGTAATCGACGCGAATCAGCGCATGAACTTGACGGCGATAACCGAGCCGAAAGAGTTCGCGGTCAAGCACGTGATAGATTCGTTGAGCGCGTGGGACGAAGAAATTTTTCGCGGCGTCGAACGAGTGGCGGACATCGGGACGGGCGCGGGTTTCCCAGCCATTCCGCTGAAAATCTTCCGCCCGCAACTGCAATTCACGCTGATTGATTCGCTAAACAAGCGCGTCGAGTTCCTAAGGCAAGTCGTCACGGAATTGGAGCTTGACGGCATGGAAATTTTCCACGGACGAACGGAAGACTTGGCGAGGCAAAAAATTTTCCGAGAGCAATTCGACGCAGTGACATCGCGAGCCGTCGCGAGGCTGAACGTCTTGGCGGAATATTGCTTGCCGTTCGCGAAGGTCGGCGGAAAGTTCATCGCACTCAAGGGCAAAGCTTTTCGCGAGGAACTTTCCGAGGCTCAAGCGGCAATCAAAATCTTGGGCGGCGGCAAGGTTGTCGTTCGCGAAGTGCACTTGCCCGCGCTGGAAGACAGGCGAGCCGTGCTTTACGTCGACAAGCTCAAACCGACGCCGATAAAATTCCCCAGGCGTTCGGGCTTGCCGAGCAAACAACCGATTGTCAGCCGAAACTAGAAATGCGCAGGCGTTGCGTATCGGCGCGGCGATTACGTTTGAATTGTCGGACGGCAGGGCGCGTTATCTGTTCCGCCACTTCTAAAGTGGCCGCCGACAAAATTCCCCAGGCGTTCGGGCTTGCCGAACAAACAACCGATTATTGGAAAGGTGAACTGACGTGAGAAAAAAATTAATGGCAGGCGCGGCGATTCTTGCGTTGCTTATGAATGCGCCGCAAGTCAAAGCGGATGATATAGTCGTATTCGGCGGCGAATTCGAGGACGAGGCTCCCGCGCCGAAAAAAGTCACGAAGCCCGAACCGATACGGGAATTGCCGCCCGCGCCGCAACCGCCTCCGCCCGCGCAGATTGAACAGCCACCCGTCGAGCCCGTTAAGCCTCCGATTGAGGAAAAACCTGTCGAGACCGTTCAGCCGCCCGCCGAGGAAAAACCCGCCGAGCCGCCTCCGATTGAACAGCCGCCTGTCGAGCCCGCGCCGCCCGTCGAGGAAAAGCCCGAAATCGTGACGCCCAAAGACAAGCCGCCGACTCAACCGCTGGAACAGCCCGCCGAGCCCGCTCAACCCGCGCAGGTGCCGCCGCAAGACGTTTCAAGCACTTTACCCGAAGAGGACGAAGACGAAATCGGCGACACGCTGACTTTCGACGACTTAAAGCAAACGCCCGAACAAAAACCGCTTGAACAGCCGCAACAACCGCCGACAATCGAAGAGCCGACGCCCGCGCCGATTGAACAGCCGCCGACCGAAATCGAACAGCCCTTCGGCAGACCGAGCAAAATTTCTGCCGGCGAGCCCGTTGCAGTCGTGCCGCCGACTCCGCAACTGCCCGCGCAGTCAATCGAGCCGACCACGCCGATTCAAGAGCCGACACCGATTGAAAAGCCGACGCCTCAACAAAAGCCGCGCAGGGCTTCCACGCCGAGACATTCCGCGCCGCCAAAGAATTTGAAGACACTTCAGCAGCGATTCATGAAATTGGCGGTCGACGACACCTACACTTACTATCTGGATAAAAATTCGGTGCAGTGGAAGAAAATGCCCTATTCGACGAGCGAGTACATTGCCGACGTCTGGATTCGCATGGTCGAACGCGAGCCTAAGGAACTTGACGACGATATGGCCTCCTACGGCGCGGATAACTTCAACGCCGAAATTTCCTTGGCGCGCGAGCAGGGCTATCAATATGCGGCTGACGACGTGAACGTTTTGCGCAGTCAAGCTTACGTCTTGGAGCATTACTACTTGCGCCCGAAGACGCGGCAAATCCAATTCCTTTGCGAGCTGGAGGTTTTCGGTCGTCCGCAGAATACCGTTTCGGAGCGAGCCTACGACTACAAGAATTGGGAAAACTTGGTGCCGGGCAGCGTCGAAAGCGTCATTTACGAGGCGACGATTAAGATTATCGGCGAGTGGAAATCGACGGAGCGCGGGCATATGACTTTTTCCGACATGCTGGACGAGTACTTGAGAATTTCGCTTTAATGAGGTGTAAAAGTTTTGGAGACAGGACTAATCCCGCCTGCGCTGATAATTTTATTGGCGGCAGTGAGCGGCTACTTTTCGCTGATGGAAACTGCGCTGATAGAATGTCATCGCGGGCGGCTGGAAAAATTGTCGGACGACGGCGACGCGAATGCCAAAGCCGTTTTGGAGCTGATTGAATCGTCCGCGCCGCTAAGCGCAGCACAAGCGGGCATAACCTTCGCGGGGATTTTGGCGGGCGCGTCCGCCATACTTACGAGCCCGACAATCGCGGGACTGATTAATTCGTCGATAATGCCGGCGGCGGTGATAGCAATCGGCGTCACGACGTTTATTTTTTTGTTGTTCGGAGAATTTTTGCCGAAGCTTGCCGCGAAACGCGACCCCGAAAATTTTTTGCTCAAGCACTACAAAACCTTCCGCCTCATCGTCACGATAATGAATCCGTTCGTTGCCCTGCTGTCGAAAATCGCGGGCGGCGTGGCGTTCGTCTTCGGCATGAACACTTCCAAGAACGACGCCGTCACCGAGGACGAAGTGCTTGATTTAATCGAGCAGGGCACCGAGGACGGCACGATTGAAAAGTCCGAGCGGGAAATGGTCGACAGGATTTTCGATATCGGAGACGAGACGGCCTATTCGCTTATGACGCCGCGTGTCATGATTGTTTGGCTGGATTTGGCTGACGACTTGGAAAAAAATTTGCAAATCGTTCAGGAGAGTCCGCATACGATTTTCCCCGTCGGCGCAGGCAGCTTGGACGACTGTCGCGGGCTGATTTACGCTAAGGATTTGCTTGACGCGGTCTTGAAGGACGGGCGCAACATCGACTTGAACGCGCTGATTCGCAAGGCGAGCTACGTGCCGCGCACAATGGAGGCGTTCCGTATCGTCGAGAAATTTCGCGCGAGCGGCATAACCGAGGCAATGGTCAACGACGAATACGGCGGAGTCATCGGCTTCATCACGCTTGACGACATTTTGAGCGAAATCGTCGACACGAGCGGCGACGAGGAAACTGACCGCCAATTCAAGCGCAACAAGGACAATTCCTGGACTGTCGACGGGCTTTGCGACATTGACGAATTCAAGGAGCGTTTCGGCATTGAGACTTTGCCCGACGAGGAACACGACCACTTTCAGACCATGGGCGGCTTCCTGACTTCGCAATTCGGCTACATCCCGAAAGTCGGCGAGGTGCGCGAGTGGAACGGCTTCCGCTTCAAAGTCAAAGCTATGGACGGCGTGCGCGTCGCGAAAATTCTCATCACGAAACTTGACGGCTCTGACTGACAAAATAAAAAATGTGTTTGTGCCTAAATGAGGCACATTTTTTTTTGTCGCTTAAGGGTTTTCGGCAAAAATTATTTTGGCGGGAAGCTCGATTGCGTCAATGAAAGTTTCGGCTTGCTCTTTGCCGACGACGAACATCGCCGTACTCAAAATATCGGCAATGGTTGCGCAATTTTCGACACTGCCCTCGACGACGACGCTCACAGACGAAAGACCGCCCGCGACGGGCGCGCAAGTCTTCGGATTGATTATGTGCGGGTAGCGGCGATTGTCGACGATTAAAAATTTTTCGTAGTCGCCCGAAGTGCTCAGCGCGGCATTTTCCAGCTCGACAACGGCGGCAAGCTCGCTCGGTGCGTCGGGCTTTTTTATGCCGATTCGTTTCTTGCCGACCGCGTAAATTGTGCTCGTGCCGAAGTCAATCAAGCCGCTCGTGACTCCGTGGCGGGCGAAAACTTTCCTCGCAACGTCGACGCCGTAACCTTTGCCCACGCCTCCAAAGTTCAACTTCACGCCGCGCTTGTCAAGGTAAGCCTCGTCGCTGCGCAGGTGCAGATGTTCTCGCCCGACGAAATTTTTCACGGCGGCAAGCTCGGCCTCGGAAGGGACGCGCGCCTTGTCGGTGCCTATGCCCCACAGCTCGACGGCCGCCCCAATCGTCACGTCAAAGGCTCCGTCAGTCAGTTCGGAATAAATCTGCGCGGTCTCCAAGATTTGATAAACATCGGGCGAAATTTTCACAAAGGCTCCGCTGCCCGCCGCGTCCTCGATTTTCTTCACGTCGACGCGAATATTTTCTTCCAGCTCGGCTATTCGTGCAAAGCTTTCGTCGACGGCGGCTTGAGCGTTCAAACCTTCAGCCTTCAGCGTGACAACCGTCCCCATCAAAATTTCTGTGCGCTCGCAAGTCGTCGGCGTCCCGCAACCCGCTATCAGCAACACCGTGAAGATTATCAAGCAAAAATTTTTCATCTTGTCCCCTGTCCCTTGTCCCTAACCCCTCAATATGTTATTCTGCCGAAAAAGTTTGCGATTGGAGAGATTTTATTTTGGAAGCCGTGGAACTTTTCGCCAAGGGCGGAGCCGTCATGTATCTGCTTTTGATAAGCTCGGTGGCGGTCGCCGCCATAGGCATTGAACGTTTCAGATTTTACAGCTACGCCACTCACGACAGCGAAAAATTTTTGTCCGCGCTAAGGGAACGGCTCAAAAGTCAGCAGGCGGGCGAACTATTGGGCTTTTGCAACGGCGAAAGCTCTTGCGTCGGATTGATAGCGGCGGCGGGCGTCAAAGCGGCCGTGGCGGGCGATAACGTCGAACTCGCGCTCAATATCGCTTACGACGAACAGGCAATGAAACTTCGCGCCCGTTTGAACTACCTGTCAATGATTGTGACGCTCGCGCCGTTGCTCGGACTTTTGGGGACTATCAGCGGCATGATTGAGGCGTTTAACATTTTCAGCATACAGGCGGGGCAACCGCTCGCGATAACGGGCGGCATCGGCGAAGCTCTAATCGCGACGGCTACAGGACTTTGCGTGTCGATTTTCGCGCTGATTGTCCACACTTTCTTTGCGCAACGGCTCGACGAAAATTTAACCGTGCTCGACAAGACTGTCAACATTGTGCTGGCGGGATTAGGGGCTGTTGGTAAATAGGATTTGTCAGCTCCGATTCGGCGTTATTAACTACTTTCTTTGACCGAGGAAAGACCCGCTTTGAAAGCGGGGGAACAGCGTGAACGCGGCGTCCACCCCTAAGCCGTCGACGACTTTCAGCGCGCTATCTGGATGCAACGTCACGTTGCCGCGTGGGGCGGATACCGACTACTAGCGAAACGCCCGCGCTACCCGAAACCGCTCGTGCCGCTATGAAACCTTCCGGGTTTCAAGTCGCGGCGCCGCCCATCCATGGGCGGCCAAAAAACTTCGTACGCTCAAGCCCAAAGGAGAATTTTTATGAAACGCCGTGACTTCCGCGAAAAAACTCAACCGCTCGTCATGATTATCCCGATGATTGACATTATGCTGTTCCTGCTGGTGTTCTTCATGCTAAGCACGATTTACATGGTGCAGACGAACACTTTGCCCGTGAGCCTGCCGCAAGCCGCCTCCGCCGACAAGGAGACGCGCCCGAACGTCGTGCCGATAACCGTAATGGCAAACGGCGATATTCTCTTCGACAAGGACGCCGTCCCCAATCAACAGCTCGCCGAAAAGATTCATACGGCTCTGGCGGAGGATAAAAACGCAATTTTCGTTCTGCGCGGCGACAAGGCGGCTCGTTATGAAAGCGTCGTTGCCGTCCTCGACCTGCTGAAGAAATCGGGCGCAAAACGCGTGTCAATTGCCACGGAGCTGAAACAATGAGCGACTACTCAACACACTGGACGGCGACAATTCTCGCGGCGATTGTCCTGCACATTGCGGCGGCAGCAGGTTTCTTTTACGTCTTGCCAAGCCTCGCACCTTCGCCGAAAGTTAATGCCGTTGCCGAAATGGAATGGGTTGACATCGACTTGACGGACGACGCCGCCTTTGTTGCAGAAGAGGAGGCAATTCCCGCCGACGCGCCTCAAGAAACGGTGCCGACCTTCGACGCGAACGATTTGGTCTTGCCCGAACTTCAAATCCCGCAACCGATAATCGAACTGCCGAAGCCGAAGCCTCCCGCCGTCAAGCCGATTGAAAAACCTAAGCCGCAATCACCGCCGCAACCTGTCGAAGACAAGCCCAAGCCTCCTCCGCAAGCCGCGCAAGCTCCCGCCAAGGAAAACGTCACGCCCGCCGACAACCGGCAAGTCGTCACGCGCCCGCCAATCACCGTCAAGGAGGTTTATCCCGAAAAGGGCAGCGTGCTCGGCTTCAAGGGCTACATTTCCTTCGCGGCGCACATAAGCAAGGACGGCAAGGTTACGGCGACGGAAATTCTGCAGAGTTCGGGACGTTACTTTGTCGACGAAATTGCTCGCAAGGCGGCTGAGCAGTGGACGTTCAAGCCCGCGCTCGACCAACGCGGCAGACCTATGGAGTGCGACAAAATTATCACGTTCGACTGTAAAAAATTTTCCTAAGGGCTGTTGATAAAGTAAGCGATAAGTTGCAGGGTACGAGGCCGCCCATGGACGGGCGGCCGCCGCAACAGAAAGCCGGATGCTTTCTTTGCGGCACGGGCGGCTGACTGGGACGCGGGCGTTGCGCAGGTGGTCGGTGGAACGCCCTTTTCTTTGCAACTTTCTTTTGGGCGCAGCAAAAGAAAGTTGGTATTAAACAATTCAAATCGCTGAATCGGAGTCAAACTCATGTCAAAAAACAAAACTCTCAACGCGGCGGCTAAGGCCAAGCAGGACGAATTCTACACGCGGCTCGTCGATATCGAAAACGAACTGCGCCACTATACAAAGCATTTCGCGGGCAAAACCGTCCTTTGCAACTGCGACGACCCTCAACACAGCGAATTCGTCAAATATTTCGCGCAAAACTTCCACGGCCTCGGCTTAAAGAAATTAATCGCCACTTGCCGCGCTGATTCTAACACGCCCGCCCGCTTGACCGAATTCAGCTCGCCCGACGACTTCACAAGCACGCCACTTGACGGCGACGGCGATTTTCGTTCGCCCGAATGCCTCGACGCCCTCAAGGAGGCTGACATCGTCGTCACCAATCCGCCGTTCAGCCTCTTCCGCCAATACGTCAAGCAGCTCGTCGACTCCGACAAAAAATTTCTCGTCATCGGCAACCTCAACGCCGTCACTTACAAAGAAATTTTCCCGCTCATCATGCAGAACAAAATCTGGCTCGGTTACGGCTTCAAGGGCGGCGACCCGCATTTCAAAGTGCCCGACGACTACCAAGAGCGCGCCACGCGTTTTTGGATTGACTCGGCGGGGCAAAAGTGGCGCAGCTTCGGAAATTTGCATTGGTTCACGAACTTGGACATAAGCAAGCGGCATGAAGACCTCGTGCTGTTCAAACGCTACGCTCAAGAGCCCGAACTCTTCCCGCGCTACGACGACTATGACGCCATTGAAGTATCGAAGACCGCCTTCATCCCCGCCGATTATTACGGCGTCATGGGCGTGCCAATAACTTTCCTCGACAAGCACAACCCCGCGCAATTTGACATTGTCGGCTTGGCGAATCACGGCAAGGATAACGAATTCGACTTGTTCGCGCCGAAGATTGGCGGAAAGAAAATTTTCAAGCGGATTCTGATTCGTCGGAGGCGGAATTGACATGCGGAAAATTTTTTTGCTAATCTGCGCGGCGTTACTTATGACGGGTTGCGTCGAAGAGGCTCAAGCCCCGCTCAAGCCCGCTCCGAACAAAATCAACTTGAACGCGGCAAAGGACGGCGTTTATATTGTCGAAAGCTCTCGCGATGAAAATTTCGGCAACGGCACCTTGACGCTGACGATTAAGGACAAAAAAATTATCGCCGCCGACTTCACGGGCTACGATATTTTCGGGAAAGTCAAGGGCGCCGATTACGGCTCGTTGGGCGGCAAGGACACCGACGACTACCGAAAGGCTCAAGCAGCCGTCGCCGCGATTAAAATTTATCCCGCGCAGTTGGTCGAGACGCAGGACTTAAGCAAGGTCGACGCGATAGCCGGCGCAACGATTTCCTACAATCAGTTCGTCGAGACGGTCAAGCGTGCAGTGGCGGAGGCTTCCCAATGACGCGCAACGACTGCCTGCTAATCGCCTTGCTTTTGCTTGTCGCGCTGTCGCCGCTGATGATTGATTCGGGCTCGGAAAAAATTTTCGCGCTGATAAAAGTCGACGGCGTGCTTGTCCGAAAGCTTGACTTGTCGGCGGAGGCTCGGCTTGAGCTGGAGGCGGGCGGCGGCAAAAATATCGTCGAAACAAAAAACGGGGCAGTCAGCGTGGCGGAGGCTGATTGTCCCGATAAAATTTGCGTTCGGCGCGGCGCGATTCGGCATGTCGGCGAGGCGATTGCTTGCGTGCCGCACAAGGTGCTGATTGAAATTGCGGAAGACTAGACGCTTGACGGCGGACGCGTTGCTTGTATCGCTGTCGCTGATTTTGTTCGCGGTCGAAGGCTTGATGCCGCCGCTTTGGTTGCCGCCGGGCGCGAAGTTCGGGCTTGCCAACGTCGTGACGGTCGCCGCGCTCTATCTGCTTCGGGAAGTCGACGCGCTGATAATTTTGTCGGCGCGAATTTTTTTGGCGGGAATGTTGGCGGGCGTGCCGTCGATGATTCTGTTCAGCTTCGGCGGCGGGCTTTTGAGTTTGGCGGCGATGATTTTGCTAAAACGCGCGGAAAAATTTTCAGTCGTCGGCGTGAGTGCGGCGGGCGGCTTCTTCCACAACCTCGGACAAATCTGCGCGGCGTCGGTCGTCATGGGCAGCGAAAAATTTTTCCTCTACCTGCCCGCGCTCGGAACGTGCGGAATTGTCGTCGGGGTGCTGAACGGCTTGCTTGCCAAGGCGGTGATTCGACGTTTGAAAAAATTTTTATGAGGCTAGAAATGCGCTTTCGTTTCGGCGCGGCTAATTGGCTGATGTTATGGTCGGTTGCAACGCGCTAACTGTTCCGCCGCTTTCAAAGCGGCCGTCGGGGTGCTGAACGGCGTCCTTGCCAAGGCGGTGATTCGACGTTTGAAAAAATTTCTGCTATAATCGCCCCAATGCTACCACTTCCAACTACCGCATTAATTCAGCACGGAAGGAGGTGATAGTCATGGCGACTGTCATTACGTCGCTTGTCGTCGGTGTGGTATCCAGCATCATCGGTGCTTACATTTACGACAAGTTCATCAAGTAAGTAGCAGAACATTCAACCAGTTGCCCTTGACAATCGGACTCATCACTCGGTTAGGCAAAACGAAGACCCCGTGCAGTTCATCACGCTACGCGGGGTTTTCTTCGTTTGTGATAGTCACGGTTCGTGTCATCACGTCTTAGGTCATTACGTCAGAACAAAATTTATCATACACCCGCCACTTTGTCAAATCGGTTATGGCAAAACGAAGCCCCCGCGCAGTGCCGTAATCTGTGCGGGGGTTTTCGTTTCGGTGATAAACTATGTTCGATACTGCAGTGCTGATTGCAGTTGGGTGTCTTATCGACGCCGCTAATTTATCATACACTCGCCGCCTTGTCAATGAAAAGCCAAATCGCCCTAGCTCTCGCCGTCCGCGCCGCTCATCCGAAATTCCAGCTCAAAGTTCTTGATGAATTTTATTTCCGCGTCCGTCAAGCCGTAAAACTGACCTATCGCGTCGTCGAGCTTGTCTATCAATGCCTTCGACCGTCCAAGCTTGTAATTCTTGAACTGCGCCACGTTGTACGAAGAATTTTCCGAAGACGTCCTGACTGAAACGTTTCGCTCGATGTCGCTCAAGTATTCGTCGTAAATCGTCTCTATGCCCGCAATCTGCGCGGTCGTCAAGCTCTCCAAGGCGAACAGCGGGAAAGTTTCAATCTCAAATTGTTTCAAGTCCAAAGCGTTGGTGTAGGTCTGCTGATAGAACCAAAACAAGCTCGTGCTCAATATCGCGGCGATAATCTTTGTAAATTCTTTATTCACGTAGAAAGGCTTTTCCTTTGAGGAGCCCGTTGGATAATTCGTGATGACGTTGAAGTATCTGCCGCCCGAAGTCCTATAATAAAACGGCGCGCCGTCTTCGTCTTGATAGTCGGCGATTTTTTTGTTGAAGGCGAACATCTTCTTGAGAATGCCAAGCTGCTGTTCCGTCCCGATTTTCGGATAACGCCCGGGCAATTTGAAATTCAGCGAGTCGACGAAGGTTAGGCTTTCGATAATGTCCTTGATGGAGCGGCTTTCGTCGCGGCGCATGAGTTTGCTTGTAAAAAGTTTTTCAAGCGGCGAGAAATTTTTTTTGAAGAGTATGATTGCCGTGTTGACGCAAGCCGAATTAAACATTTGCTTTGGACGACAAGAATAGGACGAGACGCGAATGACGTTGCAGTTTTCCTCCAAGAACTTATGCAGGGCGGTCATAGAGTCGCTGGAAGTGACGCTCATTGGGACAATCAGATTGACGATGCCGCCTTTGTTGCACAGGTTGAAGCTTTTTTCGATGAAGAGCGCGAAAGTGTCGGTCGAACCCTTTTGCTTGCCGGTGACGGTTTTGGTGCAGAGAAAATTTTTCTTGAAGATTTTTTTGTCGGCAGCAGAGATTTTCGCGCCGTAGGGCGGGTTGCCGATGATAATGTCGAAGCCGCCGTTTTCCTTGAAGACGGTCGGGAAATAGAGTTGCCAGAGTATGAACGGCAAAGATTTTTTCTGCGCGGCGGCCTTGTAGCTTTTAATCACGGCAGGAGTCGCGCCGAGCCGGTTAAGCTGTTCAAGGATAATTTTGTCGTAAATGTCGCGGATATAACGGCGGAACTCTTCCTTGCGGGCGCGGTTAGTTTCGTGGAAAAGATTTTTCTGGACGCGAATCAGATTTTCAATCAGCAAAGCGATTTCGCCTTCCACCAGCGAGCCTTGCCCTTTTGCCTGCGCCATGTTGTTCAAAGCCTTGCTGTGCTTAATGAGCGGGAAGCCGCCGAATTCGTCAATGAGACTGTTGCCGCAAATGATGTTGCAGTCGAGATTGGGCAGGGGCTTGGGCTTGAAAGGTTTTTTGTCGGCGGCGGGCGCGTCGTCGATGACGATGGTCAGCCACAAGCGCAACTTGGCAATGTCGACGGCACTGGGCTCAATGTCGCAGGCGAAGACAGAATTTTTAATGGTTTCGAGTTTCAAGTCGTAAAGGGCGGGCAGCGGCGTTTCGGGCGTGACGAAGTTCAAGTAAGCGGCAAGGACTTCGCGCGCCTTGGTGATTTCGTTTACCATGCCGAGCAGGAAGGCACCGGAGCCTACGGCCAAATCAGCAACCTTGACATTTTTCAGAAAGGTATTGAGTTCGTCGAGGCGGTTGATGCCCTTCGCGGGCGAAAAAATTTCGTCGGGCATATTCAAGGGGCGATTGTCGGCGAGACGCGCAAAGTCGTCGTCCTTGAAGTGGTCGCCGTGCAGAATGAACTTTCTGATGGCGTCTTCGGAAATTTTGCTTTTTTCGACGAGGTAACTTATCAAAGTTTCGCGGCACATGTAGTGAACGATTTCGCGCGGCGTATAGAACGCGCCCTTGGATTTTCTGTCGTCCGCGTCGAGGAGATTCTCAAAAACCTTGCCGAGCATTTCGGGGTCGACGGCAACTTCGCGTTGGGTCGGTTCGTCTTCGTTGATAGTGAAGTTGTAGCGGTCGAAGATGTCAAGAATTCCGTCGGCGTCACGGCCGTTGGCGGCGGCGTTGGAAAAAATTTCGTTGGGAATGGAAAAATTATTTTTTTGCCAGTCGTAGTTGTCGAGCTGCTCAAAAAGCCCGCCGTTCAAGAAAGGAATGCGCACATTCAGTTTCTGATACAAATCGTTCGTGCGGCTGCGGTCGACGTTGAGGGCGGTATAAAACAGCGGCTCCAAAACGTCGTCGAAAAAATTTCCGCCGTTGGCTTCATTGTCTTGGAAAATTTTCCGCATGAAGTTGGGCGAGCCCGTCCCCCAATCGGAATTTTTATCGACGCCGAGCCAGCCCTTTTTCTGCAGGAAGTAAAGGAAGACGATTTGCCCCAAAAGTTTTTTGGTGAACTGTTCGGCGGAAAAGCCGTGCGCTTGAGCCTCCGCGTTGAATTCGGGATTTTCGTCCAGATATTTTTTGACTTCATAAAATTTATCGGCGTAGCTGTCAAAAAATTCTTTTGTGACCCGTTCGACGCTGAAGGCCTCCTCCAAGTCGTCGAGAGTGATGGCGGCGGAATCGTCCTCAAAAAGCGGAAAGAGTTGTTGATAAGCCGTTTTGCAGGGTTCGTCTTTGCCGACGAGGTAGGAATATCTTTTCGCGGACGTCATTTTTTCTTGTCCGCCCTTGCCGCCAACGAATTCGTAATCGAGACGGACGAAAGAGAGCCGCCACTTTTCCGGCACGGAGTCGGAATAAAAAGCTACAATCGCGCCTTCGACGGCGGCTTCATGGTTTTCAATCAAATGTTTTACGAAATTCCTTTGCACGGAGCGGGCGCGTTCGACGGACTTAGCTTTTTGCAGATTGACGGCGAAGACCGCGATATCGTTCTGCCTGCCGAGCGAGTAAAATTCTTTGATGTGTTCGGAAAAATTTTCCCGCGGCTTCTGCGCTTTTGCGTCAAAAATCCTTGTGCCGGCGAAAAGTTCCCTTGAGAATCGCTTGAAGTTGTCCAAGCTGTACGCGCCCTTCAAAACGTCTTCAAAAATTTTTTGCTTCCGAGACATGAAAAATCAACCGCCTTTCAAGCTGCACGACAGAATCACTTGCCTTTGACGTTCGGAAAAATTTTCCGCCTGTTGCCTGCCGAACAAATATTTTTCGTCGATAATGCCATAAATTTTTTTGAACAGTGCCATGGGATTTGTTTCCGTCTTGATGGTTTGAGCTATCTTTTGCGTGTCCCGCGCAGGTATGTCGCCTTCGTTAAAGGCGTTGATGAGCCGCCGAATGATTTCTTCTTGGTCGTCGGTGAAGTCGGGGATTTTGAGGAGGGCTTTCAGCGTGAAAATGACGGTCTTGACATTTTTCGGCGTCTTCGTCGATTTAAGCATGTCGGCTTCGTTTTCATCGAGCAAAGTTTGAAACTCCTCGCAGTTCTTGGCGTATTGCTCAAAAAATTTTTCGCCGACGGGAATTCGACTTTCGGCGGGCTCGCAACGCAAAAACTCTATCGCCTCCAGGAAGGAAAGTTGCGCGGTCTTGCTTGAGTCGGTTATGAAGAAAGTCTTCAAAGCTCCGCTGCGCGCGAAAGTCAAAGTGGATTCTTCGTCGACTTTGGCGTTTTTCCCCGCGCGAGCCTTTTGGGGCAGTCGTTTTATTTTTTCAAAGAGAAACTTGTCGTTGTCCCGTATTTCGCGGATAATCTTCAAATATTCCAGTTCGGGATTGATTTCGTCGTCTTCGCCGCTCAAGTTCGCGTTCAGGGTGTCGAACAAATTTTTTGGCGAAACGTCCTCCGATTCGGAAAGATATTTGAAATCTTCGCCGAGCGTCTCGTGAAACATCTGCAACTTTTCAAGTATGCGCTCTTCCAAGGACAAATGCTTTTTCGTCGCGGCGGTCGGGAAGAAATTGAAAACAAAAATTTCGTCGTGCTTCGTGCCGACGCGATTGATTCTGCCGACGCGTTGCATAATCCGCGTAGGGTTCCAGGGCAAGTCGTAGTTTATCAAGGCGTTGGCGCGGTGAAGATTGACGCCCTCCGCCAAAACGTCCGTCGTGATGAGCAAATCGAATTTGTCTTCGGGCTGTTCAACGGTCGGGTCGAAACTCTTTTCGATTTTGCTTTTCAAGCCTTCGGAACTGCCGCCGCTGAAAACGATGATTCTGTCGCCGAAAATTTTTTGCAGCTCGCGGTAGAGATATGCGGCGGTCTCTTTCGATTCGGTGAAAATAATTTTCTTGTTGCCCTGAAATTTTTTGTTGCGTTGCAGTTCGTTCTTCAGCTGATTGAGTTTCGGGTCGCTCGTGACGGTTTCCCAAATCTTGCGCAGGTGTTTTAAGTTTTTCAAATCGCTTTGCAGTTCGGCGATAAATTGTTTGTTGAAGTCGGCGGATTTGAAGTGCAAAGCTTTATCCTCTTCCGCAAGCTTCAACAGTTCGTCTTCGTCGCCGCTGTTCAAAAGTTCGTAAACATCAACCTGCTTGCTTATGTACACGTCGCCCGTCGAAAACATTTTGATAAAATTTTGGTACGACTCCTCAAAGCGGCGCAACGTGTTCTTGAACGCAAAAAAACTGCTCTCCAGACGTTTGACGAGGATTGACTTCATGAATCCTCCCAAATTTCTTTGAGCGGTTTGCATCTGCGAATATTTTTTTGACGGCGGCAAATATTTCAGCGGCATGTACCGCGCGTATGTAAAATCTCGTATCGCCGCGACCGTTTCGGAAAAAATTTTGTCCGTGTCGTCGTCAAAGTCGTAGGTGACGGCGGCGGGCGTGCCGAGCTTCGGGAAGGTCACGCCGTTTTTCTGCAAGTCATCGGAATAATACTTTGAAATTTCGTTGCGCGTCCGCCGAATCATTATGTAGCGCAAAATTTTGTCGCGAACTTCCCTTGAGTTTTTGGACAGCTGATTCAGATATTCGGGCGAGCCCTTTTCAAAAGCCTTGGCCTTCTTGTCGAGCTTGCCGAAAAATTTTTCAAGGTCGCGTATGCCGGCTATCGTGCTGTTGTGCTTCGATTGGAACAGCGAAATTTGGCTTTCAATGTCCGTCGAATAGTTATTGATTGGCGTCGCGGAAATCAGGACGATTTTTTTCCCGTAACAAATTTTGTGCAGCTTGCTGAAACTTTCTGTGGTCTCGCGGCGGAAACGATGCGATTCGTCAACAAAGACGTATTGGAACTGCTCCACGCCGTCTTCAAGGATTTTATCGAGCTTGCCGAGCGATTCGACCTTTGCGGCAACATTGAATTGCCGATACAGAACGTCTTGCCATTGCTTGACGAGCACGGGCGGACAAATCACCAGCTTGCGGCCTTTATCGAGCAACTTGGCAAGCATGGCGCAGATATAAGTTTTGCCCAAGCCGACGACATCTGAAATAAAAACGCCGCCATATCCCTCAAGGATTTTCTTCGCTTGAATGACGGCGTCCGTTTGATATTGCAGGCGTATGGCATTTTCGGGCAGCAAGCTTTCAAGCGAATATTCTTTGTCGGCGTTAATTTCTTCCTTGAAAAATTCGTACAGCGTCTTCAAATAAATTTCGTGGGGCGTGATGTCATCTTTGAGCCACGTTTGATTTTGAATGACTTCGATATATTCTTCGCGCACGGGCTCGCCGTATTCCCAAAGCTCCGCAAATTTATCGCAAGCGAATTTCACATCGGCATAATCTTTCAGTTCGACGTTGAATTCCAGATTGTTGATGAGACCCGCCTTGGAAAAATTGCTTGAACCGGTTATGACGCTGTCGACGTTCTCCGTGATTTCGTTTTCCGCTTGCCGCGTGATGTAAACTTTCGCGTGCAGCGGTGCCTCCGTGTAAATACGAAACTCCAATTTCCCTGACGCTAGCCAATCCAAAAATTTTTTCACGCCGCGCTCAACGTCACAGCTCACGTCCGAATTGTCAAACTCCTCCTTGACCGACGCTGAAAAATTTTCCTTCGCAACTTTTATCGTCGTGAAGAGCTGCGCCGCCGTTTTGTCGACATTCAAGCCCACAAGGATTCGGATTTTCTTCACGGACTCCAGAGCGTCGCACATCAAGAAAAAGCCGCTCGTCCGAAAGTAGCCCACTATGACATCGAAAAAATTCGTGTCGCCGCGCAGGAGGGTTTGAAATTTGCCGTATAAATCTTTTTCCGGCTCGTTGGTGAAGAATTTCAAATTGTCGTCCATTGTCCGTCTCCATGCCCCCGAAAAATTTTTTGAGGCGATTATACAATGGCGGGCGCAGCTTGCCAACAAAAAAGCCGCTCATCTTGAGCGGCAGTCACTGAAGAAAGTCTTTTATCTGCGTATCAAGAGTTCGCCCGCTGTCGTCTCGCAACGTCGCCAAAAGAAATTTTCCGCCGTGATGTCGTTGCCACAGCTCGCCTATCAATTTCTTTTCCTCGGTGTCGGACGAATCTGCCAAATGCTCGCCCTTGTACTCAATCGCCGCGTATGTTCCGTCAGTCAGCTTGACAACGAAGTCGGGATAAAATCTGCCCTTATGCGTCGGCAACCAAAACGAATACAGCGGCTCGCGCTCGATGTTCCGTATCCACGTCGCAACGTTTTTGTTCGCGTCAATCAGCTGCGCGCAACGAATCTCCTCGCTGTCCATGTCGCCGACCGTCGGGTAGTAATGCTTTTGAAACTCGACGCGCCCTTGGTAAAAATTTTTGGCGGGATAGTGCTCGGCGTCGAAAGTCTTGGTGATGTTCGGCCGCACGCAAGCTTTGCCCGCCGCGCCGAAAAGATTTTCCTGCCAGCCCTTTTGATACGCCGCCGCTCGGCAAGCACTGATTTTCGCCGTCAAAACCTTCAGCAACGAAAACCTAAGCCGCACAAACTCATCAAGCGCAATGTTTTGCTCGGCAGCCAACCGATTTAAAATCCGGCGAAGGAACTCGGCAAGGTCTTCGTAAATCAAGTCGGTCGAAATGATTTTGTCGGCGAACCAGCCAATCAGCTCGTCTTGCGTCCAATTCGTCTCGCCGTGAAACAAATTCGCCGCGTCGTCGCCAAAATATTTTTCCGTAACCTTGTGCCCGTTCACGTCGAACTCGTAAACCTGCGCCTCGACGTCTCGGCTGAAATTCGGCAGGTCGGTATCGTAATTGCCCGTCAGCCGCCAATTCGTCGGCAAGAAGGCTTCCCGCTCCGCAACATCAACCCGCTTGCCGAAGTCAAAGCAAAGCATAGGTATCGCGAACTTTACGCCGCGTGCGGCAGGCGAATCGTCTTGCGCGGGCGCAAAGTCTGTGCCGTAAAGCATGTCAAGAAATTTTCCTCGGTCGCTGTCGTCCGTGAAGATTTTATCCGATTGGTTTGACAGCCAAGTTATGTCCGCTTCCGTGACGTCCGTCAAGACAAGCTCGTAACCCGTCGCCGTCGTCTCGACGCTCGCCGCGCCCCGCAATTTCAAGTTCAGCCCGTCCACTTGCGGCCTTTCCGTCGTCTTGATTCGTATCGTCGTCGTCAAGTCAAGTGACATTTGCCGAACTTCCCGCTCGACTTCCGGCTTTTCAAAGCCCATGCCAAGTAAGTCGTCGTGAATGTGCGCCGCCGCTTGATGCCACTCGTTGACGATCATGGACGCATACGCTTTGTTGAGCGCGGGCGATTCGCGGCGCGTCGCGTAGGGCATACGCAACACTCTGCCCAAAAATTGTTCGGCTTCCGTCGACGAATGCACCTTCGCCAACGAACAGAACACGTAGGCAAACGGACAGTCCCAACCTTCCTTGAGTGCCTGCACCGTGACGACGCAACGTATCGGACAATCCCGCGCAGATAAGTTCACGCCGTCCAGTTCGCGCCGCTCGCCCGTCGCTATCGCTATCTGATTCGCGGGCACCTTCGCGCCGTTGATTAGGTAGTCCTTCACGGCGTCGACGTTCGCCTCGCCGTTTCGATTCTCCGCTTGGAATAACGCTATCGGTCTGACGTATTCAGCCTCCCGCGCCGCCAATCGCTCCAATGCCGCCCGTTGCTGAACTGCCTCGTCGATTGCCGCCTCCCACGACTGACTTTCCTTGAGGCGTATCGGCAACTTTATCATCGCCTCGGCTTTGAGCTCCGTCGCGCTCACTTGATACAGCACGTTCGATTTCCCTGCGTCGGGCGTCGCCGTCAATTCGATAACCGCCGCCGGTCTGAACTTTTGCATCGTCTCCAGGCTTAGCGGGCTCGAATTGTTGTGCGCCTCGTCGACGATAACCAGCGGTTGATAATACGCTATCAAATTCCCGAACGATTTATAATCGCCCGTCGCGTCGTCCTCGAAGAAGTCTTGCCTCGGTATCGCTCGGAAGCACGGCTCCAAAAATTCATTCGCTTGATAAACCTTGCGGCCGTCCCTGTCCGTCACGCGGAACGATTGAAACGTCGCAACGAAGATGTTAAGCGCGCCGTCCAAATCTTGCGGGCGTAGCTGTCTGAATTCCGTCACGTCGAAGATGTTCACGTTGCCCTTGAACGCCGAATCCAACACTTGCCGATAAAAATTTTTCGGCTCGCGCAAAACTTTCAGCGTCTGTTGCCTTATGGCGTCGGTCGGCACCAGCCACAGCACCAAAGGATATTCTCGCTGAAGGAAGGTCGTCGCCGCCACTTCGATTGCACACGCGCCCAATAACGTTTTCCCGCCGCCCGTCGGCAACCGCAGGCAGATATACGGCACCGACTCCAGCCTCGGCAAAGGAAAATATTCTTGCGGGTAGCTCGGTGCCTTCCTGTGCTTATAGAACGACTCCGCGCTCCCGATTAGCTTTGCCGCCGTCAAAAAGTTTTTCAGGGTCTCAAGCGTCTCGCGCTGATAATTTTTCAGTTCCATGTCAATCACCGAATGTCCTTGGGTATCTGCTTAAACGTTATGCCGCTCGTCTGCAATGCCGTCTCGCTCAATCGGCACGCCTCGGCGAAGATGATTTTCTTGCCGTCGTGCGCGGGCAGCGTCGATAATGTTTCGGGCGTCAGCCCGCCGCGTATCAGATAATACGCCGTGCCCTCGTGAATCCCTATCAGCGGCGAAGATTTTTCGGGCGCAAGGCGGGGCGTCTGCGTGAACTTGAACCAGATGTACGACGCCAACTGCTCAAACGTCACTGCAGGGTTGAGCGCGCCCATCTCGTTGAACAGCCGCTCGCCCACCCGACAATACCGGAACTCGCCGCCCACTCGCCGCACCCGCTCCGCCGTTATCGTCTCGCAATACGCCTCACGCTCTATCAAGATGAATCGCCGCTTGCCCCCGTCCGAAGCGTTTAGGTTTATCACTGCGTGCGCCGTCGTCCCGCTACCCGCGAAGGCGTCCAGCACGATTGATTCTTTGTCGGTCGCGATTGACAGTAAAAAATTTATCAGCTTAGTCGGCTTAGGAAAAACGAAAGGTGAAACATTATTGAACAGGGTTGCCAATTCTGTTTTTCCACTGCGTGTCCTGCCAAATCGTTCATCAACCAGCAAATTACGTGGTATCGCGCCATCAGTCTTTTCATAATTTTTTGTGTAGACGTAAGGATATTTGAAGACCAATTCATCATATCGTTGAGCGACAGTTTCTTTACTCCAACGCCAACGCGCAACTTTATTCTGCGGATTTTTGTGTTTTACGACATAAACTTTCCCGTCAGTTCCTGTTATCGGAAAATCTAAACTCACTTGATAACCAAGACTTTGTTTATCTAGCCTGTCGAGACTGTAGCGGCGTCCGTCAGCGTCTGTGCGATTATAATTTGTCGTGACCTGCGCGCCGCTGTCTTTGTTAAATTTACAAGTCGAAATATTTTTCGCGTAGACTAAAACACTTTCTGTATCACAAGCAATTCCTTTAACATCGTTTGCGCCTCCGCTTTTGCATTTCCAAATCATATTGGAAACAAAATTATTGCGCCCGAAAATTTCATCGCAGATAACCTTTAGGTAATGCCCTTCTTCGTCATTAATGGAAATAAAAATCGCGCCGTCGTCGGCAAGGAAGCGGCGCAAGAGTTCGAGTCGAGGATACATCAAGGAAAGCCATTCGGAGTGCTCAAAGTTGTCATTGTAGTGCTCAAAGGCGGAGCGCGTGTTGTACGGCGGATCGATATAGATGCACTTGACGCGGCCTTTGCAGGCGGGCAAAAGTGAGTTAAGTGCGTCGAGGTTGTCGCCTTGGACGATAAGGTTGCTTGAATTATCGCCGCAAGAAAGATTGTCGTCGAAGTCGAGGAGGCGATACGGAATGTTACGCGCGGCGCGGATGGCGTCCTGTTTGCCCGTCCAATCGAGTGTCGGCAAGAAAAATCCCTCCCGAAGAATTTTTAGGCGATTATATCACACCGTCCAATCCTTGGCGAGGCTCAAGACGATATCGGCAATCTCTTGGTGCTTTTGCTGATAGGTGTGCCCCGTCCGCTCAATGAAGACCAATTTGTTTTGGTCGGCGGTCGGCATGTGGTCGTTGATGTTCTTAAGGAAGCCGGAGGGGTCGCCGTCGGTGAAGTTGTCGAAAGTGCCGATGACCAGCGCGCCCGTGTGAGTAATTTGCTCAACCTGTGACCAATCGGCGTCGCGGGCAGTGTGGACGTTATCCAACATGCCGCCGAGCCAATCGTGCGCGGTGTTGGCGGTGCAGACTACCCAGCCCATGAAGTAGAACGGCAAAATCTTTTCGCCGTGCCCGTAGCGGACGATGCGCTCAATGAAATTTTTTTCGTCGGCAGTGACGTTTTTCATCATGTAGGTTAGATTGGCGGGGCTCAGCAAGATAAAATGTTCGACGCGCTTGGTATCGTGGTGCTTGTACAGATAGCAGATGACTTTGTTGGCTCCGAGGGAATGACCCGCCAAGATGACGTGCTTGTAATTTTTTTTCGGCGTAGTCAAGGTAGGCGTCGATGTTCTCTTCGGTGTCGGCAAAGAGTTCGTTCCACGAGCCGATAAGTTCCCGTTCGCCCGTCTTGACGTTGTAAGTTTCGATTTCGCCGAAGGCGTCGTTGGTCTGCGCGTAGATGAAGTCGATGCCGTTCGCGATTAGGGTGTTGCCGATGTTGTAGTAGAACGGGTTTGAATAGAAGTTGCCGTGAATGCCGGTTATCGCAATGACGACGGTATCAGAATTCTGCGCGGGGAACAGCACGCCGTTAAGGACGGTGCCGCGTCGAGTCGGAACGTTAAGGTCTTCCATTCAGCCGCGCCTCCTGTTGAATATGCAACGGTGGGCGGGCGTCCGATAGCAGGCATTGCACGAGACGCACTTTGAAACGTCGCTCAAGCCGCGCAGTAATTTGTTCGGGAAGTCGGGCTCACGGACGAGCGGGCGCGATAAACTCAACAGCTCAACCTTGGACGCGTTTAAAAATTTTTCCATAGCTTGACGGCTGCGCCAACCGCCGACGCAAATCACGGGCACGCCGACTTCCTTGGCAAGCCGAGCCGCAAACTCCGCGAAGTAGCCTTCATTTACGCCCGCCCTGATTCCGCCGACAGATGTCCCGTTGCCGCTGACTTCAAGCGAATCAATGCCCGCGTCGACCAACAGCTTACAAATCGCAAGGCTTTCGTCTTCGTCGAGCCCGCCGCGCGTGAAGTCGCTGGAATTTATCTTCGTCGTGACGTGGAGGCTTGGCGAAGATTTTTTTATGCCGCGCAGGATGTCAAGCAGGATTTTGGCGCGCGCCGCCGTCGAGCCGCCGAATTCGTCCGTCCTGTGATTGACGAGCGGGCTGATGAATCTGCTTAGGAAAAAGAAATGCGCCGCGTGAATCTGAACGCCGTCGAAGCCCGCAAGCTCCGCGCGAGCCGCCGCGTCGACGAACAGCTTTATCACGTCGCGAACTTCCTGCGCAGTCAAATCGTTTTCGCCGACCTCCGCACCGTTTTTGTAGAACGAGCCCATTGCAAGCTGACTAATCGCCGCGCAGTTTTCGGCGTGAATAATTTCGACGAGCCGCTTGTATTGCGGAATGAGTTTGTTATCGGACAGGCGCATCATGCCGCCGAAATAAAAATCGTCCGTCGCCACACTCGTGAAACCCGTGATAATCGCTCCGACGCCGCCCGCCGCAAGTTCGCGATAAATTTCGTAAGTGTCGTCGTCAATGCTGCCGTCGGGCGCGGCGATGCCTTCCCACGTCGCCGAACGCACGAGACGATTCTTCAAGCGCAAATTCTTCAGCTCAACCGCGTCAAAAATATTTTTCATGTTCAGCCCTCCAGAGTTTTTCGATAAACCAGCCGCGCGGCACGTCGACGACTTTCACTGCGCTCGAATCAATCAGCGGCGCGATGAATGCTTTGACTTGTTCGGTGTCGTCGAAGTCGAACGCTTCACGTAATTCAATCGGCGAAATCAGCGGGTGCTTGTCCAACAGCGCGCGCAACGTCTCAAGATTTTTTTCGGGCGGCGAAGGGGCAATCGCGCCTCCGCTCAAGTCGGCAAAGACCTCGACGAAAGTTTTGTAGCCTATCAGCTCTTGAATCAACGCGCCCTGCGATTTGTATTGAATCAGATAGCTCGGCAGGGAATGAATGCCAAGCCGTTCGCAAATCGCCAAGTCGGCTTGAAACTTTTCGGCGGCAGAGCCGTCGTTGTAGGCGGCAAGAAATTTTTTGACGTTCAAACCGGTTTTGATGACGACCTTCAAAATTTCGGGCAAGCGCGTCGTCGGGCGGCAGTCGACAATCGTGGCGTAGCGCAGGTTGTACAAAAATCTGTCGGCCTTATCGGCGTCGACAATATGCGCGGCCTTGTAAGCGATATTCAGCGGCGCGGAAGACGTTTCGGTCGTCGAAAAAAGTTCAAAGCCCGTCATGTTTATGGGCAGGCCGCCGAGAGCCTCCTCCGATTCGTAAATTTCGGCGAGGCGGGCGTTGTAGTTCCTAATGGCGAAGGACTTGCCGCGCTTCAAGTCGTCAGGGTCGACGAACTGATAGACGTCGCGCACCAAGCCGCTCATGACATAACGAAACTCAATCTTGCCCGCGAAATTCGTTTCGAGCTTGCGGAAAATCGGTTCGCACTCGTAAGACAAGCCCATCATCGGGTCGGTGAAGGTCACGAGAACAATTTTATCGTCCATGCGGCATCAGCCCCTGTCGAAGAACATGCCGCCGACGCTCCAGGCAGCAATGTCGGAAAATTTAACGTAAACGTTTTGCGGCGAGATGTTCAGCACGTCGACAAAAATTTTCGTGACGGCAACGGCAAAATCTTCACAGCCGATGTGTTGTTCGTTGCCGAAGACGCTTGCCTCAATGTAGGCAACGGGTTCGCTGTCGCCGCGCAGATAGAAACGGCAATTCTGTTCGATGCCCGCGAGCAAATATTTTTCGCTCAAGCCCGGCAACAACTCAATTGCCTTGCCGAGCCGCGCCTTAAGTTGAACTTCCTGCGCGGTGCCGACGGGCACGTTGACTTTCGTCATGATGAACGGCATTTCGTTCGCCTCCCAATGTTTGACTGCTTGAAGTATAATTGCAACGAGAATTTTTGACGAGAACTGAAAAATTTTTTACCTCAGGAGGCTTTTCAATGAACGAAAAAAATTATCCGATTGACGCGACGCTAACCGACGTTGTCGAAAAAAAATGCCCGATACTCCACGCAATGGACGTTATCGGGTCAAAGTACAAGTTGCCGCTGATGTGGTACTTGCACGAAAAGGAAAAGACGCGCTTCAATGAACTCAAGCGGCGCATACCGAGTATAAGCAATATCATGCTGGCGAAGTCTTTGCGCGAAATGGAGGCGGACGGATTGGTCGTGCGTTGCGAATTGGTTTCCGCACCGCCCAAAGTCGTCGAGTATTCGCTGACGCCGCTGGGCAAGGAGCTGATTCCCGCGCTCAACGAACTTTACGCTTGGGGGCAAAAAGTTTTGGAGCGCAAAAATTCTTAGGCGGTCGGAAAAAGATTTACTGCTTGAACGTCTCAAGGCGAACGACTTCCGCGGCGAATTCAGTCACGGGCAAGCGGTGCGTCGCAATGATAATCGTCCTGCGCGGCGAACATTTTTTTATCAGCGCAAGGACTTTTTGCTCCGTCACTTCGTCGAGCCCAGCCGTCGGTTCGTCGAGCAGGATTATCGGCGTGTCCTTCAGCAAGGCGCGAATTAAACCGAGCCGTTGCAGTTGCCCGCGACTCAATTTCTGCGCGGCGTCCAAGTCAAGCGGCAAGTTCAGCGCGGACAAAAATTCTTTCAAGCTTGCGTCGTCGAGCGTGTCGAACATCGTGAAGTTGTCCCTTAGCGGCGCGTCGAACAGGTGCGGGGCTTGCGGCGCGTAGGACACCTTCGACAGCCGAGAATTTTTTTCCATGCGAGATGTCGGCAAGTCGTTCCAAAAAATTTCGCCCGCCGTCGGCTCAAGCAAGCCCGCCAAAAGTTTCAGCACCGTCGACTTGCCCGCGCCCGATTCGCCCGTCAAGGCCGTGACCTTCCCCGCCGAAAACTTCAAGCTCACGCCGCGCAGGACGGGCGATTTTTTTTTCGGGTAGGCAAAGCTTACGTCGGCAAGCGTTATCGAAGGCGGCATGAGTAAGGGACTGGGGACTAGGGACTGGGGGCTAGGGGATTCGTCGATTATTTTTCGTAGCCGCTCAAGCGACGAGCGAGCCGAAATCATCACGTGAAAAGCCACGCCGAATTTCCTAATCGGCAAAAAAAATTCGGGCGCGATTAAAAGCAGGAACAACGCCGCTTGAAACTCAACGCCGCCCGCCACCAGCCGCAAGCCCAATGTCACGGCGACCAGCGCGATTGACAGCGTGGTTATCAGCTCCAGCGCGAACGACGACACGAACGCCAACTTCAACACGTCGAGCGTTGCCGCCGAGGATTTTTCCGACGCCTCACGGATTTTCGTTGCGCCCGCGCCGAGCCGCCCGAACATTTTCAGCGTCGTTATCGCCGTCAGCAATTCGCGGAAATCGCCGTTGAGCCGTTGCAGTTCCGCCCAAGCCCGCGCGTTCCTTTCCGCCGTCGCCTTCCCGATAAGCCACAACAGCACCGGCGCAATCGGCAACGTCACAAGCAAAATCGCCGCCGTCAGCCAATCGACAAACGCCGCGCAGATTAGGAACAGCGGCAGGAAAATTGCCGCCGAGACGACTTGCGGCGCGACTTTCAAAAAAAATTCGTCGAGGGCTTGCACCGTGTCGAATATCAGCGTCAACAGCTCCCCGCTTGAAACTTCCCGCTTGAAAAGTTGCGCGTGGATTTTTCGGCGGAAGGACGTTTGCACCTTGACCGACAGCCGCGCGAAAAATTTTTCCGCCAAGCCCGACAAAAAGAATCGTCCCGCGAAGAATCCGAACGCTACCAATAAAATTTCTGTCGACGGCGCGGAAATGAACCTAACCACCGCCGCCGCGCCGAGCAAAATAAAAAATCCTTCCGCCGACTTGCAAAGCGCGATTCGGCTTAGGATTCTTCGTTCGGATTTTAAAAGCTCAAGTTTTTTGCAAAGTCGTTTCATCAATCAGCTCACCGTTTGGAAGGAAACATTTGACCGTTAAAGTTTTGGCGTCGACCTCAAGCGTCAAGTAGTTGTCGGTTTCGGGTTGCGGAGCGATGACTTTGTCAAGCGCGTGGTCAATCCACAGCCCGCCGTATCGCACGTTGCCGCTCAAGCCCGTCAGGATGTAAAGCGTGCCCGTGTCGTCGTCGCGAAAATTTTTCAGCCGCCCGCGATTGCGATAGGTGTGCAGGTGCGCCGTAAAGACCGCGTCGACGCCCAACGCCTCAAATTCGGGCATGAAGTGTTCGCCGACATCGGAAAAGCCCTCGCGCCTTTCGGGTCGCCCGTTGATTCGATATTGCAAAACGTCCTTGTGAACGAAGGCAACCTTCCACGGCTTTGAAGTCGCCGCCAAATCTGCGCGGAGCCAAGACTTTTGCGCGTCGATAACGTCAGCACCCAACTCGTCCCATTGACTGTCAAGAATCACGAAATGCGACGCGCCGCAGTCGAAGGAATAAAATCGCCGCGAAAATTTTTCAAAGCCGTTATCGGGCGTCGCGAAGTAATTCAGGTAAGCAACGGGCTCGCGAACCTTCCAAGCCCGCGAATACGTCTCGTGATTGCCCATGACGGGCGCGAACGGGACGGCGGGCAGAAAGTCTTCAATCTGCTTGAGCCAATCCTCCCATTGCGCAGAATCCTCGCCGTTGTCGACAAGGTCGCCGACATTCACGAAAAAAGCGGCGTCAGGGTTGCGCTCGAAGGCAGCCCTCGCCACTTGCCCCCACGTGCCGTAACTGTTGCCGCATTGCGAATCGGGGAAGATTATCGCCTTGAAGCCGCCGCCCGAAGTCTTCATTTCGTGCCAAGCCGTCGCCGCCTCGCCGTCGACAATCCTGTAAGCGTCGCCCGTTTCAATCTGCGCGGTGTACTGAACAATTTGCTTGCCGTCGTCGCTGAAGGTCGTCTCTTGCGCGGGAAAAGTTTTCACGACGTCGCCCGCCTTCACTTCGACGATTGGATTGTCAAGCGGCTCGTCGACTTGCCACATCACGCATCGCGAAGCCGAAATGTCTTTCGTGACGATTTGCCGCAAAAATTTCACGTCAAGCGTCGCGGGCAAAATTTCTTCGGACTTGCAACCCGTCAGCAACGCCGCCACGCCAAGAGCCGAAATTTTTATGAACGTCCGCCTGTTCATGCCGTATACTTGAACAAAAGATTCATCGCCTCGTCGGCGGCCTGAAGTTTTATCTCGGTGCGGCTGCCCGCGAAGTGGAACTCTTTAACCTCGGAAAAGCCCTCGCCGACTATCGCAACGTAAACCAAGCCGACAGGTTTGCCCTCGGCAGTCAAAGGACCCGCCACGCCCGTCGTACTCAAGCCGATTGTCGCCGAAAAAATTTCTCGGACGTTCGTCGCCATTTCCAAGGCAGTTTGCCCGCTCACCGCGCCGAAAGTCTCAAGCGTCTCCGTCTTGACGTGCAGAAGGTCGCGTTTAATCTCGTTGGTGTAGGCAACGACGCCGCCCTTGAAGTAGTTCGACGCGCCCGACAAATCGGTAAAGTGACTCGCCACAAGCCCGCCCGTGCAGCTTTCAGCCGTCGCTATCGTAAAATTTTTCATTCAACCAATCCTTTCAGCCTTATGGGGCTAGCAATGCGCATGCGTTGCGTTTCGTCGCGGACGGTTAATCCCAAACGGTGTCACGTTGAGGCGCGCTATCTGTTCCCCCGCTTTCAAAGCGGGAAAATTTTTCATTCAACCAATCCTTTCAGCGGCAACGTCGTAAACGAAGCCCGCCAACACCTTCACGCGAACCAAGTCGCCCGGCTTACTGCGCCCGTCGTTTTCGATATAAACAAGCCCGTCGACTTCGGGCGCGTCTCGATAGGAACGCCCCGCCACCACTTGCGGAACTTCCTCGTCGCGATTTTCTATCAGCACTTCCAACTCGCGCCCTTCCAGCTCCTCGTTGCGCTGTTGCGAAATCAAACTCTGCAAGCTCATCAAGTCGTGATAACGCTCCTGCGCCACCTCCTCCGATATTTGGTCGGGGAAGTCGTAAGCCGCCGTGCCCTCCTCTCGCGAATACGTGAAGACTCCCACCTTGTCAAGCCGTTGCGTCTGCAGGAATGTCCGCAACTTCATAAAGTCTTCGTCGGTCTCGCCGGGGAAGCCCACTATGAACGTCGAACGAATCACGACGTCGGGAATGCGCTCGCGAATTTTTTTCAGCAATGCCTCCATCGATTCGCGGGTGTCGGGACGATTCATCAGCTTTAGGATTTTGTTGCTGGCGTGCTGAAGCGGCAAGTCAACGTAACTGCAAATCTTGGGCTCGACGGCTATCAAGTCAATCAGCTCGTCGGTGAATCTGCGCGGGTAGGCGTAAAGAATCCTAATCCAGTGCGCGTCGGTCTTGACAAGCTCGCGCAACAGCTCGACAAGCTTGGGCTCGCCGTAAAGGTCGACGCCGTAAGCCGTGGTATCCTGCGCGATAAGATTTATTTCCTTGACGCCCTCCGCCGCCAACGCCTCAACCTCGGCGCGAATGTCTTCAATCGGACGGGAAATTTGCCGCCCGCGAATCAACGGGATAGAGCAGAACGAACAGCGATTGTTGCAACCCTCGGCGATTTTGACGTAGGCGGTATAGCTCGGCGTGGTGCGCAGGCGCGGCGTCTTGGCGTCGTAAATAATCCTGCGCTCGCCGATAAGAATCACGCGGCGTCCGGAAAGAGCCTCCTCAATCGCCTCCATGATTCTGTGCCAAGCACCCGTGCCGATAACCGCGTCGACTTCGGGCATTTCGTTCAGCAGGTCGCGCTTATACAGCTGACCGAGGCAACCCGCCACAATCAACGCCTTGCATTGCCCGCGCTTGTATTCGGCAAGATTGAGAATCGTCGTGATAGATTCTTCCTTCGCCGACAGAATGAACGCGCAGGTATTGACAATCAGAATATCGGCGTCGGCGGGGTTGGGCGTCAACTCAATCCCGTGCGCCCGCATGATGCCCAACATGACTTCGGTGTCGACCAGATTTTTCGCACAACCCAAGCTAACAAAGCCTGCTTTCAAGATATAAGCCTCCTTTAGAAGTGGCAACTACGCTCGAACAAGCCAAACGGTAAAGCGTGTACCTTCGCCCTCCTCGCTCTCGACGCCGATTTCGCCGCCGTTCATGCGAACAAGTTCTTTCGCTATCGACAAGCCCAAGCCGTTGCCGCCCATTTCACGCGAACGCGCCTTGTCGACGCGATAAAACCGCTCGAAAATTTTTTCTAGGTTGTCTTTGCTTATGCCAATGCCGTTGTCCGTGACGGTTATGCCGACGCGTTCTTTCTCGATTAGGCCGATTTCGACTCTGCCGCCTTCGGGCGTGTACTTTATCGCGTTATCCGTCAAAATTATCACGAGCTGGCGAATTCTGTCCTCGTCGCCCTTCGCGTAGACCCGATACAAGTTGTCGCCGCGCAGGAGAATATTTTTTTTCTCGGCTATCGGCGTCATCATGCGAAGGACTTGCGAAAGGACTTCAAACAAATCCAGCCGCTTTATGTTGACTTTCAGCGCGTTGTTGTCGCTACGAGCCACCATCAGCAAATCGCTGACGAGGTTTGTCATTTTTTTGACTTCGTTCTTTAAGTCTTCGATGACTTGCCGCAGGAAGGGATTTTGAATCGACGGGTCAGCCAAAAGCAAATCGGCCGACGCCATGACGACTGCCAACGGCGTGCGCAATTCGTGTGACGCGTCCGCCGCGAATTGCTTCTGCTTGTCGTAAGCCTCCTTTATCGGCACCAATGCCCGCCCCGCCATGTAGTAGCCGATTGCCGAGCCGATTAGCACCGCGATAAAGCCCAAGACCATTTGCGCGTAAGTCGCCTTGCGCAAGCCCGAATAAAGAGCCGTCACGTCCTTGCCGACGTAAAGCGTCTGAACGGCGTCGTCCGTGATTATTTTCTTCGACGTCATCATTACGGTTGAAAGTTGTCCCGTCTCGTTGGAATGTTGGAAAACTTCGACTTCGCCTTCCGTGACGTTGCGGTTTTCGATAACGTCAAGGACGAACTGCTCAAGCCGAAACGACGCCCGCTCAAAGCGCACAAGCTGCCCGTCTTCGCTGAAGATATAAAAAAACAGCCGGTCGTTGACGCTCTTGTAGTAGCGGTTTTCGTCAACGGCGGCGTTCGGATTCTGCAAATAAAAAATTTGCGCCTCGGCAACGCCCGTCGCTGCGTCCGAAAGTTCCTGCGCCTGTTCGGAAAACATTGACCAATTCATTGCCATGTGCACGACGAAAATCAATATCGCCATGAAGACGCACATTATCAGCGCATAAGCAAAAGCGAGCTGTCGGCGACTGCGCCCGAACATTTCCATTTCAGCGAGCCTCAAGCTTCAAGTCGATAACCTATTCCGCGAACGGTTTTAATCGCAATGTTGCCGTTTACTTCCTGGAGCTTCTTGCGCAAAATTTTCATGTAAGAGTCGATGTTGTTGGAGGTTATGTCGCGTTCGAGCCCCCAGATTCGGTCGAGAATGATATCGCGCGGCACGACGACGCCCAAGTTTTGCGCCAGCAGGTCAAAGATTTGGAATTCGCGCGGCGAAAGCTGAATGACTTGGTCGCGGCACATTAGGACTTTGGTCGTGCGGTTGAGCGTGAAGTCGCCGATGTCAAGGATTTCCTGCTGAATTTTTTGCGTGGAACGTCTGCCGAGCGCGCGCAGCCTTGCAAGCAGTTCGTCGAATTCAAACGGCTTGACAAGATAATCGTCCGCGCCCGCGTCCAAGCCGAGCACGCGGTCTTCAACGGTGTCCTTCGCCGTCAGCATGATAATCGCACGTTCGTAGCCGGCTTCGCGCAGTTGGCGGCACGCGTCGAGCCCCGAAACGTTGGGCATCATCCAATCCAAAATCAGAATGTCGTATTCTGAGTACATTGCGTATTCAAAAATGTCCGCGCCGTTGGTTATCCATTCGACGTTGAATTTATTTTGGATAAGCATGTACTCAATCAGTTTGCCGAGGCGGCTGTCGTCTTCGGCGAGCAGTACTCTCATCATAGCTCAATCACTCCCGAAAATTTTCTTGCCGCCGATTATAGCACGTGAAAGGGACAAGGGACAAGCGATAAGGGAAAAGTGATTTGAAGTACTTAAGCGCCCCTATTTGCCGTTTGACAACATTCCGCATCACTCATTTCAAGCGCACGTCATTAACCCAGCGATTCAAGAACGCTTGCCGCTGATCAAGCGAAAATCTTTGCCGATTGTCGAACAGCGCAAGGTTTTTCCCCGCGAACGACTTGTAAGCCAACGTCTGCGGATTCGTCGGCAAAAAATAAAAGCCGTTCGTCTGCAGATAAAGTTGCGCCTCGTCGCTCAGCAACCAATCTGCAAACTTTGCGGCAACAGGATTTTTCGCGGCGTCGGTCGTCGTTATCGCCACGCCCGTCAAAAGCCAACTCGTACCGTCGGCGGGATAAATTATCTTCAAAGGGTAGCCGTTCTGCAGATAGCGCAAAGTCTCGCTCTCGACGGCAACCGATATGTCGACTTCGCCCATGCCCGCCTGCCTCACGGGATTCGACAAAAATTTCGTATATTGCACAACCTTGGGATGAATGCCGCTCAAAATCTCGTAAGTCTTCGCGTCGCCGAAATTGGCAATCATCTGGAACATCAGGTTGGCGGAAGCGTCGGCGGCAAGAAAATCCGTTATGCCCACGCGAATGTTGCCCGCCTTGGCAAGCTTGTCCCATGTGTCGGGCAAGTTGACGGTCGTGCGCATATAATCTCTGTTCGCGCAGAAAACAATCGGGTCGTACCAAACGCCCGTCCAACGGTCTTGCGCGTCCTTGAACACTTCCTTGACGGCGTCATTGGTCTCGGAGGTGTAGGGCGTGAACAAATTCAAATCAGCCGCCGCGCGCAGTACTTTGCTGTCGGCAACGACAATGTCAACCGTGCGTACAACCGTCGGGTCGCTCACCGCGTCGTCTCGGATGTTTTGCAAAATTTCTTGCGAACTCATCGGCACGAAGTTAATTCGGACGTGATTCTCTCGCTCGTAGATTTCCGATAAGACAGCCGCCGTTTCTGCCGGTAAAGTCGTATAGGCTGTCAATTCCGCCGTCGGCACGCCCGCGCTTTTTTTGTCGGCGTCGACGGGCAACATGAAACCCGCTACCGCCGCCGCCGCCAACATCACCGCCGTCAAGATGAAAACTGTGTATCGTCGCATTGCCTTTGTCCTCCGCAAAATTTTTTCAGGTATTATACCGAATCCGCCGCGCACTGACAAGAAAATTCTTTGCCTTGCCGCTGCCCGCGCCGCATGATAGAATTTCGCCGAAGGAGGCGGCAACATGAAACTCGAAACGGTAGAGCAAAGACATAAATTCATAGACGACATGGTCAAGAAGGCATTCGCGTTTGAAGAAAGTTTGATTCACGACCCCGAACACGGCGACGATTGGGCGGGCGCAATGAGTACCGTCGAAAATCTCGTGACGATTGAAGAATTCATTCGCACGGAACAAATTTTTTTGGATACCTTCGGCGCAATGGAAGAAATAAGAACTCACGACGACTCCGGCAAAGAAATTGCCCTTAACATCGTAAACGACAGCTTGCTTGAGTTTATCGATACGATTCTTTTGCGCAGAGTTGAATTCGCCCACGACCGGCTTGACGATTGGGATTTCGTCACGGAGGGCGGCGTCAAGTTCAAAAAATCTTTCTGCAGGAAGCTGAACACCTTGATTAAAACTTATCAAGATATTTACGACTTGTAAGGAGGTTTTGGCGTGGAACTCGACACCACCGAACAACGGCAACGTTCCGTCGGATTCTTAATCAAAGAAGCTTTTGCCTTCCAAGAGACCATGGACACCGAAGACAAGGACGAAGACAACGATTGGTGCGGCGCGTCGGTCGTCTTGGACGATTTGGCGGCGGTCGAAGAGATGATGAATGCCGAAATTATTTTCCGTGACACGCTCGCCAAAATTTCAAGCCCGCGCCTTGATCATCTTGCCGAAAAGGAAGATTACGCCTCTGCCTTCGAGGACGGCTTCGACAATTTCATCAGCGACATTCTTTTGAGCCGCTTGTATCACGCCGCCGATATTCTGAACGATTGGGGCTTCAGGACGGAGCGCGGTCAAAATTTCCAAGAAAATTTTTCAGATAAACTTGCCGAGCTGATTGCCGTCTACGAAAACTTCGACGAGCTTTTGACGGAGGCCGAGGACACTTTTGAAATTGACACGCCCGACGCAAGGCTTAAGGTCGTCATGACTTGATTCACACCGAATCACTTTGGGAGGAGGCGTTCGCCAACATGCACAAAGTCAGCGGCGTGAGCGAGGACGTTCGCGAAAAATTTGTTTCCGCAGCCACGCACAGCGTCTTCGTGAGGATGATTTTGATGCAACGCATTGAGTTGGCGATAAGATTTGCCCAAAACGACTTTAGCGAGACGCTTAACGACATGTGCGACAAGTACAGGCAGATTTACAAAATTTAACGGGCGTTGCCATTGAGCGGCGCAGGCGGTATAATCGCGGGCAAAAGGAGGCTGATTATTTTGCCGGAAAGAAACAGAGTAGTTGTCACGGGGCTTGGAGTCGTCACGCCGATTGGCACGGGCAAAGACGATTTTTGGGAGGCTCTCAAGGCGGGCAAAAACGGTATCGGGAAAATTACGCGCTTCGACACGACAGGATACACCGTGCAAATTGCGGGCGAAGTCACGGACTTTGACCCCGCGCTTTTCATTGACAAGAAGGAACTAAAGCGCATGGACAGGTACACCCACTTCGCGCTGGCGGCGACCAAACTTGCGATTGACGACGCCAAACTCGACGTTGAAACAATCGACGGCGACCGCGCAGGCGTATTCGTCGGTTCGGGCATTGGCGGCATGGAAACTCTGCACAATCAATACGAAAAACTTTTCACCAAGGGCGCGAACAGAATCAGCCCGTTCTTTATCCCGATGATGATTGCGAACATGGCGGCGGGCAATGTTGCGATTGCCTACAAACTGCGCGGGCCGAGTGGTTGCCCCGTGACGGCGTGCGCTTCGGGGACAAATGCCATTGGCGACGCGTTCCACCTGATTCAGCGCGGCGACGCAGATATAATGTTCGCGGGCGGCTCCGAGGCGGCCATTTCACCTGCGGGCGTTTCGGGCTTCGCGGCAATGAAGGCTCTTTGCTCCGACCACAACGACGACCCCGCTCATGCTTCGCGGCCGTTCGACAAAAACCGCAGCGGCTTTGTCATGGGCGAAGGCGCGGGGATTATCCTGCTTGAAAATCTGAATCACGCCAAAGCTCGCGGCGCGCACATTTATGCCGAGGTTGTCGGCTACGGACGCAACGACGACGCCTATCACATCACGACGCCCGCGCCCGGCGGTATCACTCAAGCCAAATGCATGAAACTTGCCTTGGACGACGCGGGACTTAAGCCTGAAGACATCGATTACATAAACGCGCACGGCACATCGACCCAATTCAACGACAAGGGCGAAACCGAGGCGATTAAAAATCTTTTCGGCGATTACGCTTACAAAATCCCTGTATCGTCGACAAAGTCAATGACGGGGCATATGCTTGGCGCGGCGGGCGGCGTCGAGGCCGTTGCGGCGATTATGTCGATTGAAACGAGCATTGTCCACCCGACGATTAACTACGAGACGCAAGACGACGGCTTGGATTTGAACTACGTCCCGAACACCGCGCAGGCTCACGAAGTCAACACGGCGATTTCAAATTCGTTCGGCTTCGGCGGCCACAATGCTTGCGTCGTCTTCAAGCGTTTTGCCGATTAAAAATTTCACGGCTGAAAAAAATCCCGTCGAGCCATTCGGCGGGATTTAAAATTGACTTTGCGCAAACTATGAGGATAGAAATGCGCAGCATTTCGTATCGGCGCGGCAACAAAGTTTAAATTACGAGAGGCACGGCGCGCTTGCTGTTCCGCCGCTTCTAAAGCGGCCGGCGGGATTTAAAATTGACTTTGCGTCGAAAAAATCTTCGCCCTGCGTCAAGCAGCCTTGCCCCGAAGCCGCAGGTATCGAATCATTTTTTTGGGCGTCATGGGCATTGAAATTTCCCCTTTCGCTTACGTTATGCACAACCCGAAAATTTTTGTCAAAGGAGATGACGCCTTGGCTTATAAAGATTTGCGCGAGTTCATTGACGAGCTGGAGCGGCGCGGCTTGCTAAAGCGCATAAAAATTCCCGTCGACGCCGAGCTTGAGATAACCGAGATAACCGACCGCGTGTCGAAGTTCAGAGACGAGCGCAACGTCGCCCTGCTGTTCGAAAACGTGTGCGGCTACGATATGCCCGTCCTTATGAACGCGTTCGGCAGTTACGAGCGCATGGCTTTGGCGTTGGGCGTCGAGAAATTGGACGACGCGGCAAATGACATCCGCGAAATCATGAAGTTGCCCTATCTGTCGTTCAAAAACCGCTCAAACATTTTTTCTATCGTGTCGACCGCTCATAAGGCGATTAACTTCCCGAAATATGTCAAGAACGCGCCCTGTCAAGAAGTCGTCGAAGTCAATCCTTCGCTGGACAAAATCCCCATCCTCAAGTGCTGGCCGCAAGACGGCGGGGCTTTCGTGACGTTGCCGCTGGTCTTCACGAAAAATCCCGCTACCGGCAAGCGCAACGTCGGAATGTATCGCCTGCAGAAATACGACGCGCGCACGACGGGAATGCATTGGCACATCCACAAGAACGGCGCAGAAAATTTTCGTGACGCCAAAACGCTCGGCGCGAACAGAATCGAGGCGGCTGTGGCTATCGGCACCGACCCCGTCGTCACCTACGCCGCGACCGCGCCTTTGCCCCGCGACGTCGACGAAATGGTTTTTGCGGGCTTCCTTAGGAAAAAATCCGTTGAGCTGACCAAATGCAAGACCGTCGACCTTGAAGTCCCCGCGACCGCCGAAATTATTTTGGAGGGCTACGTTTCGACTGACGAATTGCGCCGCGAAGGACCTTTCGGCGACCACACGGGCTACTACTCGCTCGCCGACGATTATCCCGTCTTCCACGTCACTTGCATCACGCACAGGAAGAATCCCATTTACTCGGCGACCGTCGTGGGCAAGCCGCCCATGGAAGATTGTTATATGGCGAAGGCGACCGAAAGAATTTTCCTGCCGCTTTTGCAACAGCTCTTGCCCGAAATCGTCGACATCAACATGCCGCTTGAGGGCGTCTTCCACGACTGCGTTATCGTCTCGATTAGAAAGCAATTCCCCATGCACGCCCGCAAGGTTATGCACGCGCTGTGGGGGCTCGGACAGATGATGAACGTCAAGATGATTGTCGTCGTCGATTCGCATGTTGACGTTCAAGACTTGAGCGAAGTGGCTTGGCGCGTCTTCAACAACATCGACGCCGAACACGACCTTGAGATTGTTCACGGGCCGCTTGACGTGCTCGACCACTCGTCACCCTACGCGAAGTGGGGCGCGAAGCTCGGCATTGACGCGACTAAGACTTGGGCGGAGGAGGGGCACGCTCGCGAATGGCCTGACGAAATTTCAATGAAGCCCGAAGTCAAGGCTCGTGTCGACAGCATTTGGCACACGCTCGGCTTGGGTTGAAAAATTTTTAGCGTCGAGGAATCCTCGGCGCATTTTTTTTTTGCGAAATGAAACTTGCATGATATAATTCCCGCAAAATGTAAGGAGGTCGACGCATGAAAAGATTTTTTGAGCAAATCTCGTGGCAAGTCGTGTTCGCCGCGTTTTTGGCGATATTTTTCTTGCGCAACCTGTCGGTGCCGCTGATAGCCGACGATTATTCCTACGCGTTCATTTGGGACGGAGACGCGCGCGGCAATCTGATTGACGGGCTTGACCCGAATCGCTTACACCGCGTCGAATCATTCGGCGATATCCTTTATTCGCAATGGCAACACTACTTCACGTGGGGCGGGCGGACAATCGCGCATTGCTTCGTTCAGTTTTTCGTGTGGGTTGGCGAATTGCCCTTCGACGTGGCAAATACGTTGGTGTTCGCGGCATTCGTGCTGTTGCTGTTCAAAGTCGGGACGGGCTTGCCGCTCGCCGCCATGAACAAAACTTACCTGCTGTTCATTTTGGCGGGCATTTATTTCTGCGCGCCGTCGTTGGTTATCACAACGGTCTGGCTGACGGGCGCGTGCAATTACCTTTGGATGAGCACGCTGATAATTTCATTCCTGTTGCCGTTCGTGCTGAAGTCTCGCCGCGCAGATTTTTGGCGGACGCCGCCCGCGTGGAGTGTTCCGCTTATGGCTGTCTTGGGTCTCTGCGCGGGCTGGTCGATTGAGCCGGGGGCGGCCGTCACGTTCTTGATAACGTTGCAGTTCGTCATTCACTTCAAGCGCGAAAAAAATCTTCAGCCGTGGATGAAAGTCGGATTCGTATTCCTGGCAATCGGAGCCGCGTTGCTGTTCCTCGCGCCTGGAAATTTTCACCGCTTGGAGCTGACCAACGCGCTTGAGCCCGACGACATCGTTCCGCCCGAAGAGCAGTGGACGCCGCAAATGTTCCTGACGAATTTCGTTATCGGCTTCCTGCCCGTGTTTCTGCGCGAAGTGATTTTGTTCGTGCCGATAATTCTTTGCCTGCGCAAGCCGACGGTCTCGCTCGCCGTGAAAAGATTCGTCGCAATGTTCGCGGGCGCGGCGATTTTCGTTTTGCTGCTGATGATGTGTTCGCCCGAATTTCCGCAACGCTCGGGCTTCCCGTCGACGATTTTCTTGCTTGTCGCCTCGCTCGCCTCGCTGAAAGAAATTTTGCCCGACGCGAAAGATTTTTGCCGCCGCCGTATCAAAGCCGTGACGCTCGCCGCGAATGTCTTTGCTGTCGTGTGGCTGTTGAGCTTGGCAAGCTGTCTTTACGTCGAAGTCACATTGAACGGCGAATTGGCGGCGCGTGACGAATACATTGCCGCGCACAAGCACGACGCTTTGATTGTCGTCAAGCCGCTGGAAATTCCCAATTGGATTGAGCCTTTCATAGGCACGCGCACTTGGACGAATTTGATATTGTGGTGGGGCGGCGACCTTGAGCCTGACGTCAAAGGATCTCGCGCTTTGACTTTCGCGCGTTATCACGGCTTAAAACGAATCATTACCGAGGAGAAAAAGTTTGAGTAAGTTTTTCGTCAAGCACCCGATACCCGCGCTCGTCTTGGCGATTATCTTGACGCTGGCGGGCGCTTTGACGGCAGTGCGCTTGCCCGTCGCCGAATATCCCGACATTGCGCCGCCCATGGTTTTCGTCGACGCAAGTTACATCGGCGCGGACGCCTCCGTCGTCAACAACACCGTCGCGCAGATTATCGAAGACGCCGTAAACACTGCGGGCGATATAGAGTATATGAACTCGTCGGTCGACACGTCGGGCAATTACAGCTTGCAAATCGTCTTCAAGCTCGGAATCGACAACGACACCGCCGCCGTCCGCGTCCAAAATAAAATTTCGTCCGTCATGAGCGACTTGCCCGCCCAAGTGCAGAGCCACGGCGTTTCCGTCACGAAGAGCACGCCCGAAATGGTTTTGCTGGTCAATTTGCTTTCGCCGAACGGTTCGCACGACGAGCTTTTCTTGCGCAATTACGCGACGGTTTATTTCATGGATAAGATTAAGCGCGTCAACGGCGTGGGCAGTGCTGGCTTCTTCGGCAGCGAATACGCAATGCGCATCTGGCTCAACCCCGACAAGCTCGCCGATTTGGGCTTGACGATTGCTGACGTCGACGCGGCCATAAAGGAACAAAATGTTCAAGCGGCAGTCGGCTCGTTGGGCAAGATGCCCGTGCCCGCCGCGCAGGAACGCGAATTCGTCGGACGCTCGACCAACCGCAAGGAGACGCCCGCCGATTTTGAAAACATCGTCGTCAAAACGGCTGACGGCTCATTCGTGCGCCTGAAAGACTTTGCCCGCGTCGAAATCGGCGCGCGCGACACAAGCACAATAACTTTCTGCAACGGCGAACCTGCGTCAAGCTTTGTCCTGACCTTGACCAACGACGCCAACGCGCTCGAAACACTTTCGGCAGTCAAAGCGATTTTGGAGGAGGCGTCCGAAGATTTTCCGCCCGACATGGAATATTCAATCGCTGTCGACTCATCGCGCTTCATAACCGAATCGCTGACCGAAGTCGTCAAAACATTCTTTGAGGCGTTGCTTTTGGTCGTGATAATCGTGTGGCTGTTCTTGCGCAACGCTCGCGCCACGATAATCGCATTGCTGGCTATCCCCGTGTCAATCGTGGCGACGTTCGCGGTCTTTCCGTTCGCGGGCTTCACAATCAACACGCTGACGCTCTTCGCGCTGATTTTGGCAATCGGCTTGGTCGTCGACGACGCCATTATCGTGATTGAAATCGTCGAACGAAACTTGGAACGCGGCATGGAAGTTCGGGAGGCGACGCTGGCGGCAATGCATGAGATTCAAGCGCCAATAATCGCCATTGCGTGCGTGTTGGCGGCGGTGTTCGTGCCGGCTGCCTTCCTTGAAGGCATAACGGGCGAACTTTATCGGCAATTCGCGCTGACAATCGTCGTGTCGATGTTTTTCTCGACGCTCGTTGCCTTGACGCTGACGCCCGCGCTGTGCGTGCTGTTGCTGAAGGGACGCGGGTCACAGGACAAAGGGCAAGCGTTTTCGGCGTTTCAAAGGCTGTTGGAGTTCTTCATGCGGCGGAAGGCTTTGGCAGTGCTGATGTTGGCGGCGGTGACGGCGGGCGCGGTCGCACTCAATGACATTTTGCCGAGCGAATACATTCCCGACGAGGACAAGGGCAATTTCCTTGCGGCAGTGAACTTGCCCGAAGGCACGTCGATGAATTTGACGATTGACACTTTGCAAAGATTTTCCGCCGCGCTGAAGGAAATTGACGGCGTGGAAAGCATTTCGGTCGTGGCGGGCGCGGATGTCTTGGGCGGCGGCACGAACTCAAACACGGGCGAAATTTTCGGCAAGCTGGCGGATTGGGACGAACGCGACGCAAGTCTTGAAGAAATTTTGGAGGCGGTCAATGAGACGGCGGCTCGCGTCATTCCCGAAGCCGAAGTGTTCGCCATGGGCGCAAATTCCTTGCCGGGGCTGGATTCTTCGGGCGCGTTGTCAATGAGACTGCTTGACGTGCAAAGTCACAGCGACGCCGAACTTGCCGCGCTTGCCAAAGCGATTGAGACGGCCGCCAACGAACGCGACGAACTTGAGGACGTGACGTGCAGTTTCAACGTGTCGAAGCCCTACGTCGATGTTCGCGTCGACGAGGACAAGGCTAAGCTTTTGGGAGTGAGCTTGGACGATATTTACTCTGCCCTGCGCGTGAACTTCAGCGGCGACGAGGTCAACGACTTTTCGCGCTTCGGACGCGTCTACAAGGTCGTCATGCAGGCGGAGGCGGGCTATCGCGATTCGGTCGACGTTGCGAAGTTTTTATATGTTCGGAACGCGGCGGGCGGACTTGTCCCGCTTGATACTCTGGTCACGTTGACGCGCACGACGGGCGTATCGCAAATTTCGCGCTACAATGGAATGCGTTGCGTGAACTTCGACGGGAATGTCGGCGAAGGCTTTTCGACGGGTCAAGCACTTGACGCCTTGGAGGAGGTCGTTGAAACGGTCGCGCCCGACACTTTCCAAATCGCATGGGCGGAGCAAAGTCGGCAGGAAAAGCTTGCGCAGCGTTCGTCCGCTGAAGTTTTCGCATTGGCGTTGGTCGTCGTCTTCCTGAGCTTGGTTGCGCTTTACGAGTCGTGGAGCTTGCCGCTTGCCGTCATGTTGAGCGTGCCGACGGCGATATTCGGGGCGTTGCTTGCGGAGGTCGTGACGGGCAACTTGGCAAGCGTCTACATGCAAATCGGCATTCTGGTCTTGGTCGGCTTGGCGGCGAAGAATGCGATACTAATCGTCGAATTCGCGAAGGTTAAAGTCGAAGGCGGCATGGAACCTGCGCGGGCGGCGATTGAGGCGGCGACGGAGCGGTTGCGCCCGATATTGATGACTTCGCTGGCGTTTATCGTTTCGTGCATACCGTTGGCGTTGGCGCAGGGAGCGGGCTCGGCGGCTCGTCAAGGCATGGGCTGGGCGATAGTGGGCGGCATGTTCTTCACGACGGTGCTTGGCGTGATTATCGTGCCGGTACTCTTCGCGCTGATTGAAGGGAGACGGAAACATTGATTGACTTAAACAAAATCCCCGCGTGGCTCGTGATAGCCTTCTGCGTGGGCACGTTTCTGCTTATGAACTTGTTGACGCCGTTTTTCGGAGACGATTACGCGTACTCGTTCATATGGGATGGCGCGCAGAACGGCAACTTCCAAAACAATATCGGCAAGCTTGAGCGGCTCGACTCGATAGGAGACATTTTCGTTTCGCAATGGTCGCACTACTTCACGTGGGGCGGGCGGACGGTCGCGCATTGCTTCGTTCAATTCTTCTGCTTGACGGGCAAGTTGCTGTTCGACTTCGCAAACGCGCTGATGTATGCGGCATTGGCGTTTCTGATTTACTTCGCGGCGAAGGGCAAGGTTGACTTCCAAAACCTTGACGGCAAAACGTTCCTGTGGATATTTTTCGCGCTGTGGTTTTTCTTGCCCGAAATTTTTCAAACTGCGCTGTGGATGACGGGCTCTTGCAATTATCTTTGGATGACGGCGTTGCAAATGCTGTTCCTGTTGCCTTTCGCGCTGAAGTTTTGGAACAAAGCCCAAGCCCCTTACCCCTCGTACTTCGTCCCTGCAATGGCGGTGCTCGGCTTGTTGGCGGGCTGGTCTAATGAATCGGGCGGAGCGTTCGTGATTTTCCTGGCGTTCCTCGCGCTGGTGTACTTTTGGCGGCAAGGACGGCTTGAGCGGTGGATGCTCGTCGGCTTCATCACGCTGTTCGTCGGCTACGCGCTGTTGATGCTGGCACCGGGCAACTTCCAACGCTACGTCGTCGACGCGAACGAAGAAACTGTACCGTTTCTGTCCGCGCAGATGTTCATTGACAACTTTAACGACGGCATGAAATACATTTTGGCGGGCGACGTGCTTTTGTACGTGGTGATAGCCCTGTACTTCATTCGCGGGCGCAAGACGCCTCAAGCGACGCAATTTATCTTGGCGTTCGCGGCGGCGGGGCTTTTGTTGCCGTGCCTGCTGATGTTCTCGCCGGAATTCCCTGCGCGGGCGGCATTCGCCTCGCCGGTGTTCGCGCTGACGGCTTCGGTTGCCGCGCTGGAGCGGACGACGATTAACCTTTCGCCGAAAATAATTTCCGCCGCGCTGATTGTCTGGCTCGTGACGATTGTCTATTCGATAGGCACCGATTGGTATGTTCATTCGCAAATCGCGGAGCGGCAAGCTTACATTGAGCAGCACAAGCATGACGATTTGATTGTCTTGCAGCCCATTTACTTGCCCTACTTGCCCGAACACGGACTCTGGATTTGGACGCTTGATTCGTACGCGCGCTTCTACGGAGACGTGACGCCCTATCGCGACGAGTTCAACAACCGCAACATAACTTACGCGCAATACTACGGCTTGAAGGAAGTCGTCTTGGACGCGGAGGCCAACAAAAAATTGACGCAGTACATTTACTACTGACGGAGGAGTTTCAATGGATAAAATTACGATTATCGTGCCGTGCTACAACGAGCAGGAGGTTATCGACATGTTCTACCCTGCCGTGCAAGAGCACTTGTCGAAAATCCCCGACTGCAAATTCAATTACATTTTCGTCAACGACGGCAGCCGAGACGCCACGCTTGAGAAATTGCGCGCCATATCCGCCGCCCACGACGACGTTACCTACTTGAGCCTGTCGCGCAACTTCGGCAAGGAATCGGCGATGATGGCGGGCATTGACTACGCCGACGGGGACGCCGTGATTATCATGGACGCCG